>NZ_JAZDCX010000022.1:0-105453 GCF_036323805.1 Streptomyces rubellus
GTTCCCCTTTTGCGTTGCAGCCAGTGTGACCAACCGCCGTCGCCGACGGCTGCCACGAACCCTATGCACTGCGGCTGACGGGCCGGGCCGGGCGTTCCGGGTTTGTGTCGCTCTTGCAACACTTCCCGTCAGCGCAGGCCCGCCTCCTTCATCTGCCGCAGTTCCTTCTTCAGTTCGCTCACCTCGTCCCGCAGCCGGGCGGCCACCTCGAACTTCAGCTCGGCCGCCGCGGCCCGCATCCGCCCGGTCATCTCCTCGATCAGCGCGGCCAGCTCGGCGGCCGGCCGGTCGGTGGGCCGCTCGGCGCCCCCGCCGCCCGGACCTCCGCCGTCCCCGCGCGCCTCGCGGCCCAGCGCCGGCACCGGGGCTCTGCGCTCCCGGCCCGCGCCCGCCTGGCGGTAGCCGCTGTCCAGCAGCTCGTGGGTGTCGAGCTCCTCGCGCGCGATCGTCGCCACGATGTCGTTGATCTTCTTGCGCAGGGGCTGGGGGTCGATGCCGTGCGCCTCGTTGTAGGCGATCTGCCGGGCCCGGCGCCGGTTGGTCTCGTCGATGGCCTTGGCCATCGCCGGGGTCACCTTGTCGGCGTACATGTGCACCTGGCCGGAGACGTTGCGCGCCGCGCGGCCGATGGTCTGGATCAGGGAGGTCCCCGAGCGCAGGAAACCCTCCTTGTCCGCGTCGAGGATGGCCACCAGGGAGACCTCGGGCAGGTCCAGGCCCTCGCGCAGCAGGTTGATGCCGACCAGGACGTCGTACTCGCCGGCCCGCAGCTCGCGCAGCAGCTCCACCCGGCGCAGGGTGTCCACGTCGCTGTGCAGGTAGCGGACCCGGATGTCCAGCTCCTCGAAGTACCCGGTCAGGTCCTCGGCCATCTTCTTGGTCAGCGTGGTGACCAGGACGCGCTCGTCCTTCTCGGCGCGGACACGGATCTCGTGCACCAGATCGTCGATCTGCCCCTCGGTGGGCTTGACCACGACCTCCGGGTCGACCAGCCCGGTGGGGCGGATGATCTGCTCCACCACTCCGTCGGAGCGGGACAGCTCGTACGACCCGGGGGTGGCCGACAGGTAGACCGTCTGCCCGATGCGCTCCAGGAACTCCTCCCACTTCAGCGGCCGGTTGTCCATCGCGGACGGCAGCCGGAAGCCGTGGTCGACCAGGGTGCGCTTGCGGGAGGCGTCGCCCTCGTACATGGCGCCGATCTGCGGGACGGTGACATGCGACTCGTCGATGACCAGCAGGAAGTCGTCGGGGAAGTAGTCGAGCAGGGTGTGCGGGGGTGAGCCCTTCGCGCGGCCGTCGATGTGCAGCGAGTAGTTCTCGATGCCGGAGCAGGTGCCGATCTGCCGCATCATCTCGATGTCGTAGGTGGTCCGCATGCGCAGCCGCTGGGCCTCCAGCAGCTTGCCCTGCTTCTCCATCCGCGCCAGGCTCTCGGCCAGCTCGGCCTCGATCCCGGCGATGGCCCGCTCCATGCGCTCGGGGCCCGCCACGTAGTGGGAGGCGGGGAAGACGTACAGCTCCTCGTCCTCGGAGACGACCTCGCCCGTGATCGGGTGGAGCGTGGAGAGGGCCTCGATCTCGTCGCCGAACATCTCGATGCGGACGGCCAGTTCCTCGTAGACCGGGAAGATCTCGATCGTGTCGCCGCGCACCCGGAAGGTGCCCCGGGTGAACGCGAGGTCGTTGCGGGTGTACTGGATGTCGACGAAGCGGCGCAGCAGTGCGTCCCGGTCGAACTCCTGGCCGACCTTCAGCGGCACCATCCGGTCCACGTACTCCTGCGGGGTGCCCAGGCCGTAGATGCAGGAGACGGAGGCGACCACCACGACGTCGCGCCGGGTGAGCAGCGAGTTGGTCGCGCTGTGCCGCAGCCGCTCGACCTCCTCGTTGATGGAGGAGTCCTTCTCGATGTAGGTGTCGGTCTGCGGGACGTACGCCTCGGGCTGGTAGTAGTCGTAGTACGACACGAAGTACTCGACGGCGTTGTGCGGCAGGAGCTCGCGGAACTCGTTGGCGAGCTGGGCGGCGAGCGTCTTGTTCGGCGCCATCACCAGGGTCGGCCGCTGGAGCCGCTCGATCATCCACGCGGTCGTCGCCGACTTGCCGGTGCCGGTGGCGCCGAGCAGTACGACGTCCTTCTCTCCCGCCCCGACGCGCTTCTCCAGCTCGTCGATGGCCGCCGGCTGGTCGCCGCTGGGGCGGTAGGGGCTGACGACCTCGAAGGGCGCCGCCTTGCGTTCGATATGGGTCACGGGCCGCATGTGACCACCGTACGGCTCCGTACTGACATCCGGGGCCGCGTCGGATGGCCGACACCGGCGGGGGCTTCCGTACGGCGTTCAGGTTCTGTACGCCTCCCGCCCACGTATCCGTTCCCCGATGCCGGAATGTTCCTGGGGCCGGCGCACCGAGGCCGCCGGAAGCCCCGGAGCCGGAAAACCCCGACACCACGGACAACCCGGACAACCCGGATAACACCGAAGCAGCTGAGGAGCCCCCGTGCCCGTACGTCCCGCCACCCTCGCCCCGCTCGCCGGTCTGTGCCTGCTCGCCCTCACCGCCGTCCCCGTCCAGGCCGTCCCCGTCCGGGTGCCCCCCGCGGAGGACACCGCCGGCGCCGTGCCCGCCGCCGGACGGGCGGTCCCCGTGCCGGTCGCGCACCGCGGCGCCTCCGCGTACGCCCCCGAGAACACCCTCGCCGCCGTCGACGCCGCCCACGAACTGGGCGTCGAGTGGGTGGAGAACGACGTGCAGCGCACCAGGGACGGTGAACTGGTGGTGCTCCACGACGACGGGCTGGCCCGGACCACCGACGTCGAGGAGGTCTTCCCGGACCGCGCGCCCTGGAAGGTCGCGGACTTCACCGCCGCCGAGATCGCCCGGCTGGACGCCGGGAGCTGGTTCGCCCCGCGGTACGCGGGCGAGCCGGTGCCCACCCTGCGGCAGTTCCTGCGGCGGGTGGAGGACAACGGCCAGCGCCTGCTGCTGGAGATCAAGAAGCCCGAGCTGTACCCCGGCATCGAGGCGGACGTCCTGCGGCAGCTCCGGGAGGAGGGCTGGCTGGACCGGCGGCACGTGCGGAACCGGCTGATCGTCCAGAGCTTCGGCGCCGACTCGGTGCGCGCCGTCCACGAGCAGGCCCCGGCCGTGAAGACCGGCTTCCTGGGCACTCCGGCCGCCGACGACCTGCCGCGTCACGCACGGTTCGCCGACCAGATCAATCCGCCCCACACCGCCCTGTCCGAGGAGTACGTGCGGCGTGTCCACGCGCTGAAGGGGCCGCACGGCAAGCCGCTGGAGGTCTTCACCTGGACGGTGAACGACGCGGAGACGGCCCGCCGGGTCACCGCCGCGGGCGTGGACGGGATCATCTCCGACAAGCCGGACGTCGTCCGGGAGGCCACCGCGGTCCCGGCCGCGGACGTTTCCCCCGACAACGCCGTGGACACCGTCCTGGCCGGCATCCGGGGCCTCGTCCGCGGTCTCCTGGGCGGCTGAGCGGGCAACCTCCGAACGGCGGGAACGGCGGGAACGGCGGGAACGGCGGAAAAACCGCGGGGAAGCCGTCGGTGCCGGCCCGTAGGCTCGTGCCATGACCGAGAAGGCGGCGGAGGACCGTGCCATGACCGGGGCGGCGGCGGGGACCGGCCCGCCGGTCTGGACCGTGCGCGGCACCCCGGTCGGTCCCCTGCTGCTGGCGGCCACCGGCCGGGGGCTGGTGACCGTCGTCTTCCACGCCGACGGGCGGACGGCGGACCGCGCCCTGGCCCGGCTCGCCGCGCGGCTGGGTGCCGCCCCGGTGCGCGACGGCACCGGGGCGGGCCGGGCCGGCGCGGTGCTGGCCGGGGCGGTCCGGGAGCTGGACGGGTACTTCCACGGCGGGCTCCGGGAGTTCTCCGTCCCCCTGGACTGGTCGCTGACGTCCGGCTTCAACGAGCGGGTGCTGCGGGAGCTGGCCTCCTCGGTGCCGTACGGCGCCACCGTCGGCTACCGGGCCCTGGCCGCCCGGGTCGGCGAACCCGGCGCGGCGCGCGCGGTGGGAGTGGCCATGGGCGCCAACCCGCTGCCGGTGGTGGTGCCGTGTCACCGCGTGGTGGAGAGCGGTGGCGGGATCGGCGGCTTCGGCGGCGGGCTGGAGACCAAGCGCGCGCTGCTGGCGCTGGAGGGCGTCCTTCCCGCACCGCTGTTCTGAGCGTCTCCCCGGACGCTCCCCGGGCTCTCCGCCCGGGGGCGGAAACCGCTGTCGCCGCCCGGCCCTCCCTGGCAGACTGCCCATCGTGACCGACATTCCCCAAACCGCCGACGCTGCTGACGGCGCCGGAGGCGTCCCCGTCGCCTCCCCCGCCGCCTCCGAGGGCGCCGTCAAGGGCTCCCCGGTGCCGTCCGGGGGCGAACTGGCCGCGCTGCGCCGCCGCACCTCCGCCGTGCTCGCCGCGAGCCAGGTCCTGGGCGGCCTGGGCGTGGCAACCGGCATCGCCCTGGCCGCCGTGCTGGCCGAGGAGGTCAGCGGTTCGGAGGGGCTGGCCGGGCTGGCCATGACCTCGTCGGTCCTGGGCACGGCCGTGCTGTCCCTGCCGCTGGCCGCCCTGATGGCCGCGCGCGGCCGCCGCGCGGGGCTGACGCTGGCCTACCTGGTCGGCGCGGCGGGCGGCGGGGTGGTGGTCCTCGCCGCCGTGCTCGGCAGCTTCCCGCTGCTGCTGGCGGGCATGGCCGCCTTCGGAGCGGGCTCCTGCGCCAACCTCCAGGCCCGCTTCGCCGCCGCCGATCTCGCCGAGCCCGACCACCGCGGCCGGGCCATCGCCATGGTGGTGTGGGCCACCACCATCGGCGCGGTCCTCGGCCCGAACATAGCCGCCCCGGCCGGACGCAGCGTGGCGGGCCTGGGCGTTCCGCAGGCCGCGGGCCCCTTCCTGTGGGGAGCGGGTGTCTTCCTGCTGGCCGCCGCGCTGGTGTTCGCCATGCTGCGGCCGGACCCCCTGCTCACCTCCCGTGCCCTGGCCGCCGCCGGTCCGGCCGCCCCGGAGCCGGCGCGGGCCCGGTCACTGCGCGCCGGTCTGTCCGCCGTCACCGCCTCGGCACCCGCCCGGCTGGCTCTGGTCACCATCGCGGGCGCGCACACCACCATGGTCTCGATCATGGTGATGACCCCGGTCGACCTGGACCACCACGGCGCGGGCATCGAGCTGATCGGTCTGGTGATCAGCGGCCACATCGCGGGCATGTACGCCTTCTCGCCGCTGATGGGCAGGCTCTGCGACCGGCTGGGCCGGGTCCCGGTCATCTCGGCCGCCGTCGCGCTGCTGGCGTGCGCGGCCCTGGTGGCCGGCACGGCGGACGGCGACCACACCCGCAGCGCGGTGGGCCTGTTCCTCCTGGGGCTGGGCTGGTCCGCCGGGCTGGTCGGCGGTTCCGCCCTGCTCACCGACTCGGTGCCGCAGGCCGCCCGCGCGGCCGTCCAGGGGCTCTCCGACCTGGCCATGAACGCCGCGGCGGGGGTGGGCGGCGCGCTCGCCGGCCTGGTCATGGCCAAGGCGGGCTACGGCTGGCTCAACGCGGCGGCGGCCGCCCTGCTGCTGCCGGTCGCCGCACTCGTGCTGCTCACCCGCCACCGCCGTCCGGCGGCGGCCGGCCGGTGACGGCGGAGTGGGGCCGGCCGCCGCCGCGTTGAGCCGGCCGCACGCCGGGCGGGGCCCGGCGCACCGCCGCACGGCGCCACACCGGCCGGCCGCCGGTCCCTCGCCCCCGGGGCACCCGCCGCGGCCGGGACGGTCGTCCGCCTCCCTCCCGGGGAGGGACACGGCGGCGGCCGGCCCGTCACCCCCTCGGATACACCTGGAAGGTCACGGCCCGCCGTCCGCCGGTGCGTTCGGCGGACATCTCCAGCATCCCGGTGATGAACCCGCGGGCGTACTCGGCGGGCTCCTCGTCGCTGAGCGCCGTGAGGTAGGCCCGGTGCTCGGCGAGCGAGGCGACGGCCCGCTCCACGTCCTCCTCCCCCACCTCCACGGCGTGCGTCGCCTCCGGCGAACCGGCGACCGCCACCCAGCGCACCCCGTCCCAGGGCGTCAGCCCCTCGTCGGCCAGATCGGTGAAGATCCAGCGGTTGCCCGCGTCCCCGGCCGCGTCCAGGGTGGCACGCCCGACGGCCCGGTGGTCAGGGGTGTTCCAGAAGCCCGGACCCCAGGTCTCGTGGTGGTTGAGGGTGATCACCAGCTCGGGCCGGTGGCGGCGGATCGCGGCGGCCAGGTCCCGGCGGAGCGCGACGCCCTCCTCGATCACCCCGTCCCGGTGGTCCAGGAACTCCACCGCCTCCACCCCCACCACGGCCGCGCTCGACCGCTGCTCGGCCTCCCGCACCCGTGCCGCCTCGACCGGGTCCATGGTGTCGATCCCGGCCTCGCCGCGGGTCACCAGCAGATAGGCGATCTCCCGCCCGGCGGTGGTCCACCGGGCGATGGCGGCGGCCGCTCCGTACTCCAGATCGTCCGGATGGGCGACGATCGCCAGGGCGCGCTGCCAGTCCTCGGGCATGGGGCTGAGCTGTCCGTCCATCGTTGGCCTCCTCGGCGGTACGCGGTGTGCTCTGCGTGTTGCGGTGGTGTGGTGGTGCGGGTGTGACCGGTGCGATCAGTGCCAGCCGTACCGCAGCCGGAGGCTGTGCACGACCCGGTTGAACCTGGCCCGGTCCAGCGCGCACGCCTCGCGCCGCATTCCCTCCGGATGGATCCGCAACACCCGGTCCAGGTCCACCCACGACTCCCGTCCGGAGCGGTCCCAGGGGCCGGAGCCGAGCGGCACCCACTCCCGCCTTCCGTCCCGGGGCCTGCTGGAGAGCTGTACGGCCAGCAGGGTGCCGGCCGGCTCCCGCGCCACGACCAGGACGGGGCGGTCCTTGCCCCGCCCGTCCAGCTCCTCGTAGGGCACCCAGGTCCACACGATCTCACCGGGGTCCGGATCGCCGTCCGGGTCGGGCGCGTAGGCCGTCCGCACCACCCCCACCTCGTCGGCACACACCTCGGCGGTCGCGGTGGACCCCGTCGTCCCGGGTTCTGTCGTCATGGGGCCACGCTAGCGGCAGGCCCCGCTGCCATGCGGTCCGCACCGCCACCGGCAGCCCGCTCGGCCAGGCCGGACGCACGGAACGGAAGTCGGCGCGCTGCTCCGTCCCGGCCGGCGGTCGTGCCACGGACGCCCTGTGCTCCTCCGGCCGGCCGGGCCGCGGGCCGGCGCCGTCCACGGAACGGGTGCCGCCGGGCGCGACAGGTCCCCGGCGTCTTCGGTGGAGGCCGGCGGGGATCGGCGGTGGCCCGCGGGGTGGACAGGGCGGCGGGCTCCTGTGGGGGTGTCGTCCACCGGGTGATTCCCCTAGCCCCGTCCTCCGGGCCGCAGCTCCCTTCCGGCCGTGTCCGGGCGAGGAGGAGTGCCCCTGCCGGGGAGGGCGCGACCCTCCGGCGGGTCCCGCGCCCGGCCGATCGAGGCGTCCCGCCCGTCCTCCGCCGCGCGCGGTGCCTTGGCGTGCGGCGGAGGAGCGGGGAGCATACCTGCCATGCGCAGCGACATCTTCGCCTCCGAGAACACCGTCCGGCCCGCCACCGCCCCCGGTATGACCCTGCAGAACCCCAAGTCGATCCGGTACGTGGTGAACGGCGAGTGCTACGCCCGGCAGGGGGCCATGATCGCCTTCCGCGGCAATCTGGCCTTCGAGAAGAAGGGCCAGGGCGTGGGGAACTTCATCAAGCGGTCGGTCACCGGGGAGGGGCTGGCCCTGATGGCCGTCCGCGGCCAGGGGGAGGCGTGGTTCGCCCACGAGGCCGCCAACTGTTTCATCATCGACTTCGACCCCGGTGACAGCCTCACCGTCAACGGGCGCAACGTCCTGTGCTTCGACGCGGGCCTCGGTTACGAGATAAAGGTCGTCAAGGGCGCGGGCATGGTCGGCGGCGGCCTGTTCAACAGCGTCTTCACCGGACAGGGCAAGCTGGGCGTGATCTGTGAGGGCAGCCCCATCGTCATCCCCGTGGACCCGCAGCAGCCGGTCTTCGTCGACGCCGACGCGGTCGTCGGCTGGAGCGCGCAGCTCCAGACATCCCTGCACCGTTCGCAGAGTTTCGGTTCGATGATCCGCGGCGGCTCCGGCGAGGCGGTGCAGCTCAGGCTGGACGGCCAGGGCTTCGTGATCGTCCGCCCGAGCGAGGCGCGCTCGGCGGCCCAGGCCGCGGGCTGACCGCCCGGCCCACCGGGAGCGGCCCGTACCGGTCGCGGCAATGCGCCTCGCTCCTTACCGGAAGCCTTCCGGAGCTTCTTCCGGGAACTTCCCAACACCCGACGGAGAGCCCTTTTCTGACATCCGGTAACCGCTTTTCAGAACGTTTCCACCCGGCCCATTTCGCTTTTTGGCTACCGGAAAAATTCCGGAAGAACGCATTGACGCTCCCCCGTCCCGGGCCCATACTCCATACCGATCGTCACCGATCGCCACGGATGCGCGTACCGCGGGCCCAGCACGCCCGGACGATTCCCACGGTCCCGAGGAAGGGACAGCAATGGTCGGTCCACTCCTTTCCGAGCCGGCATTGCCGGAGCCACGACCGCCCGGCTCCCGCGCCCGTACGGCGGGCCCCGTCCCGGCCGCCGGGCACGCGACACGGCAGGCGGCCCGTCCACCGCACGGCACCCGCCGTCCCGAGCAGTGCCGGTGAGGACTCCGGCGGCCCGGCGGATTCCGGGATCGGTTCCTGCCCGTTTCCCGGCCCCGTCCGGCAGCCGGTGACACGGCGGCGTGGCGGTCCCCTCCCCGATCGCCACGCCGCCCGCCCTCCGGCGGGCCCCGCCGGTGTGCGGGTACTCACAACGGCGTGTCGGGGACAGGGCGGGGCCGATACGGTGTGAGGGTGCTGCCAACCCCCCGCTCCCCCTTCCCGTCCCCCGCCCCCCGGCTGTGCTGTCTCAACGAGTCGCTCCGGCGACGGCCGAGCCGGGTACGGTGCCGACCGGCGCGTGAGAGGCGGCCCGGCGGCCGTCCGCGGCCGGTGACCGCCCGGGGCACCGGCGCCACCCGGTCCGTGGTCTGCCGCCGGCTGTGCGGTTACCCGGCGCCGCCCGGAACTCCCTGACGGACCGTCCTCCTCCGGAGCCCGCCGGGAAGACGGCGGCCCGGGGACACGCCCTGTCCGGGGCGAGGCCGCTCAGCCCCCGCACTGCCGCAGCATCGCCGTCCGGTCCGCCGCCGTCACCGGCAGTTCGTACTCGAGCGCGACCTGCGCGAAGCGCACCGCGTAGGCGCAGCGGACCTGCCTGTTCGGCGGCAGCCAGGCGGCCGGTCCGGAGTCGCTCTTGCGGCTGTTGGCCGCCCCGTCCACGGGCAGCAGGTTCAGCGGGTCGTTGGCGAACCGCTCGCGCCGGTCCTCCGGCCAGCGGGAGGCGCCCAGCTGCCAGGCGTACGACAGCGGAACGACGTGGTCGACCTGCACCTCGTTGGCGTCCTGCTTGCGCCACTCGATGGTCTTCCCGGTGTACGGGTCGGCCAGCGTCATGGAGACCACCACACAGTCGGAGCCGGAACGGAAGCGCAGCTCCCGGCCGTCGCGCTTCAGCAGGTCGTTGCGGGTGTCGCAGCCGTTGCGCGCCAGCGGCACCCCGTCGGCGGAGTCCTTCCAGGCGTACCCGAACTCCTCCCGGTCGTAGCCGGTCTTCGGCCCGCGCCCCTTGGTCGCCAGCTCCCCGATGATCCTCCGCGCCTCCTCCCGCTCCGCCCCGGAGTCGAGGGGCGCGAGTCCCGGCCCGGTGCCCTCCTCGTTCTCCAGCGGGCTGACCGCCCCGCCGTCCCCGGCGGAGGGGGACGGAACAGCGGAGGAGTCCTCCGCTCCGAGGGTCTCGCAGCCGGTCAGGGCGAGGGCGGCGGCCAGTGCGAGGGCGGCGGGCGGAACCATTCCGCGGCGGCGGTGTCGGGGTGTCACGTGGCGGTCCTGGGGTCGGCGGTACGGCGGGGCGGCGCCCTGCCCATGCCAATACTGCCGCCTCCGGGCCCCGGAAAACCCGGTTGCCCTCCGACCGCGGGCGGAGGACGGTTGTGCCCGTCACAGTACTCGTCGTCAACGGGCGTCAACGGGGGTGTTCTGCCTTGACCAGCCACTTCGGCACCATCGGGCTCGAGGTGCGCGACCGGGAGAAGTACGCCGGCCTGCTGCGGCGGCTGCACGGGCTGGGACGGGCGGAGCCCGTCGGCACGGGCCTGACCAGGGTGGTGTGGACGGGCGCGGGCGGCGCGCGCGTGGAACTGGAGACCGACCGGGAGGGGGCGCTGACGTACGCGCTGCCCGCCCTGGTGCCGCGGGGCGCGCCGGTCCCGGTGCGCGGGATCGCCCTGGCGCCGGACGGCACGGCACATGTGGAGCTCCTGGACGGCCCGGGCGGCGAGATGCTGTGCCCGCTGCCGGTGGAACTGACCGACCGCGCGGAGCTGCGCGCCCTGGGCCGCTCCCCCGGCGGCGCGCCCACCGAGGGGACGCTGCGGCTGAGCGCGCTCGCCGAGCGGATAGCGCTGCACCCGGACGAGGCGGCGTACGACGCGGCGCAGGGCGACCGTGAGCCGAAGTTCGCGACGGACTTCCTCATTCCGGCCGGGCTGTTCCGCCCGGACGGTGCCGGTCCGGAGTGGGCGCCGAGCCCGCACGCGCTGTTCGCGGGCGAGGTGGTGGCCACCGAGCGCGCCGAGAGCGAGCTCACCGGCGAGGTGTTCCACCGGATCAGGGTGCGGACCATCGGCGGGATCGAGGTGGACGTCGCCGCCGCCGGTACCCAGCTGCCGCACTCCCCGGTGCCCGGCCAGTGGGCGGAGGGGGCGTTCTTCATGACCGGCTCCCTGGGGCTGCCCGCGCCCTGGGCGGCGGAAGGGCACTGACCGGGTGCCGCGCCCGCCGGTGGCGGACCGCCGTCCGGGAGGCGCGCACGTGCCGCGCCCGCCGGACGGGGACCGTCACGGCGGGCGCGGCACCGTCAGGTGCCCGGTGGTGGAAGGGCGCGGTTCAGGCCGCGCGGTCGCCGAACCGGGCGGCTTCCCAGAAGTCCGGTCGCGGGTCCAGCGCCGCCGCCAGCCGGAAGTGCCGCAGCGCCTCGTCCTCCCGGCCCGTGCGCTGCAGGGTGCGGCCGAGGGCGAAGTGCGCGAAGGAGTTGTCCGGCTCGCGCTCCAGGACGAGCTGGAACTCCTCCTCGGCGGCGCGCAGCTGGGCGCTGAGGAAGAAGGCCCGGGCGCGCAGCAGCCGGACGGAGGTCTTCTCCGGGAAGGCGCTGACCACCGACTCCAGGAGCTTCAGCGCGCCCCTGGGGTCGCGGGCGGCCAGCAGCTGCTCGGCGGCACGGTACTGGATGACATGGGTCTCTGGCGTGGTCTCGGGCACGTCGGCGCCTCCTCGCCCGGGATCGGCCGCATGCCTGGCGTGACACGTCCGGGCGCGTCACATCCGCGGGATCACCGGTCCTCGGGTACGGGTTGTGGTTCCGGAGCGCCGCGGGAGTACCCCGGACGCCGCGGACACCGTGGTGTACCGCCACGGGAACGTTCCGCCACGCGGTCGTATTCCCCTGTCCGGGTGAGTCTTCCCGGGCCGGGGAGCGGTCAAGCCGCCCGGGCCCGCTCGCTCAGCCGCCGCCACACCTGCGCGACCCGCTCCCGGAGTTCCTCCGGCGAGCCGTCGTTGTCGATGACGATGTCCGCGGCCGCCAGCCGCCGCTCGCGCGTGGCCTGGGCTGCCATCCGGCTGCGGGCGTCCGCCTCGGTCATGCCGCGCAGCCGCACCAGGCGGTCGAGCTGGGTGCCGGGCGAGACGTCGACGACCACCACCACGTCGTAGCGGGACATCAGGTCGTTCTCGACCAGCAGCGGCACGTCGTGGACGACGACCGCGTCCTCGGCCGCCGCCCGCTGGAGTTCGGCGGAACGGGCCCCGACCAGGGGGTGGACGATCGCGTTGAGGGCCTTCAGCCGCTCCGGGTCGCCGAAGACGACGGAGCCCAGCCGGGGACGGTCCAGCGCGCCCTCCGCGGTGAGGAACTCCTCGCCGAACTCGGCCACCACGGCGGCGAGCCCCTCGGTGCCGGGCGCCACGACTTCACGGGCGATCCGGTCGGCGTCGATGATCACCGCTCCGTGCTCGCCGAGCAGCCGGGACACCTCACTCTTGCCCGCGCCGATCCCGCCTGTCAGCCCCACGGAGAGCATGCTCACGCCTCCACCCGCTCGGTGTCCGGTCGACTCCCCCGCGTCCCGCGGCGGGGCCTCGCGCAGCGGGACGGAAATCCTCCCGGCCGCGACCGCCGTCCAGCCTATCGGAGCAGGTCGGCGGACCGGCGCGCGGCGCGATCAGGTGCCGGGGGCGTCTCCGCCGGCCGGGCCGGCACCGTCCTCGCCGCCTCCGCCGCCCTCGTGTTCGGCGAGGAAGCGTTCGAAGACCTCGCCGAGTTCCTCGGCGGACGGCAGCTCCATGGGCTCGGCCACCAGGTTGCCGCGGGTCTCGGCGCCGACTATGGCGTCGTACTGCTGCTCCAGCCCCCTCACGACCGCGACCAGCTCGTCGTCCCCCGCCGCCAGCTGCCGCTCGATCTCGTCACGCACCCGGTGTGCCTCGGTGCGCAGCGCGTGGGTGACCTCGGGCAGGACCAGACCGGTGGCCGCGGTGATCGACTCGACGACGGCCAGGGCGGCGTCGGGGTAGGCGGAGCGGGCCAGATAGTGCGGAACGTGCGCGGCGAAGCCCAGCACGTCGTGGCCCGCCTCGGCCAGCCGCAGCTCCAGCAGCGCGGCCGCGCTGCCCGGGACCTGGGCCTCGTCGAAGGGACTGGGCCGGGCGGGTGTCAGATCGGTGCGGTTGCCGTGCGGCGTGAGACCGACGGGCCGGGTGTGGGGGACCCCCATGGGGATGCCGTGGAAGGTCACCGCGAGCCGTACACCGAGCCGCTCGGTGATCTGGCGCACCGCCGCGGTGAACCGCTCCCACTCCACATCCGGCTCGGGGCCCGTGAGCAGCAGGAAGGGAGTGCCGGTGGCGTCCCGCAGCAGGCTCAGCTCCAGCCGGGGCGTCTCGTAGGACGCCCAGTGGTCACGCCGGAAGGTCATCACCGGGCGACGGGCCCGGTAGTCGACGAGCCGGTCCACGTCGAAACGGGCGACGGTCGGATGCGGCCGGTGGCCCAGCAGCAGCTCGGTGATCTGGCCGCCGGTCTCCCCGGCGTCGATGAAGCCCTCGAAGTGGTAAAGCATGACGAGCCCGGCGCTGCCCGGCCCGCCGCCGGCTGCCTCGCTCTCCTTCAGCCCTTCGGAATCCCACTCGTACAGCTTCTGCGGATCCAGCACTGACGCCCCTCCGTGTCGCTCCTGTCTGCCGGTAACACCGGGCACCGAAGGCGCATTCCCGCCCGCGGGTGCCCCAGGGGGCCCCGGGGGTCCGCGGGGAGGTGCGCCGCCTGCCCGGCCGGACGGCCGGGAACCACCGCCGGATGATCACGTATGGTGCCACGTCCGGCCCCGAGCACACCGCAGGGCCCCCTCCCCGGCCGGGGAGGGGGCCCTGCTTGTTCGGCGCTTGTTCGGCGTCCGTCCCGGTGCTGCCCGGTCAGGCGCCGTGCCCTCGGGTCAGCTCTGGCCGCCCGCGAGCTTCTCGCGGAGGGCCGCCAGGGCCTCGTCCGAGGCGAGGGCACCGGAGTTGTCGCCCGACTCCGAGGAGTACGAGCCGCCGCCGCCACCGCCGCCGCCCTGCTGGCCGCCGGCGGCACCGCCGCCACCGCCACTGGTCCCCTCGGCCTCCGCCTGCGCGTCGGCCTCGCGGGACTTGAGCACCTGCGCCTGGTGCTGCTCGAAGCGCTGCTGCGCCTCGGCGTACTGGCGCTCCCACTCCTCGCGCTGCTTCTCGTAGCCCGGCAGCCAGTCGTTGGCCTCCGGGTCGAAGCCCTCGGGGTAGATGTAGTTGCCCTGGTCGTCGTAGGACGCGGCCATGCCGTACAGGGTCGGGTCGAACTCGACCGCCATCGGGTCGGCCCCGAAGGACTCGTTGGCCTGCTTCAGCGAGAGGCTGATCCGGCGGCGCTCCAGGTCGATGTCGATGACCTTGACGAAGATCTCGTCGTTGACCTGGACGACCTGCTCGGGAATCTCCACGTGACGCTCGGCCAGCTCGGAGATGTGGACCAGGCCCTCGATGCCCTCGTCGACCCGGACGAACGCGCCGAACGGCACCAGCTTGGTGACCTTGCCGGGGACGACCTGGCCGATCTGGTGGGTCCGGGCGAACTGCTGCCACGGGTCCTCCTGCGTCGCCTTCAGCGACAGGGAGACCCGCTCGCGGTCCATGTCGACGTCCAGGACCTCGACCGTGACCTCCTGGCCGACCTCGACCACCTCGGACGGGTGGTCGATGTGCTTCCAGGACAGCTCGGAGACGTGGACCAGACCGTCCACGCCGCCCAGGTCCACGAAGGCGCCGAAGTTGACGATCGAGGAGACGACGCCGGACCGCACCTGGCCCTTCTGCAGGGTGGTGAGGAAGGTCTGGCGGACCTCGGACTGGGTCTGCTCCAGCCAGGCACGGCGGGACAGAACCACGTTGTTGCGGTTCTTGTCCAGCTCGATGATCTTCGCCTCGAGCTCCTTGCCCACGTAGGGCTGGAGGTCGCGGACCCGGCGCATCTCCACCAGGGAGGCCGGGAGGAAGCCGCGGAGGCCGATGTCGAGGATCAGGCCGCCCTTGACGACCTCGATGACGGTACCGGTGACGATGCCGTCCTCTTCCTTGATCTTCTCGATGGTGCCCCAGGCGCGCTCGTACTGGGCGCGCTTCTTCGAGAGGATCAGGCGGCCCTCCTTGTCCTCCTTCTGGAGGACCAGGGCCTCGATCTCGTCACCGACGGCGACGACCTCGTTCGGGTCGACGTCGTGCTTGATCGACAGCTCTCGGGAAGGGATGACGCCTTCGGTCTTGTAACCGATGTCGAGCAGGACCTCGTCCCGGTCGACCTTCACGATGACGCCGTCGACGATGTCGCCGTCGTTGAAGTACTTGATCGTCTCGTCGATCGCGGCGAGGAAGGCTTCCTCGGAACCGATGTCGTTAACCGCAACCTGCGGGGTGGTCACGGTGGTCTCGGTGCTGCTCGTCATGTGGAAAAGGGCTCCGGTACGGACATTGAAATCGTAGGTACTGCCACGCCGTGAGCCCTTATCGCACTGCCGAAGCCGGACAGCCTGGGAGGCACCTGCACAGATCTCCGAGGAAATCACCGGCGCCTCGACAACCGAGGGGACATACAACAGATACGAGCGCGACCTGCTCCGTCTGAGGCGCGCAGGCCCGCAGCGCAACTTGTAGCATACGGGGGCAGCCGGGCATGGTCAATGCGCGAACGAGTACACGCTGGACTTACCCCCCATATCCGGCACATGTCGCCGCGTCTCACGGCCGGTCCCCCCGGTTCCGCACCGATTCCGCCGGTCTCCGGGCGGCGCACCCCACCGCACAGGCCACGACGACGGGCGGCACGGACCAGCCATGAACGCCGGCACGAACGACGGGCACGAACGCCATGGGCGCGGCATGAACCAGGAGAGCGAGCCCCGGGCCGCACGCCGTCACGCGGACGGGACGGAGAGCAGCAGGGCGAGCCGGAGCTGGTGGGACCGGAACGCCGACGACTACCAGCGCGAGCACGGCGCCTTCCTCGGCGGCACCGCCGGCGGCGGCCGCTTCGTGTGGGGCCCGGAGGGGCTGGACGAGGAGCGGGCCGGACTGCTGGGCCCGGTGGCGGAGCTGGCCGGGCGGTCCGTGCTGGAGATCGGCGCCGGGGCGGCCCAGTGCTCGCGCTGGCTGGCGGCGCGGGGCGCGCGGCCGGTGGCGCTGGACATCTCCCACCGGCAGCTGCGGCACGCGCTGCCGGCCGGCCCGGGCGCCGGACCGCTCTTCCCGCTGGTCCAGGCGGACGCGGGGGCCCTCCCGTTCGCCGCCGGCTCCTTCGACCTGGCGTGCTCCTCCTACGGTGCGCTGCCCTTCGTCGCCGACCCGGTGCGGGTGCTGCGCGAGGTGCACCGTGTCCTGCGGCCGGGCGCCCGGTGGGTGTTCTCGGTGACCCACCCGATCCGCTGGGCCTTTCCCGACGAGCCCGGGCCGGAGGGCCTGACGGTCACCTCCTCCTACTTCGACCGCACCCCCTACGTGGAGCAGGACGACCGCGGGCGGGCGGTCTACGTCGAGCACCACCGCACCCTCGGCGACCGGGTGCGCGACCTGGTCGCCGCCGGCTTCCGGCTGGTGGACCTGGTGGAACCGGAGTGGCCCGCGGACAACCGGCAGGAGTGGGGCGGCTGGTCGCCGCTGCGCGGGCGGCTGATCCCGGGCACGGCGGTCTTCGTCTGCGAGCGCGGCTGAGCCCCGCGGAGCCCGGGGACGCCGCGCCGGCGGGGCGGGACGACGGGACAGAATGGCGGCATGCCCCTGCGGACCGACGCCCTCGACCGGCTGCCCGTGCGCTCCGTCCTGCCCGCCCTGGCGGACGCGCTGACCACCCGCGGGGCGGCCGTGCTGTCCGCGCCGCCGGGCACGGGCAAGACCACACTGGTGCCGCTCGCCCTGGCCGGACTGGTCTCCCCCGGCGCCGGGAGCACCCGGAGCACCGGGGACGTCCGGCGCGTGGTGGTGGCCGAGCCGCGCCGTATCGCGGTGCGGGGCGCGGCACGCCGGATGGCCTGGCTGCTGGGCGAGCGGGTGGGCGAACGGGTCGGCTTCACCGTGCGCGGGGAGCGGGCGGTGGGACCGGAGTGCGTGGTGGAGGTGGTCACCACCGGAGTGCTGCTCCAGCGGCTCCAGCGCGACCCGGAACTGCCGGGGGTGGACACGGTGGTGCTGGACGAGTGCCACGAGCGGCAGCTGGACGCGGACACTGCCGCCGCCTTCCTGCTCGACGTGCGGGCCGCGCTGCGGCCGGAGCTGCGCCTGGTCGCCGCCTCGGCCACCACCGACACCGGGGCCTGGGCCCGGCTGCTGGACGCGCCGGTGGTGGCGGCCCCCGGCGTGACCCACCCCGTGCGGACGGTGTGGGCGCCTCCCGGCGGCACCCGGCCGGTGCGCCCCGCGCACGGCATGCGGGTGGACCCGGCCCTGCTCGCCCACGTCGCGGACACCGTGCGGCGGGCGCTGCGGGAGGAGGACGGCGATGTGCTGTGCTTCCTGCCCGGCGTCGGGGAGATCGCCCGGGTGGCCGCGCTGCTGGGGGCCGACGGCGCGGCAGGGGCCGGCACGGACGCCGAGGTGCTCCAGGTGCACGGCCGCGCCCCGGCCGCCGACCAGGACGCGGTGCTGGCCGGCTCCGCCGGACGGCGCCGGGTGGTGCTGGCCACCGCGGTCGCGGAGTCCAGCCTGACGGTGCCGGGGGTGCGGGTGGTGGTGGACTCCGGGCTGGCCCGCGAGCCGCGCACCGACCATGCCCGCGGTCTCGGCGCGCTGACGACGGTGCGGGTCTCGCGGGCCTCGGCCGAACAGCGCGCGGGCCGGGCCGGACGCGAGGCGCCGGGCGTGGTGTACCGCTGCTGGGCCGAGGCCGGGCACGAGCGGCTGCCGCGCTTCCCCTCCCCCGAGATCGCGCTCGCGGACCTCACCGCGTTCGCCCTGCGCGCGGCCTGCTGGGGCGACCCGGACGCGCGCGGTCTGGCCCTGCCGGACCCGCCGCCGGCCGGGGCGATGGCCGCGGCCCGCGAGGTGCTGCGCGCGATCGGCGCCGTGGACGACGGCGGACGGGCCACCGGACGCGGCAGGCGGATGGCCGCGATGGGTCTGCACCCCCGGCTGGCCCGCGCCCTGCTGGACGGCGCGCCCCTGGTGGGGGCGCGGCGCGCGGCGGAGGTGGTGGCGCTGCTGAGCGAGGAGCCGCCCCGGGAGTACGGCACCGAGGTCGCGGCCGTCTGGCGTGCCGCGCGCCGCGGCCGGGGCGGCGGGGACGGGTACACCGCCCGCTGGCGCCGGGAGACACGCCGGCTGGTGGACGCCCTGCCCGGGACGGGCGGGGCCGGACCGGCGGAGACCGCGACAGGGGCGGAGACGCCGGACGACACGGCCGCGGGGCTGATGGTGGCGCTGGCCTACCCCGAGCGGGTGGCACGCTCCCGCGGCGAGCGTACGTATCTGATGGTCTCCGGAACCCGGGCGGAGACCGCCCCCGACTCCGGGCTGCGCGACGTTCCCTGGCTGGCGGTCGCCGCCGCGGACCGGCCGGTGGGCTCGGCCTCCGCCCGGGTACGGCTGGCCGCGGTGATCGACGAGGACACCGCGCGCCGGGCCGCCGGGGCGCTGTACTCCGAGGACGAGGAGGTCCGGTGGTCGGCACCGCGGCGCGGCGCCGGGGATGTCATCGCCCGGCGGGTGGCACGGCTGGGCGCGGTCGAACTGGCCGCCGCCCCGCTGGAGCGGCCGGACCCCGCGCTGGTGCGGGCGGCGCTGCTGGACGGGCTCCGGAGCGAGGGACCGGGGCTGCTGCGCTGGACCCGCGAGGCGCTCTCGCTGCGGCAGCGGCTGGCCTTCCTCCACCGGGAGCTGGGCGAACCCTGGCCCGACATGTCGGACGCGGCACTGCTGGCCCGGGCGGAGGAGTGGCTGGGCCCGGTGCTGGGAGCGGCCCGGCGGCGGGACGATCTGGCACGGGCGGACGCCGGGCGGCTGCTGACCGCCCTGCTGCCGTGGGCCACCGGTGAGGCCACCCGGCTGGAGGAGCTGGCGCCGGAACGGATCGAGGTGCCCTCCGGGTCACGGATCCGGGTGGACTACGGCGGTGAGCGGCCGGTGCTGGCGGTCAAGCTGCAGGAACTGTTCGGCTGGCGTGAGGCGCCTCGGCTGGCCGGAGGGCGGGTACCGCTGCTGGTGCATCTGCTGTCACCCGCCGGGCGGCCCGCCGCGGTGACGGCGGACCTGGCGTCGTTCTGGCGCGACGGCTACCGCTCGGTGCGGGCCGAGCTGCGCGGCCGCTATCCCAGGCATCCCTGGCCCGAGGACCCGGCGACGGCGGAACCGACCCGGCGTACGGCGGCCGCGGCACGCGGCGGGACGGGCCGGGCCCGCTGACGCGCGGGGACGGCCGTCAGTCCGGGCGTCCGGAGGCGGAGAGGCTGGTGGACGGGGTGGGCGTGGGGGCCGGCTCGCCGGCACCGTCCTCCTCGCCGTCCTCCTCCTCGCCCTCGCCGTCCTCCTCGTCCTCCCCGCCCTCGCCGCAGGGGTCTTCCTCCGGCTCCCCTGGATCGCCGGACTCCTCCTCGCCGTCCTTCCCGTCCTCACCGTTCTCGCCGCCCTCGGCGTTCCCGGTGGGAGTGGGAGTGGGAGTCCCGGAGGGCTCGCCGGGCTCGGTGGGCGTGGGCTCCGGCTCCACCGGGCAGACGGGCGGCTCGGTGGGCTCACCGGGATCGGTCGGCTCACCCGGGTCGGTCGTACCGGGGTCGGTCGGCTCACCCGGGTCGGTCGTACCGGGGTCCGTCGGCTCACCCGGGTCGGTCGTACCGGGGTCCGTCGGCTCACCCGGGTCGGTCGTACCGGGCTTGGTGGGCTTGACGGGTTCGACGCTGCCCTCTTCGGTGACTCCGGGCCTGGGCGCGGTGGTGCCCTCGCCGGACCCCGGGTCCTTGCCGTCCTCGTCCCCGCCGCGCTTCGAGCCGCCCGGATCGGCCTGCGGGCGGGAGGTGGAGTCGGTGACCGGCTCGGAGGACGGCCGGGCGGGCCGGCGCTCGTTGCCCGCGCCGGGGGTCACCGGCAGCACGCCCTCGCCGTCGGGCACCTCGTGGACGCCCTTGCGGTAGAACTCCAGCCAGGACAGCACCGTGCGCAGGTACTCCCGGGAGCGGTTGTAGCTGAGAACGGCCTGCTCCAGGTCCCCCGGGCTGGACAGGTCCCGGTCGTTGGCGCACAGGTAGCGCCCCGCGGCGAGCGCGGCGTCGTAGATGTTGTTGGGGTCCTCGCGGCCGTCGCCGTTGCCGTCCGCGCTCCAGTTCTTCCAGGTGGACGGGATGAACTGCATCGGTCCGACAGCCCGGTCGTACCGGGTGTCGCCGTCGTGCGCGCCGTTGTCGGTGTCGGAGATGTGCGCGAAGCCCACACCGTTGAGGGCGGGGCCCAGGATCGGCTTGAGGGTGGTGCCCCCGGAGTCCACCGCCCCGCCGCGGGCCTGGCCGGACTCCACCTTGCCTATCGCGGCGAGGAGCTGCCAGGGCAGATTGCAGCCGGGCCGCTCGGCGTTCAGCGTCCGCTCCGCCTTCTTGTAGGCGGCCAGGACGGTGGCGGGTATGCCCGCCTCGGCGGCGCCGGTGTCCCCCGGCAGGGTGTTGGAGGAATCGGGCCTGTCCGGCTTGACCAGCGGCGGAAGCTCTGTGTGGTACGGGGAGTCGCCGTCGGCGGGAAGATCGGGCAGTTCCGGGGAGGAGGTGTTGTCCCTGCCGCCGGGCTGGGCGAACTCCAGACCGGGCCCCTGCGACGCGGTGAGCGCGGCCATCGCCGCCGCCGCGATCGCGGTGCTGGTCACGCCCCTCCGGACCCTGCCCCCGAGACGAGCCGACATCTGACAGACCCCTCCACGCTGCTGTTCCGTTGTCCCGTGTCACCACGCCGACGGCGCGTCCTGCTCGCCGTGTGCTCGTGCTTCCTCGCCTGCGCCCCGCCCCGCCGGCCGTTCCGCCTCACCGCGCGTCTCCCGCGATCCCCCGGGGGCGGCAACGGTCGTGACGTTACGGCAAGTTCGGCACCCGATCCACCACATCCCGCCACCGTGCCCCAATGGGCACGGCCGTTCCACCGGATGTTCACCACCGTCCACCGCGGCCGGACGAACGGGCGGTCTTCCGCGGCCGGCCCCGGCCCGGAACCGCTCAGTGAGCGGCCTCCTCCCAGTTCCCCCCGGATCCGACGGACACGTCCAGCGGCGCCCGCAGCCGGACCGCCCCGGCCATCTCGCGCCGTACCAGTTCCTCCACCCGCTCCCGCTCGCCCGGGGCGACCTCCAGCACGATCTCGTCGTGCACCTGGAGCAGCATCCGCGAGCGCAGCTCCGCCCCGGTCAGCGCCCGGTCCACCTTCAGCATCGCGATCTTCACGATGTCCGCGGCGGTGCCCTGGATCGGGGCATTGAGCGCCATCCGCTCGGCCATCTCGCGGCGCTGCCGGTTGTCGCTGTTGAGATCCGGCAGATAGCGGCGGCGGCCGAGGATGGTGGAGGTGTAACCGGTGGCCCGCGCCTCCTCCACCACCCGGTGCAGATAGTCGCTGACCCCGCCGAAGCGCTCGAAGTAGGCGTCCATCAGCCGGCGCGCCTCGTCGGCCGTGATGCCCAGCTGCTGCGAGAGGCCGAACGCCGACAGGCCGTAGGCCAGTCCGTACGACATGGCCTTGATCTTGCGGCGCATCTCCGGGTCCACCCGCTCCTTGGGCACCCCGAAGACCTGCGAGGCGGCCGTGGTGTGCAGGTCCTCGCCGGAGGTGAACGCCTCGATCAGGCCCTCGTCCTCCGAGAGGTGCGCCATCACCCGCAGCTCGATCTGGCTGTAGTCGGCCGTCAGCAGCGCCTCGTAGCCCTCGCCGACCACGAAGCCCCGGCGGATGGCCCGGCCCTCGTCGGTGCGCACCGGGATGTTCTGCAGGTTCGGGTCGGTCGACGACAGCCGCCCGGTCGCGGCGACCGTCTGGTTGAAGGTGGTGTGGATACGGCCGTCGGCGGAGATCGTCTTGATCAGCCCCTCGACGGTGGTGCGCAGCTTGGACTGCTCGCGGTGGCGCAGCATGATCACCGGCAGCTCGTGCTCGGTCTGCCCCGCCAGCCACGCCAGCGCGTCCGCGTCCGTGGTGTACCCCGTCTTGGTCCGTTTCGTCTTCGGCAGGCCCAGCTCGCCGAAGAGCACCTCCTGCAGCTGCTTGGGGGAACCGAGGTTGAACTCGCGGCCCACCGAGGCGTGCGCCTCCCGCACCGCCTGCTGGACGGCCGCGGCGAACTGCTGCTCCATGTTCTCCAGCCAGGACCGGTCCGCGGCGATACCGGCCCGCTCCATACGCGCCAGCAGCTCGGAGACCGGCAGTTCCACGTCCTTCAGCAGCTCGGCCGCGCCCACCTCGGCCAGCCGCCCGGCCAGCGCGCCGCCCAGATCCAGAATGGTGCGGGCCCGGCTCATCAGGGCGTCCGCCTCGGCCTGCTCGTCCACGCCGAAGGCCAGCTGCCCGTCGCTCTCGGCCGCACGGGCCGGCTCCCGGCCCAGGAACTCCACCGACAGCGCGTCCAGCGCGAAGGAACGGCGGCCGGGCTGCACCAGATAGGCGGCGAGCGCGGTGTCCGTCTCCACCCCGGCGATCCGCCAGCCCTGCTCCGCGAAGACCCGCATCGCCGCCTTGGCGTCGTGCAGGACCTTCGGCCGCCCGCCGTCGGCGAGCCAGCCGGCGAACGCCCTCTCGTCGGCCTCGTCCAGCTCGGCGGGGTCGAACCACACCGCCGGGCCCCCGGCGGTGGCCAGGGCGATCTCGGTGACGCCGCCCGCGCCGAGCTTCCAGGTGTCGACGGCGGCCATCCCCAGCGGCCCGGCGCCGGGCGCGGCGTGCTCCGCCAGCCAGGGCGCCAGCTCGCCGGCGCCCAGCACCGTCCCGTCGATCTCGACCCCGTCCTCCGGGGCCGTCTCCTCCTCCGCCGCCCCCGGGTCCACCGCGTACAGCCGGTCGCGGAAGTTGGTGTTGCGGAACTCCAGGGAATCCAGCACGGTCGCCAGCTCGTCGCGGTCGTACGGCGTCCGCGCCAGATCCGCCGGGGCGGACGGCAGCGGCACGTCGCACACCAGCTCCGTCAGCCGCCGGTTGAGGCGGACGGACTCCAGGTGCTCGCGCAGCTTCTCCCCGACCTTGCCCTTGACCTCGTCCGAGCGCTCCAGCAGCTCCGCGAGGGAGCCGAACTGCCGGATCCACTTCGCGGCCGTCTTCTCCCCCACGCCGGGGATACCGGGCAGGTTGTCCGACGGGTCGCCGCGCAGCGCGGCGAAGTCCGGGTACTGCCGCGGCGTCAGGCCGTACTTCTCCTCGACCATCGAGGGGGTGAAGCGCGTCAGCTCCGACACCCCGCGGGTGGGGTACAGCACCGTGACCGCGTCGGCGACGAGCTGGAAGGAATCCCGGTCGCCGGTGACGATCGACACCTGGAAGCCCTCGGCCGCCGCCCGGGTGGCCAGGGTGGCGATGACGTCGTCCGCCTCGTAGCCCTCCACCGCGAACCGCGGCACCCGCATCGCGTCCAGCAACTGGCCGATCAGCTCGACCTGCCCCTTGAAGCCGTCCGGGGTCTTGGCGCGGTTCGCCTTGTAGTCGGCGAACTCCCCGGTGCGCCAGGTCGTGCGCGACACGTCGAAGGCGACCGCCAGATGAGTGGGCGCCTCGTCCCGCAGGGTGTTCGCCAGCATCGAGGCGAACCCGTAGACGGCGTTCGTCGGCTGGCCCGTGGTGGTGGAGAAGTTCTCCTCGGGCAGCGCGTAGAACGCCCGGTAGGCGAGGGAGTGCCCGTCCAGCAGAAGCAGGCGCCTCCCCGTTGACGCCGCCGGTGCCGTCGGTGCTGCGGTCGCTGTCGATGCTTTGTTGGCCACGCCCCGATCCTGCCATGGAGCACCGACAGTCCCGTCCCCGGACCACCCGCACGGCGCCGTCGCGCGCCGCCGGGAGACACGGTGCGCGCCGGGCGGCGCGGGGGCGGGCACGGACCGGCACGCACGGGTGCCGCTCCCCGCCGGCCCGTGGCAGGATCGGCGGCCATGAAGCGCAAGCCGCCCCAGACCGATCCCGTCCAGGACGCCCCCCGGGTCGGCGCACCGCGCCGCTCCGCCGCCGGACTGCCCGCCGTCGCCCGCTCCCTGCGCATGGCACAGCGGCAGATGGGCACCCGGCGCACCGCGCTGACCCTGCTCGGCGTCAACCAGGACGGCGGCTTCGACTGCCCCGGCTGCGCCTGGCCGGAGCCGGAGCGGCGGCACCGGGCCGAGTTCTGCGAGAACGGCGCCAAGGCCGTCGCCGAGGAGGCCACCCTCCGGCGCGTCACCCCCGCCTTCTTCGCGGAGCACCCGGTGGCCGGCCTCGCCCGCCGCTCCGGCTACTGGCTGGGCCGACAGGGACGGCTGACCCACCCGGTGTACCTGGCCGAGGGCGCCGACCACTACGAGCCGGTCGGCTGGGAGCGGGCCCTCGACATCGTCGCCGGGGAACTAGCGGCCCTGGACTCCCCCGACGAGGCCCTCTTCTACACCTCCGGCCGCACCGGCAACGAGGCCGCCTTCCTCTACCAACTCTTCGCCCGCTGCTTCGGCACCAACAACCTGCCCGACTGCTCCAACCTGTGCCACGAGTCCTCCGGCGCGGCCCTGACCGAGACCCTCGGCGTCGGCAAGGGCAGCGTGCTGCTGGAGGACCTGCACCGCGCCGACCTGATCATCGTCGCCGGGCAGAACCCGGGCACCAACCACCCGCGGATGCTCTCCGCGCTGGAGAAGGCCAAGCGGGGCGGAGCGCGGATCATCACCGTCAACCCGCTGCCCGAGGCCGGTCTGAAGCGGTTCGACAACCCGCAGACCCTGCGCGGTCTGGCCGGCCGCGGCACACCGCTCACCGACCTGTTCCTGCAGATCCGGCTCGGCGGCGACCAGGCGCTCTTCCGCGAGCTGTGCCGCCGGGTGATCGGGGCCGACGGCGGGGTGGACACCGCGTTCGTCCGCGAACACACCCACGGCTACGAGGAGTTCGCCGCCGCCGCGCGCGCCACCGATCCGGCGGAGGTGCTGCGCGCCACCGGCCTGGCGGCGGCCGACATCGACCGCGCCGCCGAACTGGTGCTGAACTCACAGCGCACCGTGGTGTGCTGGGCCATGGGCCTGACCCAGCACAAGCACGCCGTGCCCACCATCCGGGAGGTCGTCAACCTGCTGCTGCTGCGCGGCGCCGTCGGCCGCCCCGGCGCCGGCGTCTGCCCGGTGCGCGGCCACAGCAACGTCCAGGGCGACCGCACCATGGGCATCGTCGAGAAGCCCGCGCCGGCCCTGCTGGACGCCCTGGAGAAGGAGTTCGGCGTCCCCATGCCGCGCGAGCACGGCCTGGACGTGGTGAACGCCGTCCGCGCCCTGCGCGACGGACGGGCGAAGGTGTTCTTCGCCCTGGGCGGCAACTTCGTCGCCGCCTCCCCCGACACCTCGGTGACCGAGGCCGCGATGCGGCGGGCCCGGCTGACCGTGCACGTGTCCACCAAGCTCAACCGCTCGCACTGCGTCACCGGCGCCCGCGCCCTGATCCTGCCCGTCCTCGGCCGCACCGAACGGGACGTCCAGGCCACCGGCGAGCAGTTCGTCACCGTCGAGGACTCCATGGGCATGGTCCACGCCTCCCGCGGCCGGCTGGCCCCCGCGAGCGAGCACCTGCTGTCCGAAGCCGCCCTGGTGTGCCGGCTGGCCCGCCGCGTACTGGGCCCGGACCACCCCGTGCCCTGGGAGGAGTTCGAGGCCGACTACGCCGCGATCCGCGACCGCATCGCCCGTGTCGTCCCCGGCTTCGACGACTTCAACGCCCGCGTCGCCCGGCCCGGCGGCTTCGCGCTGCCCCACGCCCCGCGCGACGAGCGCCGCTTCCCCACCGCCACCGGGAAGGCCAACTTCACCGCCGCGCCCCTCCAGTACCCGCACCTGCCGCCCGGACGGCTGCTGCTGCAGACGCTGCGCTCCCACGACCAGTACAACACCACCGTCTACGGCCTCGACGACCGCTACCGCGGCATCACCGGAGGCCGCCGCGTGGTGCTCGTCCATCCCGCCGACGCCACCGCCCTCGGGCTGCCCGACGGGTCGTACGCCGACCTCACCAGCGAGTGGGACGACGGCGTGGAGCGCACCGCGCCCGGCTTCCGCGTCGTCCACTACCCCACCGCCCCCGGCTGCGCCGCCGCATACTTCCCCGAGACCAACGTCCTGGTCCCCCTCGACGCCACCGCCGACGTCAGCAACACCCCCGCCAGCAAGTCCGTGGTCATCCGCCTCACCCCGTGCGCGGAACCCCGCCCGGCCGCCGGCGGACCGGCCTCTGATAAGACGGTGTAGCACTCACCTACCACTGTGTACCACCGCGTACGACGATCGGAGCCGGCCATGGACGAGCAGCGGACCAGCAGCGTCTTCCCACGCGAGATCCTCGACCAGTGGGCCGGACTCGACATCGACCTGCCCGCCCTGTTCTCCGCCGGGCACCTGGGCGAGCGCATGGGCCTGACGATCACCGAGGCCTCCCCCGAGAAGGTCGTCGGCACCCTCCCCGTCGAGGGCAACACCCAGCCCTACGGACTGCTGCACGGCGGCGCCTCCGCCGTCCTGGCCGAGACCCTCGGCTCGGTCGGCGCCATGCTCCACGGCGGCCCCGGCAGGCTCGCCGTCGGGGTGGACCTCAGCTGCACCCACCACCGCTCGCTGCGCTCGGGCACCGTCACCGGCACCGCCGTCCCGCTGCACCGCGGCCGGACCACCGCCACCTACGACATCGCCGTCACCGACGAGCAGGGCCGGCGGGTGTGCTCCGCCCGGCTCACCTGCCTGCTGCGCGACGCCCCGGCCGACGCGTACCGCTGACGGCGGCCCCGGGCCACCGGCCCGGGCCGCGCGGTACGGCGGGGGCGCCGCCGCCCGCCGTACCGCCGGAGCCGCTACGCGGCACCCTCGCCCAGGTACGCCGCCCGCACCCGGGGGTCGGACAGCAGCCCGGCGGCCTCGCCCTCCATCACCACCGAGCCCGTCTCCAGCACATAGCCGCGGTCCGCCATCCGGAGTGCCTGCGCGGCGTTCTGCTCCACCAGCAGCACCGTGGTGCCCTGCTCGTTGATCTCCCGCAGGATGTCGAAGATCTGCCGCACGATCAGCGGCGCCAGCCCCATCGACGGCTCGTCCAGCAGCAGGATCTCCGGCTTGCCCATCAGCGCGCGGCCGATCGCCAGCATCTGCTGCTCACCGCCGGAGAGCGTCCCGCCGAGCTGGCTCCTGCGCTCCCCCAGCCTCGGGAAGAGCGTGAACACCCGGTCCATGACCTCCTTGTCGGCGGTCTTGAACCGGTACGCCCCCATCTGGAGGTTCTCCCGCACCGTCATCCGCGGGAAGACCCGGCGCCCCTCGGGAACATGGCCGATGCCGAACCGGACCAGATCGTGCGACTTGATGCCGTCGACCCGCTCCCCGTGCAGCAGCACCTGCCCCCCGCGCGGGGCGATCATCCCGGAGGCCGTCCGCAGGGTGGTCGACTTGCCCGCGCCGTTGGCACCGAGCAGCGCGACCACCTCACCGCGGCGGACCGTCAGATTGACGCCCTTGAGCGCCTCGATGGCGCCGTAGAACACGTGCAGGTCGCGGAGTTCGAGCACCACCGGAGAGGTCGGCTCACCGCGCCCGGACTCCTTCTTCAGCTGCGTGCCGCCGCTCACTCGCGCTCCCCGTCGTCCCGTGCCCGCTCCCCGGACCCACCGGCCCCGGTCCCGGCCCCGTCATCGGTGCCGGCGCCGTGACCGGCCTCCGCCTCCGCCGCCACCTCCGCGACCGCGGCCTCCTCGTCCTCGGTCGACGCACCCAGATACGCCTCGATCACCGCCGGGTCCCGCTGGACCTCGGACGGGGACCCCTCGGCGATCTTCCTGCCGAAGTTGAGCACCATCACCCGGTTCGCCACCGACATCACCAGCCGCATGTCGTGCTCGATCAGCAGCACGCTCACGCCCAGCTCGGTGTTGATCCGCCGGATCAGCTCCTCCAGCTCCAGCTTCTCCGTCGGGTTGGTGCCCGCCGCCGGCTCGTCCAGCAGCAGCACCTCCGGGTCGGTCGCCAGCGCCCGCGCGATCTCCAGCCGCCGCTGGTCGCCGTAGCTCAGTGAACCGGCCAGTTCGTTGATCCGGTCCAGCAGACCGACGAACGACAGCACCTCGTGCGCCCTGCGGTCACTGGCACGCTCCGCCCGCCGCGCGTTCGGCAGCCCCAGCATCACCGACACCGGGCCGGCCGTCAGCCGCGTCTCCGCCGCGATCTTGACGTTCTCCAGCGCCGTCAGCGCGCCGAACAGCCGGATGTTCTGGAAGGTGCGCGCCAGCCCCAGCCGGCTCACCACATGCGGCTTGCGCCCCAGCAGCGAGTGCTCCCCGCCGGCCCGCGGCCGGAAGACGATTCTTCCCTCCTGCGGTACGTACGCGCCGGTCAGCGAGTTGAACAGCGAGGTCTTGCCCGCGCCGTTGGGTCCGATGACCGCCAGCACCTCACCGCGCCGCATCCACAGCCCGACGTCGTCCAGGCTGGTCAGGCCGCCGAACCGCAGCGTCACACCCGACGCCTCCAGCACTGTCTCCCCGGCGGCCGCGCCCGCCGCCGGCCCCCCGTCCGTCTTCCTCACCTCGGTGCTCACTGCCGCCTGCCTTCCGCCGGGCCGGTCGCGTCCGCTCCGCCGATCCCCGCCTCCGCCATCGAGAGCTCGCGCTTGCGGCGGCGGGAGGGCCACACGCCCTGCGGCCGGTAGATCATCATGATCACGAGCAGGGCGCCCAGATACATGTAGCGGTCCTTGGGGTCCACCCAGTCCCGCAGCGCCTCCGGCAGCCACACCAGGAACGCGGCGCCGAACAGCACGCCCGGGATCGAGCCCATGCCGCCGAAGATGACATACGCCAGCACCAGGATCGACAGCAGGATCGCGAAGTTCTCCGGGTTGAAGTAGCCCGCCTTGCTCGCGTACGCCACCCCCGCCACACCGGAGGTCGACGCGCCGATGGCGAACGCCATCAGCTTGTACCGCACCGTGTTCACACCCGTCGCCGCCGCGGCCACCTCGTCCTCGCGGACCGCGGTCCAGGCCCTGCCCACCTTGGAGTGCTCCAGCCGCAGGAACAGGAAGATGGCCAGCACCGTGAACCCGATCAGCAGCCAGTAGTACGGCATCGGGTCCAGCTTCCACTCGTAGGAGAAGAAGCCCAGGTCGACGCTGAACCGCTCGACCTTGACACCGCGCGCCCCCTCCGTGACGCCCTCGGCGTTCTTCGCCAGCAGATAGACGATCTCGTGGAAACCGAGCGTCACGATCGCCAGGTAGTCGCCCCGCAGCCGCAGCGTCGGCGCGCCCAGGATCACCCCCGCCACCAGACAGGTCGCCACCGCGATCGGCAGCACCAGGAAGTTGTTCAGCGCCACCGGCGGCTGGACCGGCAGCGCACCCGTCCAGTACGCCGCGCTGTACGCGCCGATGGCGAAGAACGCGATGAAGCCCAGGTCCAGCAGCCCGGCCCAGCCGATCACCACGTTCAGACCGATCGCCAGCAGCACGAAGATGGCGATCTGGTCCACCAGCACCTGCTGCCAGTACCGCTCCACCCCCAGCGGCCCGAACACCACCAGCGCCAGCAGCGCCGTCAGCACCCCCGCACGCACCCGGCGGTCCGCCTCCCAGCGGCGCCGCGCCTCGCCGAGCGGGCCCGACGCCGTCCGCCTGGTCCACCGCACCGCGCCGCTCGTCTGCTCGGCGAGGAACTCGCGCACCGCCCACACGGCCACCGCGACCGCCACCCAGACCCACAGCGCGGGCCCGGTGAAGTCCTCGCGCAGCGCGAAGAACAGATCCCGGGTGGTGCCCTCCTCGCCGGTCATCAGGGCGAGGGTCACCGCGACCGCCAGCAGCGCGCCCAGCCGCCGCCAGCGCGGCTCCTGGTACCAGCGCGTCCGCCGCAGCCGGGCGGCCGCCGACGGCGCGGACTCCGGGGGCCGCGCCGGGGTCGAGGTCTTCATGCTCATGCCGTCCTCCCCAGACGCTCACCGAGAATGCCGGTCGGACGGACCATCAGCACCAGCACCAGCACCACGAAGGCCCCGACATAGCGCCAGTCGTCGCCCCACAGGCCCACCGTCATGGTCTCCACCACGCCCAGCAGCAGACCGCCGAGCATCGCGCCGCGCACATTGCCGATACCGCCCAGCACCGCCGCGGCGAAGGCCGTGATGCCCGGCAGGAAGCCCATCGTGTACCAGACCTGGCTGTTGGTGCCGAACAGGAAGCCGGCCGCGCCGCCCAGCAGACCGCCGAGCACGAACGTCCGGGACACCACCTTGTCGATGTCCACGCCCATCAGCGACGCGACCTCCGGGTCCTGCGCCACCGCGCGGATGCCCGAACCCATCTTCGTGCGGTTCACCACATAGTCCAGACCGAGCATCATCGCCACCGCCGACCCCAGGATCAGCAGCTGCGTGACGGTCAGCTCCGCGCCGAAGACCGACACCACCCGCTTGTTCTCGTACATCGACGGCATCGGCAGCGGATTGCGGCCGAACAGCTTGCCCGCCAGGTTGTACAGGAAGAACGAGGCACCGATCGCGGTGATCAGGAACACCAGCCGGGGCGCGTGGTGTCTGCGCAGCGGCCGGTAGGCCACCCGTTCCAGCCCGAACGCGACCGCGCCGCCCAGCGCGGCCCCCGCCAGCATGCCGACCGCGACATAGCCGACGGAACCCGGCCCGGTGGGCGTCGTCTCCGGTATCAGGGCGGTCAGGGCCAGCAGGCCGCCGTAACCGCCGAACATGAAGACCTCGCTGTGCGCGAAGTTCAGAAGCTGCAGCACGCCGTAGACCAGCGTGTAACCGATGGCGATGACGGCGTAGAGACTGCCGAGCACCACCCCTAGGACGAGAAAGTCCCAGAACTCACTGAGGGACATCGAACTGTCTTCCTTGTGGGAATGTGCCGCCGTGCCGTGCGTTCGGCACCGGACAGGCGGCGTCGGGAGGAAGGCGGCGGACACGGTGCCCGGACCCCGGCCCCGGCGGCACGGGACGCCGGGGGTACCGGGAGCCGGGAGACCGGCACCGGGGAGGGAACGTCCGCCGGGGTGTCACACCGGGCGGCGCGGCGGAACCGGTCTCCCGGGATCCCGCCGCGCCGCCCGGACACAAGCGCCGGACGGGACCTCAGCCCGCCAGCTCGTCGATGTTGCCCTGGTACTCGATGGCGTCACCCTTGACCTGGTACATGTAGATGGTCTGGTTGGTGAACTCGCCCTTGTCGTCGAAGGAGAACTCCTTCGTCAGACCCTTGTACTTCACCCCGCGCAGGGCCTCCATCAGCGCCTCGCGCTCGACGCCGCCCTCCGCGTGGAGCTTCTCGATCTCCTCGATGACCATGCTGGCGACGTCGTACGACTCGGCCGAGTAGGTGCCCGGCGCCTGCTTGAACTCCTTCTCGTAGTCCGCGGCGAACTTCTTCGTCGCGTCCTCCTTGGTGGCGTCCGTGCACGGGCAGGTCAGGTACCAGCCGTCCGAGGCGTCGCCGGCCAGCTCGATGAACTGCGCGTCGTTGGTGCCGTCACCCGACATCGCGACCCCGTCGAAGCCCGCCTCCTTGAGCTTCGTCGCGAACGGGCCCGCGTCCTGGTAGTAGCCCGCGTAGATCAGGGCGTCCGGGCTGTTCTTGATCACGTTCCTCGCCGCGGCGCTGTAGTCCGGGGTCTTCTGCGGGACGCTCTGGCGCACCACGCTGATACCGGCGGCCTTCAGGTCCTTCTCCGCGACGTCCGCCAGTCCGATGCCGTAGTCGGTCTTGTCGTCGACCACCACGACCTTCTCGGCGCCGACCTTGCCGGCCAGGAACTTCGCCATACCGGCACCCTGTGCGCTGTCGTTCGGCACCGCCCGCAGGAACGTCTCGTACCCCTTGGTCGTCAGGTCCGGGCGCGTCGCCGACGACGACACCGCCGCCATCCCGGCCGCCCCGTAGACCTCGGCGGCGGTGTCCGCCGGGCCGGAGAACGCCGGACCGATCACCGCGACCACGTCGGTGTCGTCGATCGCCTTCTGCGCGGCGGTCGTCGCCTTGTCCGGCAGACCCTGGTCGTCCACCGGCAGGTACTCGATCTCGAAGTCCAGCTCGCCCGAGGCGTTCGCCTGGTCGACGGCGAGCTTGATGCCGTTCTCCATGTTCTGGCCGAGCTGGACGTTGTCGCCGGAGAGCGGACCCTGGAAAGCGATCTTGTAGACGTCGCCGCCGCTGCCGCTGTCTCCTCCGCATCCCGTGAGCGCAAGCGCGCCGACGGCCATCGGAATGGCCAGCTTGACGATGGTCTTGTTGAGCACGTGGTACCCCCTGAGCCCGCTCAGATCACGACGACCGCCGAACCCTCCGGCGTCGCAGTCCGCACATACATGCGGCGTGGCCCGGAATCTATTGCCCGAGAAGCTGACCAGATAGGGCAGAGCGGCAGATGTGATCTCCCTGTGACCTCTGCCATGCGCCGGAAACAGAACAGTCCTTACCGAAGAGCGGACGGAAACGCGGAGTCCGGCAGAAGCCGGACCCACCCGCGCCCCGGCGCCCGGCACCTCCCCGCCACCGGTCCGCCGCGCTTGCCGGCGCACACGAACCGCACACCGGCCCACCCGCCCCCGCACCCACAGCTCACCACCGGCGCGGCACCGCCACACCGCCCCGACCGCGCCTTTGCACTCCACTACGGCAACGCCCCGCGGGCCGGGCATCCGGCACCCCGCCCGGCGGCCTGCCCCCTGCCGGACGGGCACCACGGGGAACACCCGGCGTACCGCGCGGCGGAACACCGCGGCGCGTCCGGAAAACACCGGAAATCCGGGGAGTCCTCCCCGGAAAAGCCGGGAGAACAGCGCCCGCCGCTACTGTCCGCTCTTCTCCCGCTTCTTCTCCTCGGCGTCCTCGATGACGGCCTCCGCCACCTGCCGCATGGACATCCGGCGGTCCATCGAGGTCTTCTGGATCCACCGGAAGGCGGCCGGCTCGGACAGCCCGTACTGCGTCTGCAGCAGCCCCTTGGCCCGGTCCACCAGCTTCCGCGTCTCCAGCCGCTGCGAGAGGTCCGCCACCTCCTCCGCCAGCACCCGCAGCTCGTTGAACCGCGACACCGCCATCTCGATCGCCGGCACGACGTCGCTCTTGCTGAACGGCTTCACCAGATACGCCATCGCCCCGGCGTCCCGGGCCCGCTCCACCAGCTCGCGCTGCGAGAAGGCGGTCAGCATCAGCACCGGGGCGATGGACTCCCCGGCGATCTTCTCGGCGGCCGAGATGCCGTCGAGCACGGGCATCTTCACGTCCAGGATCACCAGGTCCGGCCGGTGCTCCCGGGCCAGGTCCACGGCCGTCTGACCGTCCCCGGCCTCTCCCACGACGCTGTAGCCCTCCTCCTCGAGCATCTCCTTGAGATCCAGGCGGATCAGCGCCTCGTCCTCGGCGATGACGACACGTGTCGTCTGCGGCGGCACATGCGCCCGCTCGACGGCGTCACCGCCGTCGGTGGTGCCGCCGCCGTCGGTGGGGGTGGTGATGGGCTCGGGGATGTCCGCGGTGCTCACTGGGCTCCTCGTGTTCCGGCCAGGTGGACCACATGAGCCTACCTAGCTCCTGTATGTTTGAGGTACTGCGGTCATCCGCTAGCCTTCATTTCGAAGGAAGCCCCGGTAGTCCAGCGGGAGAGACACGGTGCTCAAACCACCGACAGCGTGGGTTCGAATCCCACCCGGGGCACATTGCCTTCATTTCCAAGGAATACCCTGGTTGGAGATCTTCACTCTTTGAGGTGGCCGACCCCGGGATTCACCACACAGCGACGGCCACGCTCTCAGAATCGCGAGCATGTACGACCTCGACACCCGCAGGCGCGTACTCGCGCTCGTCGACCAGGGCCGCAGTCTCAACTCCGTCAGCAAGCAGACCGGGATATCCCGTTTCGCCATTCGCTCCTGGCAGACCCGGCTCGAGCCCCTTCCCCGCGTCTCCGTCGAGGCCGACTGCTTCCGCTGCGCGCCCGAGCCGTCCCTGCCTCCGAACGGCCCTGCCTACGCGTATCTGCTCGGCCTCTACCTCGGTGACGGCTGTGTCAGCTCACATCCGCGGCGCAGCGGCCGCTATCTGCGGATCGCCTGCGCGAACACCTGGCCCGGGCTGATCACCGAGTGCGCGGAGGCGATCACGGCCGTCCTCCCGGACCGGAGTGCCTGCCGCATGCAGGCCGAGGGGTGCGTCATGGTCACCTCATACGGCCACCACTGGCTCTGCCTGTTCCCCCAGCACGGTCCGGGCCGGAAGCACGAGCGGCGCATCGCCCTCGCCCCGTGGCAGCGAAAGGTCGTCGGTCGGCACCCCTGGGAACTGCTCCGGGGGCTCGTCCACTCCGACGGCTGCCGGATCACCAACTGGACCACGCGCCTGGTGGCGGGCGAGCGGAAACGCTACGAATACCCGAGGTACTTCTTCACCAACACCTCCGGGGACATCGTGCGGCTCTACTGCGAGACGCTGGACCGCGTCGGGGTGGAGTGGAAGGTGGTACACCGCCCCACCGGGGCGTACAACGTCTCCGTCGCCCGGCGGGCGTCCGTGGCGCTGATGGACGAGCACATCGGGCCGAAACACTGAAGGCGGCGGGAGCCCGGTCACCGCTGGCGCGAGGCGGCGACCGGGCTCCGGTCCGTGAGGCCCTGCCCGGGCCGGGCGGGCCGGCGGGTCAGCGGAGGGTGTGTGCCTCGCCGATGTGGTGGACGCGCACCATGTTGGAGGTGCCGGGCACCCCGGGCGGTGAGCCCGCGGTGACGATCACCTTGTCCCCCTCCTGGCAGCGGCCGATCCGCAGCAGCTGCTCGTCCATCTGCTCCACCATCTCGTCGGTGCTCTCGACCACGGGACCGAGGAAGGTCTCCACCCCCCAGGTGAGGTTGAGCTGGGCGCGGGTGGCCGGGTCGGGCGTGAAGGCGAGGACGGGGACCGGGGAGCGGTAGCGGGACAGCCGCCGGGCGGTGTCGCCGGACTGGGTGAAGGCGACGAGGAACTTGGCGCCGAGGAAGTCGCCCAGTTCGGCCGCCGCGCGGGCCACCGCGCCGCCCTGGGTGCGGGGCTTGTGGCTCTGGCTCAGCGGGGGCAGGCCCTTGGCGAGCATGTCCTCCTCGGCGGCGGCGACGATCCGGCCCATGGTCTTGACCGTCTCGATCGGGTACTTGCCGACGCTGGTCTCGCCGGAGAGCATCACGGCGTCGGTGCCGTCCATGACGGCGTTGGCCACGTCGGACGCCTCGGCGCGGGTGGGACGGGAGGAGTCGATCATCGAGTCGAGCATCTGGGTGGCGACGATGACCGGTTTGGCGTTGCGCCGGGCGAGCTTGACGGCGCGCTTCTGCACCAGCGGGACGGTCTGCAGGGGCATTTCGACGCCGAGGTCGCCGCGGGCGACCATCAGCCCGTCGAAGGCGGCGACGATCTCGTCGAGGTTCTCCACCGCCTGGGGTTTCTCGATCTTGGCTATGACGGGGAGGTGGCGTCCCTCCTCCTTCATCACCCGGTGGACGTCGGCTATGTCGCGTCCGCTGCGGACGAAGGAGAGGGCTATGACGTCCACGCCCGTGCGCAGGGCCCAGCGCAGGTCCTCGATGTCCTTGTCGGACAGGGCGGGCACGGAGACGGCGACGCCGGGGAGGTTGAGGCCCTTGTGGTCGGAGACCATGCCGCCCTCGGTGACCAGGGTGCGGACGCGGGGGCCGTCGACGGCGGTGACCCGCAGCGCGACCCGGCCGTCGTCGACGAGGATGGCCTCACCGGGGCCGATGTCCTCGGCCAGTCCCTCGTAGGTGGTGCCGCACTGCTCGCGGTCGCCTTCGACGCTCTCGGTGGTGATGGTGAACTCGTCGCCGCGTTCGAGGAGTACGGGGCCCTCGCGGAACCGGCCGAGCCGGATCTTCGGCCCCTGGAGGTCGGCGAGGATGCCGACACTGCGGCCGGTGGCCTCGGACGCCCTGCGCACCCGGCGGTAGCGTTCCTCGTGCTCGGCGTGGCTGCCGTGGCTGAGGTTGAGTCGGGCAACGTCCATTCCGGCTTCCACGAGCGTCTTGATCTGCTCGTACGAGTCGGTGGCCGGTCCGAGTGTGCAGACGATTTTCGCGCGGCGCATAAGGCCGAGCCTATGACTTACCTATGGGTAACGAGTTATGGGATACCCACTGTTCAACAGCCGTTGTCCGCTGGAGCGTCAACAAATCGCGAAATGGGCGGCGGGCCGCTCGGATGAGCGTTTTCCCTTGCCGGAGAAACATGCCGGAGGCGTATTCCGGGGAACGGCGAGGCCGGTCCGGAGCGCGGGGAGCCCTTCCCGGCACTGACGGACGGCAGGCGCGGTCGCCCTGCTCCCCACATGCACGTTTGCCCTCGTTCGGCTTGTTCGCAACGTTGAGGAGCTGTGCGCTGTACGTCCGAGGGGAAGAAGCGGGACTTGTTCGTCGTGGCCGGGGTGACGAAGAAGAGCACGGCCGGTGCCGAGGCCGTGGCGAGGTTCATCACCGCGTACCGCGAGGAGTTCCTGAAAAGCAATCCGTGCGCCGGCGAATGACGAGTGAGCCGGGTGCCGGGGTTCGTCCGTGGACGGCCCCCGGCACCCGGTGTGTCAGTGCGCTTCGCGCACGCGCAGGTAGCGGGCCAGGTCGTCGAGTTCGTCGGCCAGGGGGCGGCGCAGGGCGGGGAGCAGGTCGGGGTGGTCCAGGCAGCGCTTCCCCGCCGCCAGGGTGTCGGGGTCGGTGAAGGGGCGGGGGAAGCCGTACCGGACCAGGGAGTCGGCGATGGCGGGGCCCCGGCGGGCGGTGAGGGTGGGGGCCTGCTCGAAGTAGCGGGGGACGTAGTCGCTCAGGATCTCGCGCTGTTCGGGGTGCCAGAAGCCCTGGAGGGTGGCGGCGAACAGGTAGTTGGAGAGGGTGTCGGCCGGGTCGAGCAGGGCCTGCCAGGCGGCGGCCTTTGCCTCGGGATCCGGCAGGGCCGCGCGACAGCGGGCGGCGCTCTCGGTGCCGGTGGCGCCGGGGTCGGCGGCGAGGGCGTCGTCGATGTCGCCGGGACCGGCGGCGTCGAGGACGGCGAGGCGGTGCAGCAGCCGCCAGCGCAGTTCGGGGTCGAGGGGGATGCCGCCGGGGAGGGTGCCGTCGGTCCACCACCGGCGTGCCTCGCCGGGATCGGTGGCGCTGTCGACGAGGGCGCGTACGGCGGTCAGCCGCAGTCCGTCGTCCGGGGTGTTCTCCAGGAGGGTGCGGGCGATGCCGGTGAGGGTCCTCAGGGCGGCGGTGCGCTCGTCCGGCGGCAGGAGGCGGTCGGCGACCGTCTGGCGGGCGAAGCGCAGGACACCACCGACGACGGCGGTGTCGGTCTCCCTCGGCAACTGGGTGCGGGCGGTGTCCAGGTACTCGGCGGGCGGCAGTTCGCCGTCGCGGACCATGTCGCGGACGGCGTTCCAGACGGTGGCCCGGGCCAGCGGGTCGGGCAGGCCGGACAGGGCGCTCCGCACGGTCTCCCGGGAGCCGTCGTCCAGGCGGATCTTGGCGTAGGTCAGATCGCGGTCGTTGACCAGGAGCAGGTCGGGGCGGGGGCCGGGCAGGGGCAGGACGTGGTGTTCCCCGTCGGCGGCCAGCTCGGTCTCCAGGCGCTCGCGCAGCACCAGTTCCTCCCCGGCGCCCGCTGTGCCGGCCCGGTCGTACAGGCCGACGGCGATGTGGTGGGGGCGGCCGCCGGAGTGGGTGATCTCCAGGCGCGGGCCGTCCGCCGCCTCGGTGACGCGCGGCGTGAGGGTGTCGACGCCGGTGGTGCGCAGCCAGTGTCCGGCCCAGGTGTGGACCGCGCGGCCGGAGGCACGGGCGAGGGAGTCGAGGAAGTCCTCCAGGGTGGCGTTGCCGAAGCGGTGGCGGGCGAAGTGGTCGTTGATGCCGGCGAGGAAGGCCCTCTCGCCGAGCCAGGCGACCAGCTGCCGCAGGGCCGAGGCGCCCTTGGCGTAGGAGATGCCGTCGAAGTTGAGCCGGGCGGCGGCGGTGTCGGGCACGGACTCGGCGGCGGGGGCGACGGGGTGGGTGGAGGGGCGCTGGTCGGCGTCGTAGCCCCAGGACTTGCGGTTGGCGGCGAAGTCGGTCCAGGTGTCGGTGAAGCGGGTGGCCTCGGCGAGGACCTGGTAGCCCATGTACTCGGCGAAGGACTCGTTGAGCCAGATGTCGTCCCACCAGCGCAGGGTGACCAGGTCGCCGAACCACATGTGGGCCATCTCGTGGGCGATGACCATGCCGCGGGTCTGGCGTTCGGTGTCGGTGACGGCGGAGCGGTAGACGAACTCGTCGCGGAGGACGACCAGTCCGGGGTTCTCCATGGCTCCGGAGTTGAACTCGGGGGCGAACACCTGGTCGTAGGAGTCGAAGGGGTAGGGCTCGTCGAAGATCTCGTGGTAGCGGTCGAAGCAGCGGCGGGTGATGTCGAGCAGTTCGGCGGCGTCCGCGTCGAGGTGGGAGGCGAGGGACTGCCGTACGTGCAGGCCGAAGGGGAGGCCTGCGTGCCGGGTGCGCACCGAGTGCCAGGGGCCGGCGGCCAGCGCCATGAGGTAGGTGCTCAGCGGCGGGGTGGGGGCGCACTCCCAGCGGCCGGGTTCGTCCTCGGCGCGGCGGGCGATGCCGTTGCCGAGGACCGTCCACTCCTCGGGCGCGGTGACGGTGACGGCGAGGACGGCCTTGAGGTCGGGCTGGTCGAAGGCCGCGAAGACGAGGGGGGCTTCGGTCTGGCAGCACATGGTGTAGAGGTAGGTGCGGCCGTCGGCGGGGTCGGTGAAGCGGTGCATGCCCTCGCCGGTTCGGGAGTAGGGCATGTCGGCCTCGACGCGCAGTTCGTGCTCGCCCGCGGCCAGTCCGGTCAGCGGCAGACGGCCGTCGGCGAGGGCGGCGGTGTCGAGGTCGTGTCCGTCGAGGGCGGCCCGGTGGAGGGTGCGGGGCCGCAGTTCGACGAAGGTGTCGCCGGCTTCGCGGGTGGTGAAGCGGACGGTGGTGGTGGAGCCGAAGACCTCCTCGCCGCGGGTGAGGTCGAGGTCGATCGCGTACTGCCGGACATCGAGGAGCCGGGCTCGGCTGCGGGCTTCGTCGCGGGTGAGTGCGGGCATGGCGTTCATGCTGCCGTACGCGTCCGCGGGCGCGCACCGGGGTGTTCCCCGGCGCGCCCGCCCCTGGGGGGCGGGGGCGGGCGGGTCAGGAGCGGGCGATCGTCTCGTGGTGGCGGATCACCTCGGCGATGATGAAGTTGAGGAGCTTCTCGGCGAAGCCGGGGTCGAGTCTGGCGCTCTCGGCGAGGGCGCGCAGCCGGGCGATCTGGCGGGCCTCGCGGGCGGGGTCGGCGGGGGGCAGGTCGTGTTCGGCCTTGAGGCGGCCGACCTGCTGGGTGCACTTGAAGCGCTCGGCGAGCATGTGGACCACGGCCGCGTCGATGTTGTCGATGCTCTCGCGCAACCGGGTGAGCTCGGTCTGGACCGCGGGATCGATCTCGCTGTTGTTCATGGCCACCGACTCTATGCCGTCCCGGCCGCCCGGTCCGCCGCCCCCGCGGGTGCCGTTGCCCGCCGTACAGTGGCAGGAGGCGGTGGCGGCACCCACGGGATCCCCGGGAGGAAGCGGGCGGGCGCATGGCGGTACGCGGTGGTGGCCCCGGCCACGGGTGGGATCCCGTCGAGCACGGTTTCCCGCACCTTCCGGTGGTTCGGGCGTCCATCACCGCGCTGTACCGGCGGCTGTCGTACGACACGGTGCGGACCTTCGGCACCAGTGTCACCGCGGGCGAGGTGGCCTTCGCCGACACCGACGAGCTGTACACCGGCGCACAGCGGGTGGCGCGGGTGCTGGTGGGGCATCTGCGGCTGCCGGACGCGCGGCTGGTGGTGGGCTTCCGGGACATGACGCACGCGGCGAGCGTGGAGCTGGCGGCGGGCCCGGAGTACTTCGTGGAGCTGAACTCGCGGTTCCGGTGCCACCGCCGGGACATCGGGGCGGCGCTGGCGCACGAGGTGACGCATGTCTTCCTGCACCGGCTGGGGCTGTCCTTCCCCGGGGAGCGGGAGAACGAGATCCTCACCGACACGGCGGCGGCGTACCTGGGGGTGGGCTGGCTGCTGCTGGACGCGTTCCGGCAGGACGAGCTGGCCTCGCAGAAGCTGGGGTACCTGACGCCGGAGGAGTTCGGGTACGTGCTGGCCAAGCGGGCGGAGCTGTTCGGCGAGGACCCTGCTGTGTGGTTCACCAGTCCGCAGGCGTACCGGGCGTATGTGCGGGGACGGGAGACGGCCCGCCGGGACGCGCTGCGGCCGCCGCTGGCGGCCGGGGGGTGGGCGGGGCGGCGGCGGTACGCGCTGGACCGGCGGTACGCGCGGGCGCATCCGGAGCACACGCCCTTCCCTGCCGGTGCGGCCGACGCGGACGGTTACGTCTTCGAGGCGTGTTCCCCGCCGCGGGTGTCGTTCCCCTGCCCGACGTGCCACCAGCGGATCCGGGTGCCGGTGCGGGGGCGGTTGCGGGCGCGGTGCGGGCTGTGCCGCAGTGTGCTGGAGTGCGACACCTGAGGTCGTGCGGGGCGGTCGGGCCGGGTTCCGTCGCGGTGGCCGGGGGGCTCGCGGCGCCCCGGGTACGGCGCTCCCCCGGCCGCCACCGGGAGACGTGCCCTGCGCCGCGTCGCCGGGACCGCCCGGGTGTGCCCGCCGGTGCGAGGGCGGTCCCCCGCCCGTGCCGCGTCCCCTGCCGAGCGGCGGGGAGACCCGGCCGGCGGGCGCGGGCGTTCCGGCGGACACCCCCGGTCACAGCGCTAGGCTCAGGGGAATGAGCCCTTCCATCGCGACCAACAACCGGGTCGGACTTGAGGAACTGCTGGAATTCCTGCGCCCCCGGCACCGGGCGGTCCTGCTGACCCGCCGCGCCGACGGCTCCCCGCAGGGGTCGCCGGTGGCGTGCGGGGTGGACGGCGGGGGCCGGATCGTGGTGTCGACGTATCCCGAGCGGGCCAAGACCCGCAACGCCCGCCGTGACCCGGCCGTCAGCGTGATCGTGCTGTCGGACGACTTCAACGGTCCGTGGGTGCAGGTGGACGGCACCGCGGAGGTGCTGGACGTGCCGGAGGCGGTGGAGCCGCTGGTGGAGTACTTCCGGTCGATCTCGGGTGAGCACCCGGACTGGGACGAGTACCGGGAGGCGATGGTGCGGCAGGGGAAGTCGCTGCTGCGGATCACCCCGGCGCGCTGGGGGCCGGTGGCCACCGGCGGTTTCCCGGCCCGGCTGGCCGAGGACGGCTGAGCCGCGGGGCGCCGGGCCCCGGACAGGGGTGTACCGCGGCGCCGGCCCTCGGTCGGGGAGGGGTCGGCGCCGCGGGGTGCGGGCGCGCCGCGGGGCGCTGCGGGTAGGTTCCGCGGCGCCCCGCGGGCGGCTGGGGCGGGCCGCCGGTCAGACCACGGAACGGTCAGACCGTCAGCGCGCGGTCGGTGGGCCGGACGGGGGCCGGGAGGGAGCTGGTGCCGGTCAGGTAGCCGTCCACGGCGCGGGCCGCGGAGCGGCCCTCGGCGATCGCCCACACGATCAGGGACTGGCCGCGGCCGGCGTCGCCGGCGACGAAGACGCCGTCGACGTTGGTGGCGTAGTTCCCGTCGCGGGCGACGTTGCCGCGCGCGTCCAGTTCCAGGCCGAACTGCTCGACCAGGCCGTTGGTCCGGTCGATGCCGGTGAAGCCCATGGCCAGGGTGACGAGCTGGGCGGGGATCCGCTTCTCGGTGCCGGGCTTCGGGGCGAACTTCCCGTCCTTGAACTCGACCTCGACCAGGTGCAGGGCCTGCACGTTGCCGTCCTCGTCGCCCTCGAAGTGGGTGGTGGAGACCGAGTACACGCGGTCGCCGCCCTCCTCGTGCGCGGAGGAGACCTTGTAGAGCAGCGGGAAGGTCGGCCAGGGCTGGGAGACCGGGTCCCGGTCGTCGTTCGGCCGGGGCATGATCTCCAGCTGGGTGACGGAGGCCGCGCCCTGCCGGTGGGCGGTGCCGACGCAGTCGGCGCCGGTGTCGCCGCCGCCGATGACGACGACGTGCTTGCCCTCGGCCGTGATCGGCGGGGCGACGTAGTCGCCCTCCTGGACCTTGTTGGCCAGCGGCAGGTACTCCATCGCCTGGTGGATGCCGTTCAGCTCGCGGCCGGGGACGGGCAGGTCGCGGGCGGTGGTGGAGCCGGCGGCGATGACGACGGCGTCGTAGCGCTTGCGCAGCGCGGTGGCGGGCATGTCCCGGCCGATCTCGACACCGGTGCGGAACTTGGTGCCCTCCGCGCGCATCTGCTCGATGCGGCGGTTGATGTGCCGCTTCTCCATCTTGAACTCGGGGATGCCGTAGCGCAGCAACCCGCCGATGCGGTCGGCCCGCTCGTAGACGGCGACCGTGTGCCCGGCGCGGGTGAGCTGCTGGGCGGCGGCCAGGCCGGCGGGGCCGGAGCCGATGACGGCCACCGTCTTGCCCGACAGCCGCTCGGGCGGCTGCGGGGTGACGCCGCCGGCCTCCCATGCCTTGTCGATGATGGTGACCTCGACGTTCTTGATGGTCACCGCCGGCTGGCTGATGCCCAGCACGCAGGCGGACTCACACGGCGCGGGGCACAGCCGCCCGGTGAACTCCGGGAAGTTGTTGGTGGCGTGCAGCCGCTCGATGGCGGCCTGCCAGTCACCGCGCCAGGCGTAGTCGTTCCACTCGGGGATGAGGTTGCCCAGCGGGCAGCCGTTGTGGCAGAACGGGATGCCGCAGTCCATGCACCGGCCGGCCTGCTTGCTGATGATCGGCAGCAGGGAGCCGGGGACGTAGACCTCGTTCCAGTCCTTGACGCGCTCTTCCACGGGGCGGGTCCGGGCGACCTCGCGGTCGGTGTTCAGGAAGCCCTTGGGGTCAGCCATTGATCGCCGCCTCCATCATCTTCTCGTGGATCTCGGACTCGGGCAGTCCGGCTCGCTCGGCGGCGTCCTTGGCGGCGAGCACTGCCTTGTACGTGGTGGGGATGATCTTGCTGAAGCGGCCGGCGGCGTTCTCCCAGTCGGCGAGCAGTGCCTCGGCGACGGTGGAGCCGGTCTCCTCGTGGTGGCGGCGCACCACGTCGTGCAGCCACTGCCGGTCGGTCCCGTCCAGGGGTTCGACCGCGCCCGCGACGTCCGGGTTGACGTTGTCGGGGTCCAGGTCGACGACGTACGCGGTACCGCCGGACATGCCGGCGCCGAAGTTGCGGCCGGTCGGGCCCAGGACGACGGCCGTGCCGCCGGTCATGTACTCGCAGCCGTGGTCGCCCACGCCCTCGGAGACGACCAGGGCGCCGGAGTTGCGGACGCAGAAGCGCTCGCCGACGACGCCGCGCAGGAACAGTTCGCCGCCGGTGGCGCCGTAGGCGAGGGTGTTCCCGGCGATGGTGGAGTACTCGGCCAGGTGGGTGGCCCCGCGGTCGGGCCGGACGACGACGCGTCCGCCGGAGAGGCCCTTGCCGACGTAGTCGTTGGCGTCGCCCTCCAGCCGGAGGGTCACGCCGCGCGGCAGGAAGGCCCCGAAGGACTGCCCGGCGGAGCCGGTGAAGGTGATGTCGATGGTGTCGTCGGGCAGGCCGGCGCCGCCGAACTTCTTCGTCACCTCGTGGCCCAGCATGGTGCCCACCGTCCGGTTGATGTTCCGGACGGCCACCTGGGCGCGCACCGGCTGGGCGGCCTCGGCGGTGTCGGCGGACAGGGCGTCGGCGGCGAGCCTGATGAGCTCGTTGTCGAGCGCCTTGGCCAGACCGTGGTCCTGTTCCACCACCCGGTGGCGGGCGGCGCCCGCGGGCAGGTCGGGGACGTGGAGCAGCGGGGCCAGGTCCAGGCCCTGGGCCTTCCAGTGGTCCACCGCGCGGCTGACGTCGAGGACCTCGGCGTGGCCGATGGCCTCGTCCAGGGTGCGGAAGCCCAGTTCGGCCAGGAGTTCGCGGACCTCCTCGGCGATGAACTCGAAGAAGTTCACCACGTGCTCGGCCTTGCCGGTGAAGCGCTCGCGCAGCACCGGGTTCTGGGTGGCGATGCCGACCGGGCAGGTGTCCAGGTGGCACACGCGCATCATCACGCAGCCGGAGACGACCAGCGGTGCGGTGGCGAAGCCGTACTCCTCGGCGCCCAGCAGTGCGGCGATGACCACGTCGCGACCGGTCTTGAGCTGGCCGTCGGTCTGGACGACGATGCGGTCGCGCAGTCCGTTGAGCAGCAGCGTCTGCTGGGTCTCGGCCAGTCCGAGCTCCCAGGGGCCGCCCGCGTGCTTGAGGGAGGTGAGCGGGGAGGCGCCGGTGCCGCCGTCGTGGCCGGAGATGAGCACCACGTCGGCGTGGGCCTTGGAGACGCCCGCCGCGACCGTGCCGACGCCGACCTCGGAGACCAGCTTCACGTGGATGCGGGCGTTCGGGTTGGCGTTCTTCAGGTCGTGGATGAGCTGGGCGAGGTCCTCGATGGAGTAGATGTCGTGGTGCGGCGGCGGGGAGATGAGCCCGACGCCGGGGGTGGAGTGGCGGGTCCTGGCCACCCAGGGGTAGACCTTGGGGCCGGGCAGCTGGCCGCCCTCGCCGGGCTTGGCGCCCTGGGCCATCTTGATCTGGATGTCGTCGGCGTTGACGAGGTACTCGCTGGTGACGCCGAAGCGGCCGGAGGCGACCTGCTTGATCGACGAGCGGCGGGCGGGGTCGTACAGCCGCTCGGGGTCCTCGCCGCCCTCGCCGGTGTTGGACTTGGCGCCCAGCCGGTTCATGGCGATGGCGAGGGTCTCGTGCGCCTCCTGGGAGATGGAGCCGTAGGACATGGCGCCGGTGGAGAAGCGCTTGACGATCTCCGAGACGGGCTCGACCTCCTCGACGGGGATCGAGGGCCGGTCGGGGGCGAACCCGAACAGGCCGCGCAGCGTCATCAGGCGTTCGGACTGCTCGTCCACCCGCCGGGTGTACTGCTTGAAGATGTCGTAGCGGCGGGTGCGGGTGGAGTGCTGGAGGCGGAAGACCGTCTCCGGGTCGAACAGGTGCGGTTCGCCCTCGCGGCGCCACTGGTACTCGCCGCCGATGTCCAGGTTCCGGTGGGCCGGGGCGATGCCGGAGGCCGGGTAGGCCGTGGCGTGGCGGGCGGCGACCTCCCTGGCGACGACGTCCAGGCCCGCGCCGCCGATCTTGGTGGCGGTGCCGTGGAAGTAGGTGTCGACGAACTCCTCGTCCAGGCCGACGGCCTCGAAGACCTGTGCGCCGCGGTAGGAGGCGACGGTGGAGATGCCCATCTTGGACATCACCTTCAGCACGCCCTTGCCGAGTGCCCTGATCAGGTTGCGGATGGCGGTCTCGGGCGCCATGTCGCCGGGCAGGAAGGTGCCGGCCCGGACCAGGTCCTCGACGGTCTCCATGGCCAGGTACGGGTTGACGGCCGCGGCGCCGTAGCCGATGAGCAGGGCGACGTGGTGGACCTCGCGGACGTCGCCGGCCTCGATCAGCAGGCCCGCCTGGGTGCGCTGCTTGGTGCGGATGAGGTGGTGGTGCACCGCGGAGGTGAGCAGCAGCGAGGGGATGGGGGCGTGCTCGGCGTCCGAGTGGCGGTCGGACAGGACGATCAGCCGGGCGCCGTCGGCGATGGCGCTCTCGGCCTCGGCGCAGATCTCGGCGAGCCGGGCGGCCAGCGCCTCGGCGCCGCCGCCGACGCGGTAGAGGCCGGAGAGGGTGACGGCCTTCATGCCGGGCATGTCGCCGTCGGCGTTGATGTGGACGAGCTTGGCCAGCTCGTCGTTGTCGATCACCGGGAAGGGCAGGGTGACGCTGCGGCAGGAGGCCGCGGTGGGCTCCAGCAGGTTGCCCTGCGGCCCGAGCGAGGACCGCAGCGAGGTGACCAGTTCCTCGCGGATGGCGTCCAGCGGCGGGTTGGTGACCTGGGCGAACAGCTGGGTGAAGTAGTCGAAGATCAGCCGGGGCCGCTCGGAGATGGCGGCGATGGGCGAGTCGGTGCCCATCGAGCCGATCGGCTCGGCGCCGGTGCGGGCCATCGGGGCGAGCAGGACGCGCAGCTCCTCCTCGGTGTAACCGAAGGTCTGCTGGCGGCGGGTGACCGAGGCGTGGGTGTGGACGACGTGCTCGCGCTCGGGGAGGTCCTCCAGCTCGATGGTCCCGGCCTCGAGCCACTCCTGGTAGGGGTGCTCGGCGGCGAGGGCCGCCTTGATCTCGTCGTCCTCGATGATGCGGTGTTCGGCGGTGTCCACCAGGAACATGCGGCCGGGCTGGAGGCGGCCCTTGCGGACCACCTTCTCCTGGGGGATGTCCAGGACGCCGACCTCGGAGGAGAGGACGACCAGGCCGTCGTCGGTGACCCAGTAGCGCCCCGGGCGCAGGCCGTTGCGGTCCAGGACCGCGCCGACCTGGACGCCGTCGGTGAAGGTGACGCAGGCCGGGCCGTCCCAGGGCTCCATCATCGTGGCGTGGTACCGGTAGAAGGCGCGCCGGGCCGGATCCATGGACTCGTGGTTCTCCCACGCCTCGGGGACCATCATCAGCACCGCGTGCGGCAGTGTGCGGCCGCCGAGGTGGAGGAGTTCCAGCACCTCGTCGAAGGAGGCCGAGTCGGAGGCGTCCGGGGTGCAGACCGGGAAGATCCGCTCCAGCTCCTTCTTCCCGAACAGGTCGGAGAACAGCTGGGACTCCCGGGCGCGCATCCAGTTGCGGTTGCCCTTGACGGTGTTGATCTCGCCGTTGTGGGCGACGAAGCGGTAGGGGTGGGCCAGCGGCCAGCTCGGGAAGGTGTTGGTGGAGAACCGGGAGTGCACCAGCGCGACGGCGCTGGCGAAGCGGCGGTCGGACAGGTCCGGGAAGAACGGCTCCAGCTGGCCGGTGGTCAGCATGCCCTTGTAGACGATGGTCCGGGCGGACAGCGAGGGGAAGTAGACCCCGGCCTCGCGCTCGGCGCGCTTGCGCAGCACGAACGCCTTGCGGTCCAGGGCGAGCCCGGTGTTGACGCCGTCGGCCACGAAGAGCTGCCGGAAGGCGGGCATGGTGGAGCGGGAGGTGGCGCCCAGCAGCTGGGGGGCGACGGGGACCTCGCGCCAGCCCAGGACCGTCAGGCCCTCCTCGGCGGCGATCGTCTCGATGCGTGCGGTGGCCTCGGCGGCCGCCGGTCCGTCGGTCGGCAGGAAGGCGGTGCCCGCGGCGTAGGAGCCCGCGTCAGGGAGGCCGAAGCCCGCCGTGGCGCGGAAGAAGGCGTCCGGGATCTGGACGAGGATGCCCGCGCCGTCGCCGGAGTCCGGCTCGGAGCCGGTGGCGCCCCGGTGCTCCAGGTTGCGCAGGACGGTCAGTGCCTGGTCGACCAGGTGGTGGCTCGCCTCACCGGTGAGGGTGGCCACGAAACCGACGCCGCAGGCGTCGTGCTCGTCGCGCGGGTCGTACATTCCCTGCTTGGCAGGGTAGGCCGTGAGGGGCACAGCGCGCATCGGCTCTCCCGTCGTCATCGTGGCTTTGTGTGCCTCCAGACGGAGTCTGGGGGGACATGTGCCGAGGGACGACGCTGGCCCTCTGCGGAACATTTTTCGTGCAGGTTACATGATGGACAGTTCTTCCGGTCCGTGGACGGCTCGGTCCATCATGCGGACGCTGCGGTGGTGGTCGAATCGGACAGGCGGTCTGTGACCGCCGCGGGGATTCGGGGTGGCGCCGGCGACACTGCCAGAAGCGCTCCGTTGTCTTCCCCTACGGTGACACGGTTGAAACCACGGGGTAACACGGAAAAGGGTCCGGACGGGCGTCGGATCGCTCACACCCGGCCGCCGCCCTGCCGTTCGGGACTGCCGTCCGGGCCCCTCAGCCCAGGGCCACTCCGAACAGGGTACCCAGTCCGTAGGTCAGGGCCGCCGCCGCGCCGCCCAGCACCAGCTGCCGCAGCCCGCTGTACCACCAGGGCCGGGAAGTGATCTTCGACACGACCGCGCCGCACAGGAACAGCCCCAGCAGCGACACCGCCACGGCGGGCCACAGCACGGCGGCACCCAGCAGATAGGGCAGCACGGGGATCATGGCGCCCACCGCGAAGGAGGCGAAGGAGGAGCCGGCGGCGAGCGCGGGCGAGGGCAGCTCGCCGGGGTCCACGCCCAGTTCCTCACGCGCGTGGATCTCCAGGGCCTGCTCGGGGTTCCTGGAGAAGTGCTCGGCGACCTGCTCGGCCACCTCCGTCGGCAGGCCCCGGCCCCGGTACAGGTCGACCAGTTCCTGCCGCTCGCTCTCGGGGTGGCGGCGCAGTTCGCGCCGTTCGATCTCCAGCTCGGCCAGGACCAGCTCGCGCTGGGAGGCCACCGAGGTGTACTCGCCGGCGGCCATGGAGAACGCCCCGGCGGCGAGTCCGGCCAGCCCGCTGAGGATGATCACCTGCCGGTCCGCCGTGCCGCCCGCGACCCCCGTCATGAGGGCGAGGTTGGACACCAGGCCGTCCATCGCGCCGAAGACGGCGGGGCGCAGCCAGCCCCCGCTGACGTCGCGGTGGGTGTGGTTGTCGCGGTGCGCGGAGTTCGGCGCTCCCGGGCGGAGTGTGATCCCGGTTCCGTCCCCGGCCGTGTACGACATCGCGCCCCCTCCTCCCGGTCCTCCCCGGGTTCCGGCCCGGGGCTTCGACCGTACGCCCGAAGGGGTGCGCAGACCAGCAAGGAAGGCCAAACTAACCGATCTGACCTGCGCTTTCACGGTGGAGGCGGCCGTGGCGCCCCCGGCTCACTTCCGGGCGGAGGCCGGTTTCCCGTCTCCGCCGCCGGTCTTCCCGGACCCGCCGGTGCCGGTGTCGCCGGCCGCGGTGTCGTCGGCGGTGTCGGCACCGGCTTCCCCGTCGCCGTCGGCGGGCTTGTCCGCCGACGGCTCCACCGCGTCCTCACGGCCCGGGCGGCGCCTGGCCGAGAGCACCATGTACAGCACAGCGGCCAGGAAGACGGCGATCGAGGTCCAGTTGTTCAGCCGCAGGCCGAGGAACTCGTGGGCCTCGTCGATCCGCAGGTACTCGATCCAGAAGCGCCCCACCGTGTATCCCGCGACGTACAGGGCGAAGGCCCGGCCGTGGCCGAGGGTGAAGCGGCGGTCCGCCCAGATCACCAGGGCGGCGACGAACAGGCACCACAGCGACTCGTACAGGAAGGTGGGGTGGAAGGTGCCGGCGTCGACACCGTTGTCGATCCGCACGGCCCACGGCAGGTCGGTGGGGCGCCCGTACAGCTCCTGGTTGAACCAGTTGCCCCAGCGGCCGATCGCCTGGGCGAGGGCGATACCGGGCGCGATCGCGTCTGCGTAGGCGGGCAGCGGGACGCCCCGCAGGCGGCAGCCGATCCAGGCGCCCACCGCGCCGAGCGCGATCGCCCCCCAGATGCCGAGGCCGCCCTCCCAGATCTTGAGGGCGTCGACCCAGTTCCGCCCCTCGCCGAAGTAGAGCTGGTAGTCGGTGACGACGTGGTAGAGCCGGCCGCCCACCAGGCCGAAGGGCACCGCCCACACGGCGATGTCGGCGACCGTCCCGGGCTGCCCGCCGCGGGCGGCCCAGCGCCTCCCGCCGAGCCAGACCGCGGCGAAGACGCCGACGATGATGCAGAACGCGTAGCCCCGCAGCGGGATCGGCCCGAGCACGATCTCGCCGGACGACGGGCTGGGGATGAAGGCAAGGGTGTCCATGACCCCACGAACGCTACCGTGCCGGGCTCGCCGGGCGGCAACCCGCCCGGCAACGGGTCCGTAACGCGCGCCGCCGGCCGCGCCCGCTTCCTGCCCGTGTCCCGCCCCGCGGACCGCCGCACCCCCACCCGAAACCGGCGAAACCCCACCCGTTCGCCTGTGTGCACAGCCTTCCCGGCCCCGCGGAAGCGACCGTTCGGCGCGCACAGCGACCGTTCGGCGCACGGCGAACTACCGCTCGGCGCACGCATCCGACATTCGCCGCACACCCTGACCAGCGTCTTCACCGCCGATGTGACGCCGCTTACGTTCCCCGCATTCCTTTTCCGCTCCCGTACGTCGTGTCGTATCGCGTCGTGTCGATGAAGGAGGCGGCAGTGTCCGCAGAACGTCCACAACCAACCCTGGACCCCGCCGGGGACGCGGAGGACCGCATGGTTGCCATGCACAGCGATCCCCGCTTCGACAACCTCAGGCGCACCTTTGTGTCCTTCGTGCTCCCCGTGAGCGTCGCCTTCCTGGTCTGGTACCTGCTCTACGTGCTGATGTCGGCCTACGCCCGCGACCTCATGGGCACGGTGCTGTTCGGCGATGTCAACGTGGCCTTTGTCTTCGGGATTCTCCAGTTCGTCAGCACCTTCGGCATCGCGATCGTGTACGCCCGCTTCGCCGGACGGAAGCTGGACCCGCAGGCCGACAACCTGCGCGCTGAGCTGACCGGTGCCGCCACCGGCACGAGGGGAGGCCGGGCATGACCGGAACGTCGCAGACCCTGCTGGCCGCGGAAGAGGTCAGCTCCAGCGGCCGTACGCTGACCATCCTGGTGTTCATGGTGATGATCGCCGTGACGCTCGGTGTCACGGTGTGGGCCGGACGCCGTACCAAGTCGGCGGCCGACTTCCACTCCGGCGGCCGCGGGTTCAGCGGTATGCAGAACGGCTTCGCCATCGGCAGTGACTACATGTCCGCCGCGTCCTTCCTGGGCATCGCGGGCATGATCTCGCTGTTCGGCTACGACGGCTTCCTGTACTCCATCGGCTTCCTGGTCGCCTGGCTGGTGGCGCTGCTGCTCGTCGCGGAGCTGCTGCGCAACTCCGGCCGGTTCACCATGGCCGACGTGCTCTCCTACCGGATGCAGCAGCGTCCGGTGCGGACCGCCGCCGCGGTGTCCACGATCACCGTGTCGGTCTTCTACCTGCTGGCCCAGATGGTCGGCGCCGGCGCGGTCGTCGCGCTCCTGCTGGGCATCCGGCCGGGCGAGACGTACCTGGGCATGGACGCGGACACCGCCAAGATCGCCGGCATCGTCATCGTCGGCATCCTGATGACCCTGTACGTCACCTTCGGTGGCATGAAGGGCACCACCTGGGTGCAGATCATCAAGGCCGGCATGCTGATGGGCGGCACGATCCTGCTGGCCACCCTGGTCATGGCCATCTACGGCTTCAACTTCGGCGAGCTGATGAGCGACGCGGCGAACGCCAGCGGCGCCGGGCAGTCCTTCCTGGAGCCGGGTCTGCGGTTCGGCGTGGAGGTGCCCGACGACGCCCTGCAGACGCTGTGGAACAAGCTGGACCTGATCAGCCTGGGTCTGGCCCTGGTGCTGGGCACCGCGGGCCTGCCGCACATCCTGATCCGCTTCTACACCGTCCCGGACTCCAAGGCGGCCCGCAAGTCCGTCAACTGGGGCATCGGCCTGATCGGCTCCTTCTACCTGATGACCCTGATCCTGGGCTTCGGCGCGGCGGCCCTGGTCGGCAAGGAGGCCATCACGGCCCAGGACGCGGCGGGCAACACCGCGGCTCCGCAGCTGGCCCGGGAGGTCGGGGAGCACTTCGGCGGCGAGTTCTTCGGTTCGGTGATGCTGGCCATCATCGCGGCCGTCGCCTTCGCGGCGATCCTCTCCACGGTGGCCGGTCTGGTCATCGCCTCCTCCTCGTCCCTGGCGCACGACTTCTACAACAGCGTGCTGCGCAAGGGGCAGGCCTCGGAGCACGAGGAGATCAAGGTCGCCCGGATCTCGGCCTTCGGGATCGGCGCCGCGTCGATCCTCCTGGCGATCTTCGCGCAGAGCCTCAACGTGGCGTTCCTGGTCGGCCTGGCGTTCGCCATCGCCGCCTCGGCCAACCTGCCGACCCTGCTGCTCAGCCTGTTCTGGAAGCGCTTCAACACCCGGGGCGCGCTCGCCGGCATCTACGGCGGTCTGATCAGCGCCGTCGGTCTGGTGATCTTCTCGCCGGTGTTCTCGGGAGCCGACAACGCCCTCATTCCGGGCATCGACATCGCCTGGTTCCCGCTGACGAACCCGGGTCTGGTGTCCATCCCGCTCGGCCTGCTGTGCGCGATCGTCGGCACGATGTCCTCGGGCGAGAGCAACCCGCGGCGCTTCGCCGAGCTCCAGGTGCGGGCCCTGACCGGGGCCGGTGCCGAGGGCGCCGCGCAGCACTGACGCCGGTTCCGCCGGGCCCCGGGAGGGGCCCGGCGGGCCACCGGGCCCCCGGTGGCGGGTTCTTCTCTCCGGCGCGACCCCCCACGCTCGGCGCCGGTCCCGTCACCGGGTTCCGGGGGAGTTCTTCGGGCTCCTCGCCCGAAGGGCTCCCCTGGCGCTTTTGTGCGTTACGGTCACCCCGTGGCCAGAAGTTCGTGGAGCGGTATCCGGCGCCGCGGACGGACAGGCCGGGTGAGTCCGGCCGGAACCGATCCGCGCACCACCGTCGGTGTGCTGCGCGAGGTGCGGCTGATCGGCGCGGACCTCCAGGACGGGCTGCACGGCGGCCGGGCCGCCTCGGCCGCCCGCCGCATCCGCCGGCTGCTGGCGGCCGACGCCGTCGTCCTCGCCGACCTCGACGGACCCGTCGCCCGGCACGGCGCACTGCCCGTGGACACCGACCTGGACGCGGTGCTCGCCCAGGTCTACGAGCACGGCGCCGCCTTCCGCAAACCCCCACTGTGCGCCGCCCCGCTGCTGGTGGCGGACGAGCTGACCGGCTGCCTGGTCGTCGGCGTCGCCCCCGGTGACCGGGCGCTGGACGAGCGCGAGCTGGCCGAGGTCGCCGAGCTGGTGTCGCAGTCGCTGGACCACACCGAGCTGCGCAGCGCCCGCGCCCGGATCGCCGCCGCCGACCTGCGGACCCTGCGCGCCCAGATCTCGCCGCACTTCGTGCACAACTCGCTGGCCGTCATCGCCGCGCACATCCGCACCGACCCCGGCCGCGCCCGCCAGCTGCTCACCGACTTCGCGGACTACCTGCGCTACAGCTTCTCCACGGCGGGCGACTACGTCACGGTCGCCGCCGAGCTCCAGGCCACCCAGACGTATCTGGAGCTCCAGCGCGCCCGCTTCGACGACCGCATGGAGATCACCGTCCGGATGGCACCGGAAATTCTTCCTGTGGCGATCCCCTTCCTGGTGGTCCAGCCCATAGTGGAAAATGCCGTGCGTCACGGACTGGAGAAGAAGGCCGACCCCGGGCACATCAGCGTCTCGGGGTTCGGCGAGGGCCCGCTGTGCGTCATCGAGATCGAGGACGACGGGGTGGGCATGGAGCCGGGACTCGCCCGGGCGATCCTCGCCGGTGTCGGTCCCCCCGCCAAGGGCGTCGGTCTGGCCAACGTGGACCGGCGGTTGCGCACCGTGTACGGACCGGAGTACGGCCTCGTCATCGAGACCGCGCCCGGCAACGGCACCAAGGTGACGATCCGGGTGCCACGTTTCATGCGAGGGGTGGTTACGGAATGACGGGCAGCTCACTGCGGACCCTCCAGGTCCTCGTCGTCGAGGACGAGGCGTCCACCCGTGAGGAGCTCGCCGACCTCCTCGCGGACATCCCCGAGATCGGCGACGTGTACGCGGCCGAGAGCGGTGCCCGGGCGGTGCAGCTGCTGGGGGCGAACGCCTTCGACGCCGTCTTCCTGGACATCTCCATGCCCGGTCTGAACGGGATGGACGTGGCCCGGGTGATCAGCCAGCTCTCGGCGCCTCCCTCCATCGTCTTCGTCACCGCCTCGGAGTCCCACGCCATCGAGGCGTTCGGCATCGGGGCGGTGGACTACCTGCTCAAGCCCGTCCGGCCCGAGCGGCTGGCCGACTCGGTCACCCGGGTAGGCACCCTGCGCCGTGCCGGTGCGGGCGGCGACGAGGAGGACGGGCCCCGGGACGAACTGGCGGTCGTCCAGATCGACCACGGCCGCCGGACCGTGTTCGTGCGCCGCGACGACGTGCAGTTCGTGGAGGCGCACGGCGACTACATCCGGCTGCACACCGCCCAGGGCACCCATCTGCTGCGGCTGTCGCTGTCCTATCTGGAGGAGATCTGGGCCCCGGCGGGCTTCGTACGGGTGCACCGCGGCTATCTGGTGGCCATCGACTGGGTCCACGACCTGCGGGTCACCAGCTCCTCCGGGCTGGTGGCGTGCACTCCGGCGGGCGACGTGCCGGTCAGCCGCCGCCACGCCCGGGGGCTGAAGGAGCAGCTGCTGGAGGCGGCGCGCAGCGGCCAGCTGGGCAGGGCGGCCCGGTGAAGGGCGGCCAGCTGAGCGGCTCCCGCCGCACGAAGATCACCAGTCCGCAGACCCGGATCGCCCTGGCCCGCGGCCACCGCCGCCACCCGCAGCTGCTGCCGCTGCCCGCGCCCGCCGACGCCGAGGCCGCCCGCGCGGTGTTCGCGGCGCAGCGCCGGGTGGCCCTGCGCACGCTGGTGCTGCTGGGCGCGGTGCTGTTCGGGACGAGCGGGGCGATCGCGGCCCTGCCCGTGCTGGACCGGATGACCCTGTGGGGGTTCCCGCTGTCCTGGCTGGTGCTGGCCGTGGCCACCTATCCGGTGCTGCTGCTGCTCGCCGTGGACCATGTGCGCCGGACCGAGCGGGTGGAGGACCGGGCCGGCGGCAGACGGGACGGCCCCTCCCCGGGAGGCGGCGGGTGACGGGTGTGACGGCGATCGGCCTGGTCCTGGTCGCCAGTCTGGCCATCGGTCTGTACGGCGTCCACGCGGCCCGCACCAGTCCGGACTTCCTGGTGGCCTCCCGCCGGATCGCCCCCGGCTGGAACGCCATGGCGATCGCCGGCGAGTACGTCTCGGCCGCCTCGGTGCTCGGGCTGGCCGGTCTGATGCTCAAGGACGGCATCGGGGCGATGTGGTACGCCGTCGGGTTCACCGCCGGATACGTCGCCGTGGTCGCGCTGGTGGCCGGGCCCATGCGGCGCTCGGGGGCGTTCACCGTGCCGGACTTCGCGGAGTACCGGCTGGGCTCGCCCACGATCCGCAGGCTGTGCGGGCTGATCGTCCTGGTGATCATGTGGCTCTATCTGGTGCCGCAGTTCAAGGGTGCCGGAGTGGTCCTCCACCTGGTCAGCGGCACCCCCTACTGGGTGGGCGTGGTCCTGGCCGGGCTGGTGGTGAGCGCCTCGATCGCGGTGGGCGGCATGCGGTCGGCCACCTACGTCCAGGCGTTCCACTACCTCGTCAAGCTGCTGTTCATCGCCGTGCCGGCGATCTACCTGGTGGTGCACGTCGGCGCGGAGACCCGGGCCGAGGCGCTGCGCCCGGTACGGATGGGAGACGTCGCCGCCGGGGACTGGAGCCGCCCGCTGATCGATCTGGAGGGGGCGGGACTTCCGCTGCTGTCCACCTGGTCGGTGCTGCTGGCGACCACGCTGGGCGCGATCGGGCTGCCCCATGTGATCATGCGCTTCCACAGCAGCCCCACGGCCCGCACCGCCCGCCGGGTGGCCGTCATCGTGATCGGGCTGCTGAGCGTGTTCTACCTCTTCCCGGCGGTCTACGGACTGCTCGGCCGGGTCCTGACCCCGCACCTGGTGCACAGCAACGCCACCGACACCGTCTCCGTCGTCCTGCCCGGGACCGCCGTGCCGGGCATGCTGGGCAGCGTGCTGACCGCCCTGGTGGCCGCCGGTGCCTTCGCGGCGTTCCTGTCCACCTCCTCGGGGCTGCTGCTGGCCCTGGCCGGCGGGCTCTCCCACGACCTGTTCGGCGGCGGGCTGGCCAAGCTGCGGCAGGCGGTGGCGGCGGGGGCCCTGGTGGCGGTGCTGTTGTCGCTGCCCGCCGCGCACCTGGACATCAACGTCGTGGTCGGCTGGGCGTTCGCGGTGGCGGCGTCCACGTTCTGCCCGCTGCTGGTGCTGGGCATCTGGTGGACCCGGCTGACGGTGGCGGGCGCGGCGAGCGGGCTGGCCGTGGGGGTGGTCACCGCCACGGGGGCGGCGGTGCTGTCCGCCACCACCCGGCCGCCGTTCCCCTGGCTGACCGTGCTGCTGGCCCAGCCGGCCGCCTGGACGGTGCCGCTGGCCTTCCTCACCATGATCGCCGTGTCGCTGCGCGGCACCCCGGCCGACTGGTCCGAGCGGGCCGTCCTGCGGCTGCACGCCCCCTGAGCCGGGACGGCCGCGGGCGCCGCGCCAGGAGCGCGACGCGGGGCGCGCGTACACCGCGCACCCCGCGTCCGGCGGCGCCCGGGCCCCGGAAGGCCCGCTCCCGCCGTCCGGCTCCGGCGTTCAGCCGCGGCGCCGTACGCCCTCGGCCAGCTCGGCGGCGAGCTCGCGGACCGCCGCCAGCCCTCCGGCAGGGTCACCGGAGTGGTCCAGCAGCCGCTTGACGAACGCCGAGCCGACGATCACGCCGTCCGCGAAGGAGGCGACCTCGGCGGCCTGGTCGGCGTTCGAGACGCCCAGGCCCACGCAGACCGGCAGGTCGGTGGTGGCGCGGGTGCGGCGCACCAGCTCCTCCGCCTCGCGGCCCACCGACGCCCGGGTGCCGGTGACGCCCATCAGGGAGGCCGCGTAGACGAAGCCGCTGCCCGCCGCGGTGATCCTCGCCAGCCGCTCGTCGCGGCTGCTGGGTGCCACCACGAAGACGGTCGCCAGCGAGTGCTGCTCGGCCGCCTTGCGCCAGACCTCGGACTCCTCAACCGGCAGGTCCGGCAGGATGCAGCCCGCGCCGCCCGCCTCGGCCAGTTCGGCGGCGAAGCGCTCGGGACCGTAGCGGTCCACCGGATTCCAGTAGGTCATGCACAGCACCGGCGCGCCGGTGGCGGCGTGCGTCTCGCGCACGGTCCGCATGACGTCGGCGATCCGTACCCCGCCGCGCAGGGCGATGTCGTCGGCGGTCTGGATGACCGGCCCGTCCAGCACCGGGTCGCTGTGCGGCAGCCCGACCTCGACGATGTCGCAGCCGCCCGCCAACAAGGCGGTACAGGCGGCGATGCCACCGTCCACGGTGGGGAATCCGGCGGGCAGGTAGCCCACCAGCGCGGCCCGGTCCTCGTCCTCCGCCCGGGCCAGGACGCGTCCGAGCAGTTCGGCCTGTCCGGTCATCACTCGCCCTCCTGCCCGGTCCCGGCGGTGCCGGGGCCGTCGTACAGCCCGAAGTAGCGGGCGGCGGTGTCCATGTCCTTGTCGCCGCGCCCGGAGAGGTTGACCAGCAGCAGCGCGTCCGGGCCCAGTTCGCGGCCCAGGTCCAGGGCGCCGGCGAGCGCGTGCGCGCTCTCGATGGCCGGGATGATGCCCTCGGTCTCCGACAGCAGGCGCAGGGCCCGCATCGCCTCGTCGTCGGTGACCGGGCGGTACTCGCCGCGCCCGGTGTCCTTGAGGTAGGAGTGCTCGGGGCCGATGCCGGGGTAGTCCAGACCGGCCGAGATGGAGTACGGCTCGGTGATCTGGCCCTCGTCGTCCTGGAGTACGTAGGAGCGCGAGCCGTGCAGGATGCCCGGCTCCCCGGCGGTCAGCGTCGCCGCGTGCTCGCCGGAGGCCACCCCGTGGCCGGCCGCCTCCAGGCCCACCAGCCGGACGCCGGTGTCGGGGATGAAGGCGTGGAACAGGCCGATCGCGTTGGAGCCGCCGCCGACGCAGGCCAGCACCGCGTCCGGCAGCCGTCCGGTGCGCTCCAGGATCTGCCGCCGGGCCTCCACACCGATGACCCGGTGGAAGTCGCGCACCAGCGCCGGGAAGGGGTGGGGTCCGGCGACGGTGCCGAAGAGGTAGTGGGTGTGGTCGACGTTGGCGACCCAGTCGCGGAACGCCTCGTTGATGGCGTCCTTCAGGGTCCGGCTGCCGGAGGTCACCGGGATCACCTCGGCGCCCAGCATCCGCATCCGGGCGACGTTGAGCGCCTGGCGCTGGGTGTCGATCTCGCCCATGTAGACGGTGCACTCCAGGCCGAACAGGGCGCAGGCGGTGGCCGTGGCGACGCCGTGCTGGCCCGCGCCGGTCTCGGCGATGACCCGGGTCTTGCCCATGCGCCGGGTCAGCAGAGCCTGCCCCAGCACATTGTTGATCTTGTGCGAGCCGGTGTGGTTCAGATCCTCGCGCTTGAGGAAGACCCGGGCCCCGCCCGCGTGCTCGGCGAAGCGCCGCACCTCGGTCAGCGGACTGGGCCGGCCGGTGTAGTGGACGAGCAGGTCCTCCAGCTCGGCGGCGAACGCCGGGTCGGCCTTGGCCTTCTCGTACTCGGCCGCCACCTCGTCGACGGCGGCCACGAGGGCCTCCGGGATGAACTTGCCGCCGAACGCGCCGAAGTACCCCTCGGCGGTCGGCACCCGGCCCTCGGGGTCGGGGATGAAGAAGTCGGTGGACATCCGACATGCTCCTTGCGGGGACGCCGTGGCCCTGGGCCCCGGCGGGTGTGGTCGGGTGGGAACGGTACGCCGCCGCGCCGCGGTGCGGCCGGGCGGCGGGCGGGCGGGACGGGTCCCGCGCGGTGGGCGGGCCGGACCGGGTACCGGGCCGGCCGGGGGTCACCCCGCTCGGCGCCCGGGGGCGTCACCCGCCCCCGCCGGGGATCCCGGCACCGGGACGCCCGGTTACCGGGCGGCTTCTGACCGGTGCCGCGCCGGGTCCTGGCCGCGCGCGCCGCCGCGGTGCCATCGCTTCCCGTTGATCTGCCCCGGCTCGCAGCCGATGTGGTACCGCACCCGCCGGCCCAGTACCCGGCGGGCGGGCGCGCGGCAGCCACGCGGACGGCAGCCGCGGGCCAGCCGTGCGCACAGGGCCGTCACGCCCGCCACCGTCTCAGTTCCCGTGCCGCAGGGCGGGGTGGGCGCCGGCCGCGACCAGGTCGGCGACGGCGGCCTTCGGGTCCTTGCCGGTGACCAGCGACTCCCCCACCAGCACCGCGTCCGCGCCCTCGTTGGCGTAGGCGATCAGATCGTGCGGGCCGCGCACCCCCGACTCGGCGATCCTGACGATGCCCTCGGGGATCTCGGGGGCCACCCGGGTGAAGGTGCCCCGGTCCACCTCCAGGGTCTTCAGGTTGCGGGCGTTGACGCCGATGACCTTCGCCCCGGCGGCCACGGCCCGCTCCACCTCGTCCTCGTCGTGCACCTCCACCAGCGGGGTCAGGCCGATCGACTCGGCCCGTTCCACCAGCGACACCAGCGCCTCCTGTTCGAGCGCGGCGACGATCAGCAGGACGAGGTCCGCCCCGTACGCCCGTGCCTCCCACAGCTGGTAGGAGGTGACGACGAAGTCCTTGCGCAGGACGGGCACGTCCACCCGGGCGCGTACCGCCTCCAGATCGGCCAGCGACCCGCCGAACCGCCGCTGCTCGGTCAGCACCGAGATGGCCGCCGCGCCGCCCGCCTCGTAGTCGGCGGCGAGCCCCGCCGGGTCGGCGATGGCGGCCAGCGCGCCCTTGGACGGGCTGGACCGCTTGACCTCGCAGATCACCTTGACGCCCTCACCCCGCAGGGCGGCCAGAGCGTCGCGCACCCGCGGCGCACCGGCCGCACGCTCCTTGAGCTCGTCAAGGCCGACACGCGCCTGCCGCTCGGCGAGGTCGGCGCGGACCCCGTCGATGATCTCGTCGAGCACGCTCACGCGAGCGGCCCCCTTCCTGGCTGGCTCGGTCCCTGCGCCGGGCGCGGGGCTGGTCTGGGCACCTTCGGTCACGCTGTCACGCACTGCGATGGTATCCGGCTCCGGCCCCGGGCCCCGCATCCGGGCGCTCCCGGTCCCACATACCGGGCAGTACCGGACAGTACCGCGCCGTCCCGTACCGGCCCTCCGCGGCCGGCGGAAGTGGCGGGACGGCGCCGGGGACGGGCCGGGAGGAATCCGGCAGGACCTCGCGGGACCCGGTGGGATCCGCGGGAGGCGGCGTCCCGGCACGGCGGAGGCGCGGTGCGCCGTCCGCACCGCGCCTCCGTCACGCCGGGACGCCGCCTCCCGGCGGGCCGGCACCTACGCCTCCACCCGGTCCTTCGGCTCGGTCTGCCGGCCCTGCTCCTGCTCCGGCTGGCCCATCCCTATCGAGCGCATCACCAGTCCGGCGACGGCCCCGAGAAGAGTGATGGCGACCCCGACCCAGAAACCGACCGGCTCGGCCATCACGGTGAAGGCCGAGGCGACGCAGAAGCCGATGAACGCGATGGTGACGCCGGTCCAGGCGGCAGGAGTGTGTCCGTGGTTGTTGCCCGCCATTGAGTGCTCCTCACAGGTACTGTCCGGGTGGCTCACCGGCCATTGTGTCAGGGGCGGTCGGTGCCGTCCCCGGCGGTGGGGTCCTCTCCCCTGTCCAGGGCCTTCCACAGTTCCTCGGGCCGTTCCGGGCCGGGGCCGGACCGGCCGGCCGCGGCCCGCCTGCCCGGGCGGGCGGCCCCCCCGGCCGCCGGGGACGCGCCCGCCGTCCGCTCGTGACGGCCGGACATCGCGGGCCAGGAGCGCCCGTGGCGCAGTGCCAGCGCACCGGCCGCCAGCAGCAGGAGCCCGCCGAAGGCCGCGACGAAGGGCCACCCGCCGAAGGAGACGGCCTCGACCGTCCCCCCGGCCAGTCCGGTGGCCTCGGCCGCCGCCTCCTCCAGGGCCCCGCCGCCGTCGGCGGAGACCGCGGGGACGAGTGCGGCGGCGGCGGTGCCCGCGCCGCACAGGGCCAGCAGGGCGGCGACGACCGTCCGGCCGGTGCGGCGGACGGCGAAGACGGCGACCAGCGCGGCCAGCCCGACCAGGGCCAGGGCGCTGGGCAGCGCGGTCACCTCGCTGCCGGTGACCCGTACGGGGATCTCGCCCTGGGGAAGGGCGGCGGTGCCCTCCGCCCAGACCCGCCCCGAGGCCACCAGGACCGCGGCGGCGCCGAGCGCTCCGCAGGCCGTCGCGGCGGCGAGCGCCCGGCGGGCGGCGGGCGCGGCGGCGTCCGCGGCGGGCTCGCCGGAGGAGCGGGAGGCGCGGAGAGGGGGCCGGGAAGTCACTCCCCCACGCTACCGCCGAGCCGTCCGGCGGTGCGCACCGCCCTGAGCACCGCCGCCGCCTTGTTGCGGCACTCGGTGTCCTCCGCCGCCGGGTCGGAGTCGGCGACCACCCCGGCGCCCGCCTGGACGTAGGCCGTCCCGTCGCGCAGCAGGGCGGTGCGGATGGCGATGGCGGTGTCGGCGTCACCCGCGAAGTCGAGGTAGCCGACGCAGCCGCCGTACAGGCCGCGCCGGGTCGGCTCCAGCTCCTCGATGATCTGCAGGGCGCGCGGCTTGGGCGCGCCCGAGAGCGTGCCGGCCGGGAAGCAGGCGGTGAGCGCGTCGAAGGCGGTGCGGCCCTCCGCCAGCCGTCCGGTCACCGTGGAGACGATGTGCATGACATGGCTGTAGCGCTCGACGGACATGAAGTCGACCACCTCGACGCTGCCGGGCTCGCAGACCCGGCCCAGGTCGTTGCGGCCCAGGTCGACGAGCATCAGGTGCTCGGCGCGCTCCTTGGGGTCGGCCAGCAGTTCCTCGGCGAGCGCGGCGTCCTCGACCGGGGTGGCGCCGCGCGGGCGGGTGCCGGCGATGGGGTGCATCATGGCGCGCCCGTCCTCGACCTTGACCAGGGCCTCGGGGCTGGAGCCGACCACGTCGAAGCCGTCGAAGCGCAGCAGGTACATGTACGGGCTGGGGTTGGTGGCGCGCAGGACCCGGTAGACGTCGAGCGCGTCGGCCGGGCAGGGCGCCTCGAACCGCTGGGAGGGCACCACCTGGAACGCCTCGCCCGCGCGGATGCGCTCCTTGATGTCCTCGACGGCCGTCCGGTAGGCGGCCCCGCCCCAGCGCGCCGTGTACCCGGGCAGCTCGGCGGGCGGCAGCGGGGCGGCGCCGCCGGGCACGGGCCGCTCCAGATCGGCGGCCATGGCTTCCAGCCGCCGCACCGCGCCGGCGTACGCCTCGTCCACCCCGGTGTCCAGGTCGTTGTGGTTGATGGCGTTGGCGATCAGCAGCACCGTCCCGTCACGGTGGTCGAGGACCGCGAGGTCGGAGGTGAGCATCATGGTCAGCTCGGGCAGCCCCAGGTCGTCACGGGTGCTGTCGCCGATGCGCTCCAGGCGCCGCACGACGTCGTAGCCGAGATAGCCGACCAGGCCGCCGGTGAAGGGCGGCAGTTCGGCACCGCGGTGCAGGTCCCGCGGGGTGTGCAGGGCCTCGACGGTGGCGCGCAGCGCCGCCAGGGGGTCTCCGCCGGTGGGGACGCCGACCGGTGGGGTGCCCAGCCAGTGGGCCTGTCCGTCGCGGACGGTGAGGGCCGCGGAGGTCCGCACCCCCACGAAGGAGTAGCGCGACCAGGTCTGGCCTCCCCCGCCGCCCCCGGCCGCGGACTCCAGCAGGAAGGTGCCGGGACGGCCGGCGGCAAGCTTGCGGTAGAGCCCGACGGGGGTGTCCCCGTCCGCCAGCAGGCGCCGGACGACGGGGATGACGCGGCGGTCCTTGGCGAGGGTGCGGAAGGTCTCGATGTCCGGGGTGGCGCCGGGCGCGGTACCGGAGTCGGTGCCTGGGGTGGTCATACGGGGTGGCTCTCCTCTTCCCGGCCCTGTTCCCGGCCCTGTTCCCGGTCGCGGTCCGCCGGGCCCCGCAGCGGCAGTTCACCGGCGTCGAAGCAGGTCCGGTCGCCGGTGTGGCAGGCGGCCCCCACCTGGTCGACCCGGACCAGAACGGTGTCCCCGTCGCAGTCCAGGGCCACGGACTTCACATGCTGGACGTGCCCCGAGGTGTCTCCCTTGACCCAGTACTCGCCCCGGCTGCGGCTCCAGTACGTGCAGCGGCCGGTGGTGAGGGTGCGGTGCAGCGCCTCGTCGTCCATCCAGCCCAGCATCAGCACCTCTCCGGTGTCGTACTGCTGGGCGACGGCGGGGATCAGGCCGTCCGGGTTCCGCTTGAGGCGGGCGGCCACTGCTGGGTCGAGCGGGGATCGGGGCATGGGGCCATTGTGCCGCCCCCGCGCGGTACCCCGCGACAGCCCGGTGACCGGCCCGGACGTTCCGGGTGCCGGGGCCGTGCCCGCGGTTGCCGGGCTGTGTCAGTGTTGTGACGCACCCGGGGCTTCGCGGGTCGGCAGCGTACGGCATTCTGTCGGCCATGAGCTATCCACCGCCGCCCAACAGCGCGCACAATCCCGGCCCAGGTGGCGGTTTCGGTCCGCCCCAGGGCTTCGGTCCGCCCGAGCAGCCCGGCCCGCCCGCGGGCGGCTACGGCTACCCGGGCCCGCCCGACGGTTACGGCTACCCCGGTCCGCCGGGCGGCCCCGGTCAGCCCGGCGGCTACGGCCCCGGCGGCCCCGGTGGTCCGGGCGGTCCCTTCCCACCCCCGCCGGGCGGAGGCGGCGGGGGCAACGGGGGGAAGGTCGCCGCGATCATCATCGCCGCGGTGGTCGTGGCCGGCCTGATCGTCGGCGGCGTCCTGGTGTCCACCGGTGGAGACGGCGACGACGGAAAAGGCGACGAGGCCAGGCCGTCGAGCTCGCCCAGCGCCTCGGCCGACACCGCCAGTCCCTCGGCGGACCCCGGCAGCGACCCGACGGCTCTGCCGAGCCTCGACGTGGAGATACCCTCGCCGAGCTTCTCGCCGAACACCAGGCCCAGCGACCTGGTCCCGTACGTCGTGCTCGAACCGGGCACCTGCTTCGACCACCCGTCGCTGAGCAGCGGGGTCACGGAGGTCGAGGAGCGGTCCTGCAGCAAGCCGCACAACGGCGAGGTGATCGCCAACGAGACCCTCTCCGGCACCTTCGCCAGTGAGGCCCAGCTGCAGGCGAAGGTCCTGGAGCTGTGCAAGGCGGACGCCGAGAAGCGGCTGCGGAAGATGCCGCCGGACGGCAGGACGTACTACTACTACGCGATCTACCCGGCGCTGGCCACGTACCAGATCCGCGGGGAGGACCAGATCTCCTGCTCGCTGACGCTCAGCAACAAGCTGGACGGTCCGAAGCTGACCGCACCGCTGCCCAAGTGACCGGTGCGGCGCGTGGCGTGGGTCGGCGCCCGGCCGTAGGCTGGCCGTATGTCAACCCACGCCAGGCGCGAACGCCTTCTGCTTGCCGATCTGTTGGAGAGTGCGGGCCCCGAGGCACCCACCCTGTGCGAGGGGTGGCGGACTCGTGAACTGGCCGCCCATGTCGTGGTGCGCGAGCGGCGCGCGGACGCGGCCGGCGCGCTGGTCGTCAAGGCCCTCCAGCCCCGGATGGAACGGGTGCTGGAGGAGTTCGCGGCCAAGCCCTACGAGGAGCTGATCCAGCTCATCCGCACCGGTCCGCCGCGGGTGTCGCCCTTCAACCTCAAGCAGGTCGACGAGGCGGCCAACACCGTCGAGTTCTTCATCCACGGCGAGGACGTCCGCCGTGCCCAGCCCGACTGGACACCGCGCGAGATCGACCCGGTCTTCGCCGACACCCTGTGGAAGCGGCTGGAGACCACCGCCCGGCTCTACGGGCGCCGGTTCCCGGTCGGCCTGGTCCTGCGGCGGCCCAACGGCCAGGTGGTGGTGGCCCGCAAGGGCACCCCGGTCGTGACCGTCACGGGCGAGCCCGGTGAACTGCTCCTCTTCGTCTCCGGGCGCCAGGACTCGGCACGGGTGGAGACGGCGGGCGACGAGGAGGCCGTCGCGCGCGCCCGCGAGGCCAAGACGGGCATGTGAGCGCCGGGGCCGGTGAGGGCGGCGCGTTCCGCGCCTCCCCGCCGCCGCCCGGCTCCCCCGCCGGTGCCGTCCGCCGCAGCTCACCCCGGTCCGGGGCTCAGCCGCCCAGCCCGGCCTCGCGGGCCCGGGCGGCGGCGGCCATCCGGTCGGTCACCTGGAGTTTGGCGAAGACGTGGGAGATGTGGTTGCGGACGGTCTTGTCCGACAGGACCAGCTCCCGGGCGATCCGCCGGTTGCCGTAGCCCCGGGCGAGCAGCTCGAGAACCTGCCGCTCGCGGTTGGTGAGCTGGGGGAAGGCCACCCGGCCGGGCATGTCGTGGACCGCGGCGAAGTAGTCGCTCAGCCGGTCCGCGACGAAGGGGCTGAACACCGCCCCGCCGCCGGCGACCGTGCGCACCGCTCTCAGCAGCTCCTCGCGGGGCGCGTCCTTGACCACATAGCCACGCGCCCCGGCGCGGAGTGCCGATATCACCGCGTCGTCCTCCTCCAGCGCCGACAGGATCAGCACCCGGGGCGCCGGTCCCCCGCTCCGCGGTGCGGAGATGAGCAGCCGGGCGACCTCGGCCCCCGAACGGTCGGGCAGGCCGAGATCCATCAGGACGACATCCGCGGTCACCTCTCCCCCGCCCAGGGCCCGGATCGTCTCCTCCCCGGTGGCCGCCTCCCCCACGACCTCCATGTCGGCCGCGCCCTCGACGGCGTGGCGGGCCCCGGCCCGGAACATCGGGTGGTCGTCGACGAGGAAGACCCGGATCCTCGTCATGGCCGCTCCCGGGACCGCACGGTCCGCCCGCCGCGCGGAAGCGGCGGACGGACCGGCACGTCCGCGGTTACGGTCGCGGGCGTGCCGCGCGGAGCGCGGGCCCGTCCCTCGCCCTTCTCTTCCCTACCGGAAATTCCGTATTCGCTCCGGAGAGCCGATGGGGTACGCATTTCGCGTCTTGCCCGGCCGCCTCTCATCACCTCGTCGGTCATCGGTGAACGCCTCACTGTTTTTGCTTTGAACGATTCGGGTTCCGCTCTCCGACCCGGTGACCCACTCCCCGGCGCCGCTTCCCCGCATCCGGTCCGCTCGACTCCGCGGCCCCCCGGCGTCGCCATGAAGATTTCCCCCAATTCCCGCTGATCCTCGAACACTAATACAGCCAAAGCGCTTTCCGAAGGCATGGATTCGGCCACCCGTCGGCACGACTGACCAGGCATTTCTCCTGGGCATCACACCGGGTTTACATGTGAAAGCGAGCCGTGACGGCCGTTCGCCGCCTCCCCGGAAGTGGCGAGAAACGATGGTTACCCGTAAGGCGTCGGCGGAGGGCCCACCACGTGCTGGTCCTGGGCCGATCCGCACCGTACGGCCGTGCCACCCGGGACTTCACGGGACTTGGCTCCCACGAAACCGGGACAACGGACCTCCTACGTTGAAGATGTCCGGCACGTCCGGAGGCCGTTGGACCGACGGGTTCCGGAAGCCCTCGGCGGCGTCGCCCTCCGAGCCGTTCCCACCCCGAAGGGAAAACACATGGTGTGCGCTGCCGACCGGAGGCATCTTTCACGGACAGGCGCGGGATCCGTGGATTGGCCGGTGGGCACCGGACCGGCCGCCGTCCTCCACCCGCCGCCCGTAAAGCCCGGCGGACGCTGCCGGTCCGGGGCCGGGAACAGGCCGGTCAATCACTCCGTCCACCGCCGGCCGGGCGAGGGTCCGAAACAGTCCAACGAGATTCACCGGTGTTTTCGCGGATGCTTTGCCCGGCATGGCAACCGCAACACCGGCCGGCTCCGGACCCACCGGGGAGAGGAGACGCGGTGACGGCCTGGCAGGCGTACGGCGGGCGGGGCGCCACCGGTGTCTGGCTGGTGGGCGCGCGCGGCGCGGTGGCGGCCACCGCGATCGCGGGCGCTGCGGCACTGAGCGCGGGGCTGGTACGGCCCACGGGGTGCGTCACCGCACGGCGCGAGTTCCTCCCCCTGGACCTGCCGCGCTTCGACGAGCTGGTCTTCGGCGGACACGACATCGCCCGGACCAGCCTCCCGGAGCGGGCGGAGCGGCTGGTGGGGGAAGGTGTCCTGCCGCCGGGCCTGCCCCGTCTGGTGCGCGGGGAACTGCTGGCCGCCGAGAAGGAGATCCGCCCCGGGGTGACCGGGGCGGACGGCCCGTTCGACCAGCTGGAGGCGGTCCGCGGACTCACCGACGACCTGGTGTCCTTCCGGCGCCGGTGGAGCCTGGAACGCGTCGTCGTGCTCGACGTCTCCTCCACCGCCCCGGCCGCGGCACGGTGCCCGGCGCGCCTCTCGCTGCCCGAGCTGCGGCGCGCGCTGGCGTCCGGGGAGAGCGTCCTGCCGGACGGCTCGCTGTACGCCTGCGCCGCGCTGCGGGCGGACTGCTCCTACGTGGACCTCACCGCGTCGGCGGACCTGCGGCTCCCGGCCCTGCGGGAACTGGCCGCCGAGCGGGGGCTGCCGTACGCGGGCAGCGCGGTCAGGACCGGCGAGACCCTGCTGAGGTCGGTGCTGGCCCCCATGTTCACCCAGCGGGCGCTGGCCGTCCGGTCCTGGTCCGGCACCTGCCCGGGCGGCGGGGACGGTGCGGGCGACGGCCCGCCGGACCGGGTGGACCGGGTGCTCTTCGAGGGCTTCCTGGGCACCCAGATGACCCTGCGGCTGGCCTGGCAGGGCTGCGAACCCGCCCTGGTCGCCCCCCTGGCGCTCGATCTGGCCCGGCTCATGGCGCTGGCCGACCGGGCGGGTGTCCAGGGCCCGGTGCCCCAGCTGGCGTTCTTCTTCGGCGACCCCCTGCCCGGCGGCCCCTCCGGCGGGGACCGGGCCGCGCCGGCCGAGCAGTACGCGACGCTGGTCGAGTGGGCGCACGGGCTGCGCGTACCCGCGTGAGGCCCGGCGGCACCGGTCACGCCGACAGCGGACGGTGCGGCGCGCGCGGGGCGCCGCACATAGGTTCTCCGGCATGGAGCTCACCGAGGTCACCCGGGTGCTGCCCGGCCTGCACATGCTCGTCTTCACCGTCGGCCAGGCGTATCTGTGGCACGAGCCCGGCTCGCTGACCCTGATCGACACCGGCACCGCCGGTTCCGGGCCGGCCGTCCTCGACGCCGTACGGGAGCTGGGCCACACGCCGGGGGAGCTGGACCGTGTGGTCCTGACCCACTTCCACGAGGACCACACCGGGGGCGCCGCCGAGCTCGCGGAGACCACCGGGGCGACGGTCATGGCGCACCGGCTGGAGGCGCCCGTGATCCGCGGCGAGGCGCCGGGCCCGCCGCCGGACCTGGCCGGCGCGCCCGACTGGGAGCGCGAGCTGTTCGAGAACCTGCCCGCGCTGCCCCCGGCCCCGCCGTGCCGTGTCGACCGCGAGTTGGAGGACGGCGACGTGCTGGACTTCGGCGGTGGCGCCCGGGTGGTGGCCGTTCCCGGCCACACCGACGGCAGTATCGCGCTCCTTCTGCCCGCGGGCGGCGGTGTGCTGTTCACCGGGGACACCGCCGCCAACGTCGGGGGCGCCACCATGCCGGGGGTGTTCAACCTGGACCGCGCCCGCCTGTCGGCGTCGTTCCGCCGGCTGGCCGCCCTGGATACGGAGACCGCCTGCTTCGGGCACGGGGAGCCGATTCCCCACGGCGCCGGGGCGGTGCTGCGGAAGGCGGCGGCCGGTCTGCCGGGCCCCTGACGCCGGTGTTCCGCGGGCATCCGTCGGCCGGACGCCCGGAGCGCACCGTCTCAGCGCACCGGGTGGCCGGCCTCCCGCAGGGTGCCCTTGACCTGGCCGATGCGCAGGTCACCGAAGTGGAAGACGCTCGCGGCGAGCACCGCGTCCGCGCCGGCCGACACCGCCGGGGGGAAGTCGGCCAGCCGTCCGGCGCCGCCGGATGCGATCACCGGGATGGTGACGTGCTCGCGGACCGCGCCGATCATGGCGATGTCGTAGCCGTCCCTGGTGCCGTCGGCGTCCATGGAGTTGAGCAGGATCTCCCCGGCGCCCAGCCCGGCCGCCCGGTGCGCCCACTCCACCGCGTCGATGCCCGTTCCGCGCCGGCCGCCGTGGGTGGTGACCTCGAAGCCGGAGGGCGTCACCGTGCCCTCGGGGCAGCGGCGGGCGTCGACCGACAGCACCAGCACCTGGCTGCCGAAGCGCTCGGCGATCTCCCGGATCAGCTCCGGGCGGGCGATGGCGGCGGTGTTGACGCCCACCTTGTCCGCGCCGGCCCGCAGCAGCCGGTCCACGTCCTCGGTGCTGCGCACGCCGCCGCCCACCGTCAGCGGGATGAAGACCTGCTCGGCGGTGCGGCGCACCACGTCGTAGGTGGTCTCGCGGTCCCCGGAGGAGGCGGTGATGTCGAGGAAGGTCAGCTCGTCGGCGCCCTCCGCGTCGTACACCTTCGCCATCTCGACCGGGTCGCCCGCGTCGCGCAGGTTCTGGAAGTTGACCCCCTTGACGACCCGGCCGCCGTCCACGTCCAGGCAGGGGATGACTCGTACGGCCAGGGACACCTCAGACACTCTCCTTCGCCGGGCCCACCGGGCGGAACGCCTCGATCTCCACCTCGACCAGTACCCGCGAGTCGACGAAGCCGGAGACCACCACGAGCGTCGCGACGGGGCGGACGGAGCCGAAGATCTCCCGGTGGGCGCGGCCCACGTCCTCCACGTCGCGCGCGTGGGTTATGTACATGCGGGTGCGGATGACGGAGTCGGCGCCCAGGCCGAACCGTTCCAGCGCGGCCAGGGCGTTGGTGAACGCCGTCCTCGTCTGGAGGTACGGATCGCCCTCGCCGTGCACCACGCCGCCGGCCAGCGGCATCGTCCCCGCGACGAGGACCCGGTCGCCGACCGCGACGGCCCGCGCGAAGCCGATCTCGTCCTCCCAGGGGCTGTCGGAGCGGATCCGCTCCACCGCCGCGGGCCCCGCCGCCGGATCCGTCATCGGGAGACCGCCTCCAGTGCCTCCTCCAGCGTGAACGCCTTGGCGTACAGGGCCTTGCCCACGATGGCCCCCTCTACCCCCCGCGGCACCAGGGAGGCGATCGCTCTGAGGTCGTCGAGGGAGGAGACGCCGCCGGAGGCGACGACCGGGCGGTCGGTGGCGGCGCAGACGTTCTCCAGCAGTTCCAGATTGGGCCCCTGGAGGGTGCCGTCCTTGGCGATGTCGGTGACGACGTAGCGGGCGCAGCCCTCGGCGTCGAGCCGCTCCAGCGTCTCGTAGAGGTCGCCGCCGTCCCTGGTCCAGCCGCGGCCGCGCAGGGTGGTGCCGCGCACGTCCAGCCCGACGGCGATCTTCTCGCCGTGCTCGGCGATCACCTTGGCGACCCACTCGGGGCTCTCCAGGGCGGCGGTGCCCAGGTTCACCCGGGTGCAGCCGGTGGCCAGCGCGGCGGCCAGCGAGTCGTCGTCGCGGATGCCGCCGGAGAGCTCGACCCTGAGGTCCATGGCGCGGACGACCTCGGCGATCCGCTCGCGGTTGTCCCCGGTGCCGAAGGCCGCGTCGAGGTCCACCAGGTGCAGCCACTCGGCACCGGCCCGCTGCCAGGCCAGGGCGGCGTCCAGCGGATCACCGTAGGAGGTCTCGGTGCCGGACTCGCCGTGGACGAGCCGGACGGCCTGTCCGGCCCGGACGTCGACGGCGGGGAGGAGTTCGAGACGGTCGGTACTCATCAGGGGTGGTCCTCGGTCCTGGTCGGTCTGCTGGAGCGGTCCGCGTGAGCGGCCGGGGCCGCCGGCTCCTGCCGGAGGCCGTGTCGGGAGCGGTGTCGGTGCCTGCCGGAGGCTAGAGGGTGTCGATCCAGTTGGCCAGCAGCCGCGCGCCCGCGTCGCCGGACTTCTCGGGGTGGAACTGGGTGGCCCACAGCGGGCCGTTCTCCACGGCGGCGACGAAGCGCTCCCCGTGGGTGGCCCAGGTGACCTTCGGGGCGGGCATGGCCGGGTTGGTGGCCGTCAGCTCCCACTCGCGCACGGCGTAGGAGTGCACGAAGTAGTAGCGGGCGTCGGCGGACAGGCCCGCGAAGAGCTTCGAGTCCGCGGGCGCCTCGACGGTGTTCCAGCCCATGTGCGGCACGACGTCCGCCTTGAGCGGGCCGACCGTGCCGGGCCACTCGGCCAGGCCCTCGGCCTCCACACCGTGCTCGATGCCCCGGCCGAAGAGGATCTGCATGCCGACGCAGATGCCCAGCACCGGGCGTCCGCCGGCCAGCCGGCGTTCCACGACCCAGTCGCCGCGGGCCCGGCGGAGTCCGGCCATGCAGGCGGCGAACGCGCCGACACCGGGGACGAGCAGCCCGTCGGCGTTCATCGCGGCGTCGTAGTCGCGGGTGATCTCCACCTCCGCTCCGGCCCGGGCCAGCGCGCGCTCGGCCGAGCGGATGTTGCCGAAGCCGTAGTCGAAGACGACGACCCGTTTGTTCCTCTCCGCCATCACCACGCTCCCGCCACGTTCACGACCGCCGCCACCAGGACCACGGCGCCGACGATGCCCAGCAGAACGGTCACCCCGGTGGGGGGCTTCTGCCTCTCCGTCACGACCACACCTCCAGACGCAGGACTCCGGCGAGCAGGGACAGGGCCGCTCCGATGCCGAGCAGGGCGATGACCCCCCTGGGCATCTGCTGTTTCCAGAAGGAGACGGCACCGCCGAGCAGGAAGAGCCCCACGAAGATCAGCAGGATGGAGGGGCCGTTCACAGCGCGCCCTTGGTGGAGGGGATCTCCTTCTGGCGCGGGTCGGGCTCGCTCGCGTAGCGCAGCGCCCGGGCGAGCGCCTTGAACTGGCACTCCACGATGTGGTGCGCGTTGCGCCCGTAGGGGACGTGGACGTGCAGGGCGATCTGGGCCTGCGCCACGAACGACTCCAGGATGTGCCGGGTCATCGTGGTGTCGTAGGAGCCGATCATCGGCGCCATGTTCTCCGGCTCGGAGTGCACCAGGTAGGGGCGCCCCGACAGGTCCACGGTGACCTGGGCGAGGGACTCGTCCAGCGGTACCGAGGCATTGGCGAAGCGGACGATGCCGCGCTTGTCGCCCAGGGCCTGCCGGAAGGCGGCGCCCAGGGCCAGCGCGCTGTCCTCGATGGTGTGGTGGCTGTCGATGTGCAGGTCGCCCTCGGTCTTGACGGTGAGGTCGAACAGCCCGTGGCGGCCGAGCTGGTCGAGCATGTGGTCGTAGAAGCCGACCCCGGTCGACACGTCGGCCCTTCCGGTGCCGTCGAGGTCGATCTCGACGAGGACGGAGGTCTCCTTGGTGGTGCGCTCGACGCGTCCCACACGGCTCATCGGTTGCTCTCCTTCAGTACTGCGCGCATCGCGTCGAGGAACGCGTCGTTCTCGGCCGGGGTGCCCGCGGTGACCCGCAGCCGGCCCGGTACCCCGTTGTCCCGGACCAGGACGCCCCGCTCCAGCAGGGCCTGCCAGACGGCGTGGGCGCCGCCGGGGCCGTCGAACCGGCCGAACTGCACGAAGTTGGCGTCGGAGTCGGTGACCTCGCAGCCCATGGCGCGCAGCTCGGTCACCAGCCGGTCCCGTTCGGCCTTCAGCTGCTCCACGTAACCGAGCAGGGTGCCGGTGTGTTCCAGGGCGGCCAGGGCGGTGGCCTGGGTGACGGCGGACAGGTGGTACGGCAGGCGCACCAGCTGGACGGCGCCGACGACGGCCGGGGCGGCGGCGAGGTAGCCCAGCCGCAGTCCGGCGGCGCCGAACGCCTTGGACATGGTGCGCGAGACCACCAGGTTCGGGCGGCCGTCGAGCAGCGGCAGCAGCGAGGGCCGGTGGCTGAACTCGCCGTACGCCTCGTCGACGACCACCAGCGAGGGCCGGGCCGCCTGCGCCGCCTCGTACAGGGCCAGTACGGTGTCGGCCCCGACGGCCGTGCCGGTGGGGTTGTTGGGCGAGCAGACGAAGACCACGTGCGGCCGGCGCTCGGCGATGACCGCCCGTGCCGCCGCCACGTCGATGCGGAAGTCCTCCTCGCGCGGCCCGGAGAGCCAGCCGGTGCCGGTGCCGCGGGCGATCAGGGCGTGCATCGAGTACGAGGGCTCGAAGCCGAGCGCGGTGCGGCCCGGGCCGCCGAAGGCCTGGAGGAGCTGCTGGAGGACCTCGTTGGAGCCGTTGGCGGCCCAGACGTTCTCCGCCGCGAGCTCGTACCCGGCGGTGCGGGTGAGGTAGCGGGCCAGCTCGCCGCGCAGTTCCAGCGCGTCCCGGTCGGGGTAGCGGTTGAGGTGCCGGGCGGCCTCGGTGACGCGCTCGGCGATCCGGGCCACCAGCGCCTCGGGCAGCGGGTAGGGGTTCTCGTTGGTGTTCAGCCGTACGGGCACGTCCAGCTGGGGCGCCCCGTAGGGGGACTTGCCGCGCAGTTCGTCCCGGATGGGCAGGTCGTCGATGCCGGTCACTTCCCCTGGGGCACCTTCCAGTCGAACCTCGCCTTGAGGGCCGCCCCGTGCGCGGGCAGGTCCTCGGCCTCCGCCAGGACGACCACGTGGCGGGCCACGTCGGCCAGCGCGTCGCGGGTGTAGTCCACGACGTGGATGCCGCGCAGGAAGGACTGCACGGACAGCCCGGAGGAGTGGCAGGCGCAGCCGCCGGTGGGCAGCACGTGGTTGGAGCCGGCGCAGTAGTCGCCGAGGGAGACCGGGGCCCAGGGGCCGACGAAGACCGCGCCCGCGTTGCGGACCCGGGCGGCGACCGCGGCGGCGTTCTCGGTCTGGATCTCCAGGTGCTCGGCGGCGTAGGCGTCCACCACGGCCAGGCCCTGGTCCAGGTCGTCCACCAGGATGGTGCCGGACTGCCGCCCGGCCAGCGCCTCGGTGATGCGCCCGGTGTGCCGGGTGGCGGCCACCTGCACGGTCAGCTCGGAGTCGACGGCGTCGGCCAGCGCCTCGGAGGGGGTGACCAGGACGGCGGCGGCCAGGGTGTCGTGCTCGGCCTGGCTGATCAGGTCGGCGGCGACGTGGCGGGGGTCGGCGGTGTCGTCGGCGAGGATCGCGATCTCGGTCGGGCCGGCCTCGGAGTCGATGCCGATGCGGCCCTTGAGCAGGCGCTTGGCGGCGGCGACCCAGATGTTGCCGGGGCCGGTGACCAGCTGCGCGGGAGCGCACTCCTCGGTGCCGTAGGCGAACATGGCGATCGCCTGGGCGCCGCCGGCGGCGTACACCTCCTCGACGCCCAGCAGGGCGCAGGCGGCCAGGATCGTGGGGTGCGGCAGCCCGGCCGCCCAGTGCCCGGGGAGGCCCTTCTGCGGGGGCGAGGCGACGGCCAGCGAACCGACCTCGGCCTCCTGCGCGGGCACGACGTTCATCACCACGGACGAGGGGTAGACGGCCTGCCCGCCGGGCACGTACAGGCCCACCCGCTCGACCGGCACCCACCGCTCGGTGACGGTGCCGCCGGGGACGACGCGGACGGTGGAGTCGGCGCGCCGCTGGTCGCGGTGGACGGTCCGGGCGCGGCGGATCGACTCCTCCAGCGCCTCGCGCACCGCCGGGTCCAGCTCCTCCAGGGCCTTCTCGATCGCGGCGGCCGGGACCCGTACGCGCTCCAGGCGCACGCCGTCGAAGCGCTCGTTGTACTCGATCACCGCCGCCGTGCCGCGATGGTGCACGGCCTCGCAGATCGGCCGCACCTTCTCCAGGGCGGCCTCGACGTCGAGTTCGGCTCGGGGCAGCAGCCCCCGGTCGACCCCGTCCGCGGCGAGGTCGCGTCCGCGCAGGTCGAGTCGGGTCATGGATACGGATCGAAGCACGTGTCCCAGTGTCTCAGACCGGATCAGGTGCCCGGCCCGCCGTATCAGTGCGTGATACGGACGAGCCGGGAGGGGGAATCCTGTCAGTGCTGACCGATAGCGTCCGAGCAGTCACCCAGTGACTTCTGTGATCCGGGGGGAGACGAGGGGAGAGAGCGGTTGTGAGCGAGCCTCTGGACAGCGGGGACCCGCCCGCCGGACTGCGGCTGACCACCGCCGAGTGGGGCATGTGGCAGGCCTTCCGCAACGGCAGCGAGCACGATCTGCGCTCCGGCGCGCCGGAGCTGGACGATCCCAACGGGGACCACGAGTGGGGGCCGCGGCGGACGGTGCGGGCCCGGGTCGTCGCCCTGTTGCTGCTGCACGGGCCGTCGCCGCTGCTCGGCCGGGTCGCCTCGCTCCAGCTGACCGGCGCGTACGTCACCGGGAAGCTGGACCTGTCCGGGGGCACGGTCGAGCCGTACGTCGAGTTCAAGCAGTGCCGTTTCGAGGAGGAGGTGCTGCTGCACGAGTGCCGGCTGGTGACGGCCCGGCTGATCGACTGCCACATACCCCGGCTGGAGGCCTCCCGGATGAGCACCGAGGGCGATCTCCATCTGCCGCGCTGCACCGTTCCCGGGGGCGTGCGGCTCACCGACGCCTCCATCGGCACGGACCTGCTGCTGAACGAGATGACGGTCGGCAGCGGGCACCGCATGCGGTCGTTCTCCGCCGACGGGATCCAGGTCGCGCAGGATCTGCAGGCCAGCCTGGTGCTGGCGACCGGCGAGGTGGGCCTGCGGGGGGCGGAGATAGGCGGCTCGCTGTTCATGTACGGCAGCGTGCTGCGCCGCGGCAGCGGGCAGTACGCGCTGTACGCCCCGCAGATGACGGTCGAGCACTTCGCGCACTTCGCCTCCTCCGGCCCGCGCGAGCTGCCGGTCGTCCACGGCTCCACCCCGCCCGACGGCACCGCCTGGCCGCCGCCGGACGGGCACAGCCACGCGGTGCGGCGCGCCAAGCCCTTCGAGTGCACCGGCGGGATGAAGCTGGACGACGGGAAGTTCGGGGACTCCCTCGTGCTGGACGAGGCCCGCTTCCACCTGGAGCACGACCAGGAGCTGTCGCTGCGCCGCGTCCAGACCCCGGAGCTGTGCTTCACCCCCGAGCGGCCCGCGGACGGCCGGGTGGTGCTGGCGGGGGCGTCGGTGGACAACCTGGTGGACCGGGTGGAGAGCTGGCCGGTGGAGGACGGGCTGTGGATGGCCGGGTTCACCTACCAGAACCTGATCCCGCGCGGGCGGTTCACCCTCGCCCAGCGCATCCAGTGGCTGGCGACGGCGACCCCCGAGTACGCGCCGGAGCCCTACGAGCAGCTGGCGACCGTGATGCGCAACAGCGGGGAGGACGCCGACGCGCGCGCCGTCCTGCTGGAGAAGCAGCGCCGCCGCCGCGAGACGCTCCCGCCGGCCGCGAAACTGTGGGGCTATCTGCAGGACTGGACGGTGGCGTACGGCTACCGGCCGGGGCAGGCCGCGCTGTGGATGGCGGTGGTGTGGGCCTCGGGGACGCTGTACTTCGCCCGGCGTCCGCCGGAGCCGCTCAGACCGGGGGAGTCGCCGTACTGGAGCGCTCCCCTGTACGTCCTGGACCTGCTGCTGCCGGTGATCGATCTCGGCCAGTCCGGCCAGTGGAAGACCGACGGCGCCGCCCAGTGGACGACCACGGCCCTGATCCTGCTGGGCTGGGTGCTGGCCACCACGGTCGCCGCCGGGGCCACCAGGCTGCTGCGGCGGCAGTGAGACCGCGCCGGGACGTCCACCGGACCGGCCGACCACCGAACACGTCTTGATGGGCCTTAGGCTGCGGACTGTGACCACCACTCGCCTACCGCTGTTTCCCCTCAACACCGTGCTGTTCCCCGGGCTGGTGCTGCCGCTGAACGTGTTCGAGCAGCGCTACCGCGCGCTGATGCGCGAGCTGCTCCGGATTCCGGAGGACGAGCCGCGCCGCTTCGGGGTGGTCGCCATCCGGGACGGCCGCGAGGTCGCGCCGACCGCGACCGGGATGCCGGACCCCACCGCCCTCTCCGAGGCCGGCCCGGCGGCGGGCTTCGGACCGGATCCGATACGGGCCTTCCACTCCGTGGGCTGCGTCGCCGACGCCTCGACGATCCGCGAGCGCCCCGAGGAGGACGGGGAGGGCGACGGCTACGAGGTGCTCGCCACCGGCACCACCCGCTTCCGGCTGCGGTCCGTCGACGCCTCGGGGCCGTATCTGGTCGCCGAGGTCGAGGAGCTGACGGAGGAGGTCGGGGAGGGCGCGGGCGCGCTCGCCTCCGGGGTGCTGCGGGCGTTCCGCGCCTACCAGAAGCAGCTCGCCGGTGCCCGGGAGCGGACTCTGGCCGGCGGCCAGGAGCTGCCGGACGAGCCGTCGGTGGTGTCCTATCTGGTCGCCGCCGCGACCGTGCTGGACACCCCGACCAAGCAGCGGCTCCTGCAGGCCCCGGACACCGCCACGCGGCTGGCGGAGGAGCTGAGAATTCTGCGGCGCGAGACGGCGCTGATCGGTAGGCTCCCCTCGGTTCCGGCGGCGGAGCTCACCCGCCTGCCGACCAGCCCGAACTGAGCTCCGGGCCGTGGCGGTGCCCACCGGCCCGGCGCGGCCGTCCGGCGGCCCGAGACACAGCGAGACGACATTGGCCAGGAAGAAGCAGCGGACCGGCTCCGGCGGCACCCCCGCCACCGTGGCCGCCACGAAGGCGGGGGTGTCCTTCACCCTCCACTCCTACGAGCACGACCCGGCGAGCCCCTCCTACGGCGAGGAGGCAGCCGAGGCGCTCGGAGTCGGTCCGGAGCGGGTCTTCAAGACCCTGGTGGCGGAGGTCGACGGCGTGCTGACCGTCGCGGTCGTCCCCGTCTCCGGCTCGCTGGACCTCAAGGCGCTGGCGTCGGCCGTCGGCGGCAAGCGGGCCTCGATGGCGGACCCGGCCGCCGCCGAGCGCGCCACCGGCTACGTACGCGGCGGGATCTCCCCCCTGGGCCAGCGCAGGGCGCTGCCGACCGTCGTGGACGCCTCCGCCCAGCGGTACGGGACGGTCTGCGTCTCGGCCGGGCGCCGGGGCCTGGAGATCGAGCTGGCGCCCGCCGACCTGGTCCGGCTCACCGGCGCGGTGACGGCACCGGTCGCCCGCGGGTAGGTCTGCCGGGCGGGCCCCGGCCGGTACGGGTCCCGCCCCCGGAGGGCGCTACTCCTTGCCCGGTGCCCCGCTCCCCGGCGGCGGCCCCCACCCCGGGTGGGGGAACGGCTCGGGGCCGGGGTCACGGGGCCCGAACAGGGCCGTGAGTCCCAGGTGCACCAGCAGCGCGGCGAACGGCCAGGCCAGCAGGGCGCCCTTGGCCTTCAGCTCCAGCGGGGCGTCGAAGACCTCCCCCCTGCCCACCTCCCCGGCCCGGGCCACCACGTCCTGCTCCGGTCCGAGCTGGACGCCCAGCCGCCAGGCCAGCACCGAGCCGAGCACCGCGCCGAGCGCCAGCCCGATCACCGTGCCGATGCCGCCCCGGCGCCGGGCGAGGAAGACCGCGGCCCCGGTCAGCGCCCCGACGCCCAGGGCCAGCAGCACGAACGTGCCGTCGGCGCCGACCGTCTCCTCGCCCTCGGAGTCGCGGAGGTAGACGGCAGTGCCGTCGGAGACCAGCGGGATCCGCGGGGCGAGCCACAGCCACAGCAGACCGAGCGCCACGCCGGCGACGGCCACCGCGACCGCCACCGGCACGGCGTCGCGCACCTCCCGCCGGACCTCGACGCCACCGGTCTCCGCACCGGACCGGCGCAGTCCGCCGGTTTCCCCGCCCGGGCCGGGCCCGCCCGTGTCACCGGGTCCGCCGGACGCCGCGGCGCCGGGCGGCGGGGACGTCCACGGGTCGTAGTCCCGGGAGGGGCCGTGATGGGAAGGAGGAGGCGTCGGTGCGGTCACCCTGCCATCGTGCCAGGTTCGGTCACCGGTTCGACGGGCAGGCCGTACGAGTGGCACGCCGGAACGGCGCGGCCGCGGGGTTCAGCGCACCGCCGCGCGCCGGTACGCCCAGGTGGCGGCGGCCAGGGTCACGGCGCCGACCGCGACGCACACCCCGAGGTCGGCGACCACGGAGGGCCAGTGCGGCCGGGGCCCGAGCACGGCCGCCAGCGCCTCCACACCGTAGGTGGAGGGCAGCAGGTCCCGCAGCCCGCGCACCGGCTCCGGCAGTCCCGAGGCGGGCAGGACGCCCAGCAGCAGCGCGGCGGACATGCCCAGCTGCCCGCAGAGGGTGGCGATCTCCTGACGGGGCGCGAGCAGCCCCAGGGCCGCGCCGAGCCCGGCGAGCGCCGCGCCGACCAGCGGCACCACCGCCGCCAGCAGCCACAGCCCGTCCAGCGGAAGGCCGTAGAGCAGCGCGCCGGTCACGGCGGTGACCGCCGTGCCGGGCAGGGTGAAGGAGGCGTACGCGCCCGCCGTGCCCAGTACCACCGCCGCGGGCGGCACCGGCAGGGTGGCGTAGTGGTCCAGGCCGCCGGAGGCGCGCAGCCGGCCGAAGTACTGGGCCAGCAGGTTGAGCGCGACGAAGGCGACCACCAGCACGCTGGAGCCCGCCACCACGGCCCGCGCCTCGTCGCCGGGGCCGGCGTCCACGACGCCCCGCATCAGGACCATGATCCCGATCGACTGGAAGGTGGCCACGAACAGCAGCGGGATACGGGCCACCCGGGCCCGGGAGAGCTGCGCCCGGTAGACGGCCGCCAGACCGGACCACAGGCCCGCGCCGTCGGCGAGCGGGGCGGCGGCCGGCCCGCCCGCCTCCCCGGGCTCCCCCGGCTCCTGCCCGGCCGGCCCGCCGGGCGGCGCGGTCCGCGCCGCGGAGGTGCTCACGCCTTCACCAGTCCTTCCGTGTGTCCGCCGAGCGCCAGGTAGACGTCCTCCAGGCTCGGGGTGGCCAGCGTGAAGTCGTCCAGCGCGGCGAACGCCGGGCCGCCGGTGACGGCGGCGACCGCCGCCCGGGCGTCCTGCTGGGGAAGCCGCAGCGTCCAGCGGCGGCCGGCCGTCGCGGCGGACCGGTGCAGGGCCGCCACCTCGGGCAGCTCCAGCGGCGGGCGGTCCCGCCACACCAGCTCCAGCCGCACGTCCTCGCCGACCACCGCCTTCAGGCCGGCCGGGGTGTCACAGGCGATCACCCGGCCGCGGTCCAGCACCGCGACCCGGTCCAGGACGAGTTCGGCCTCGATGACGTTGTGGGTCACCAGGACCACCGTGGCGCCGTGCTCGGCGCGCCGCCGGTCGATCGCGGACCACACCGCGCGCCGCGCCACGGGGTCCATGCCGGTCGTCGGCTCGTCCAGCACCAGCAGGGGCCGCTCCCCCACCAGCGCCGCCGCCACGCAGGCGAGCCGCCGCTGGCCGCCGGAGAGCCGCCTCAGCGGACGGTCCGCCAGCGGCCCCAGGTTCAGCTCGTCCAGGACGGTGTCGCACTCGCGGCGCGCGGCGGCGGCGGCCAGGCCGCGCAGCCGCCCGGTGGTCTCGGCCGCCAGCGTCACGGTCAGCTCGTCCAGCGCGGTGGACTCCTGCCCGAGGTAGGCCAGCAGCCGGGCCGCCCGCCTCGGGTGGCGCACCAGATCGTGGCCCAGGACGTCGATGCCCCCGGCGTCGGGCCGGAGCAGCCCGGTGAGCTGCCGCACCAGGGTGGACTTCCCCGCACCGTTCGGGCCGAGCAGGCCGAAGATCTCGCCGTGCCGCACGGTGAGGCTGACACCGTCGCTGGCGCGTACGGCGGGGGTGCCCGGGGCGCCGCGGCGCCCGCGCCGGGCGGGGTAGGTCTTGACCAGCTCGCGGACGCGCACGGCGGTCTCCGCCGGCATCCGCGCGCCGTCCGCCGCGGCGCCCACGGCGCTGCCCGCCGTGTCACCCACCGTGCCGTCCGCCGCCTGCCGAGTGCCCGTGCTCACGAGCTACGAGGGTACGCGTCCCCGCCGGACTCAATCGCCGGTGGGTGCGTGTTCGTTCACCGTACGGGCGTCCACCTCGCGCCAGAAGCCCGCCCGGATCGCATAGCGGTCGTGCTCGTCGATCTGGTCGTCCTTGTGCGCCAGCAGACCGAAGCGGGCGGCGTAACGCAGCAGCTCACCGTCGATGCGGTGCGGGATGCGGGGGTACTCCGCGGAGAGGACCCGCAGATGGGCGGGGACGGCCAGCCGCCCGATCCAGCGGCGGGCGAAGACCTGGCCGACCTCGAAGGGATCGCCGCTGACCGTGGTGATGTCCTCCTCCCGGTCCGCCCAGCGCTGCTCGGCAGTGGTGAGCTGGGCGAGGGTGGGCAGCCCGGCGGCGTCGGGTGACTCACCGGGCGTACCGCGGTCGACCCAGCCCCGGTCGGAGGACCAGCGCAGGGTGGCGCCGGGGGAGGCGGAGGGGTTGGGCGGCACGGCGGGGCGGCCGAGTCCGGCCAGGTCCTTGGGGGTGGGCACGCCCCTGACCGGCCCGGGCTCTCCGCCGTGCCCGTCGGCGGCGGGGGCCTGGGCACCGTTGCTGCCGGGGTCGGCCGGTCCCCCGGCGGAGACGGTGCCGGCGGTGCCCGGCCGCGGCGCTCCGTCGGCGGCGGGGGCGTGTGCGGGGGCGTCCTCGTCCGGGGCGGCGGTGTTCCCCCCGCCGGAGGGATGGGGGCGGTCGGGCAGCGGTGCGGAGAGGATCGCGGTGATCTCGGGCCGGGTGTCGGGGCGGGGCGGGCAGATCCCCGTGAGGTCCTTGGCCCGGACGGCGCGGGTGATCCAGTCGCGGTCCAGCACCCGCCGCTCGTCGGCCTCGGCGACCAGGTCCTCGGACTGGTTGTAGTCGCCGTCGGCGGCCTGGACGGCCCACAGATGGACGGCGACACCGTGCTCCTTGGCGGACATCAGCCCGGGCAGCAGATCGCCGTCGCCGGTGACCAGCACGATGTCGGAGCAGGCGCGGTTGCGGGCCAGCTCGGTCAGCTCGGCGTGCATGGCCGCGTCCACGCCCTTCTGCGCCCACCGTCCCTCGCTGCGGGTGAGGGCGCCGAGCCGTACGGTCACCCGCGGCATCACCCGCAGCCGCCGGTGCTCGGGCTGGGGCACCCGGTCGGGCGCACCGTCGAACCAGTAGATCCGCAGCAGACGGCAGCCGGTGTCCTCCTCGGCGCGCTCGCGCAGTCCCTGGATGAGCACGGAGTGGTCCACGGTGATCCGGGAGCGTGCGGGCTCGCCCGCCAGGAGGCTCGCGGCGGCGCCCAGGAGATATCCGGCGTCCACCAGGACGACGCAGCGGTCCACGCTCCACCCACTCTCGGTACGACCCGCACGGACCGGTACGGCCACCGTGACCGGTGGCTTCCCGCCGGTCTTGTGCGCTTGTCTCGGATCTGTCTCGAGTCTGCCCGACCGTACAGGCTCGACGGCTCGGACTCGATCTTCGGCGTGGCGGAACACCGATGTCCACCGTACGGGAGGGCCGCCCGGGCAAGAAGACCGGCCGATCAGGGTAATTGCCCGGAATGCGAATTCCGCGACCGCGTGCGAGGCTGATCGCGGCCCATCGTTCAGAGGTCCGCACAGGAGGAGATCATGGGCAAGCACAGGAAGGACGACCGCGACCGGCGGCGCGGACGCGGGACCACCGAGCAGACGCGGGAGCGGCCGCAGGACACGGCCGGGGAGGCGGCGTCCTCGCCGGGCGGCCCAGGCGAGGGCGGCCGCAGGAGCCACCGGCGCTTCGGCCACAACTGACCGGCGACTGATCACCGGCCGGCCGGCAACCGGCTGGCGGAGAACCACGGCCGCCCGGCCCCGGTTCCGCGAGACCCCCGGGGGCCGCGCACCACGGGACGGCCCCCGGCGGTGGGCGCCCACCGCCGGGGGCCGTCCGTCCGCTCCGGGCAGACCGCCCCGGGCGGGGCGGGGTCAGCCCGCCAGACAGGACGGGCCGAGCAGTGCCTTGAGGTCGCCGAAGAGTGCCGGGTCGGCGGTGACGCGGTGCCGGTCGAGCCGGAGCACCGTCGTCTTGCGGCTGCCCTGGAGCCTGACGCGCACCTCGGTCGAGCCTCGGTGGTGGGTGAGCACCTCGCCCAGCTTCTCCACCAGCGGCGGGGTGACCTTGACCGTGGGAATGGTGATGGTGACGGGCGCGTCGGAGGCGGCGTCCGACAGGTCGGGGACCATCAGCTCCATGGCGACCAGCCGGGGGATGTCCTCCCGCTTGTCCAGGCGCCCCTTGACGAAGACCACCGTGTCCTCGACGAGCTGGGTGGAGACGAGCTGGTAGGTGGCGGGGAAGAACATGCAGTCGATCGAGCCGGCCAGATCCTCCACGGTGGCGATCGCCCAGGCGTTGCCCTGCTTGGTCATCTTCCGCTGGAGTCCGGAGATGATGCCGCCGATGGTGACGATCGCCCCGTCGGCGAAGTCGCCGCCGGTGAGCTGGGAGATCGCGGCGTCGGCCTTGTCGGTCAGCACGTGCTCCAGACCGAACAGGGGGTGGTCGGAGACGTAGAGGCCGAGCATCTCCCGCTCCTGGGCGAGCAGATAGCTCTTGTCCCACTCGTCGGTGGGGAACTCCACGTCCAGGCCGAAGCCCGGACCGCTGTCGGCGGTCTCCTCCCCCATGCCGCCGAACAGGTCGAACTGTCCCTCGGCCTCCTTGCGCTTGATCTGCACCACGTTGTCGATCATCGACTCGAAGTGGGCGGTCAGACCCTTGCGGGTGTGGCCCAGCTCGTCGAAGGCACCGGCCTTGATCAGCGACTCGACGGTGCGCTTGTTGCACACCACGGCGTCGACCTTGTCCAGGAAGTCGGGGAAGGAGGTGTACTTCCCCTTGGCCTTCCGGCAGGCGACGATCGAGTCCACCACGTTCTGGCCGACGTTGCGCACGGCGGTGAGCCCGAAGACGATCACGTCGTCGCCGCGCGGGGTGAAGTTCGCCTCGGACTCGTTGACGTCCGGCGGGAGCACCCTGATGCCCATGCGACGGCACTCGTTGAGGTAGACCGCCGACTTGTCCTTGTCGTCGCGGACGGAGGTCAGCAGGGCCGCCATGTACTCGGCCGGGTAGTTCGCCTTGAGGTAGGCCGTCCAGTACGACACCAGTCCGTACGCCGAGGAGTGCGCCTTGTTGAAGGCGTAGCCGGCGAAGGGGACCAGCACGTCCCACACGGCCTGGATGGCCTCGTCGGAGTACCCCTTCTCCCGGGCGCCCTTCTGGAAGTTGACGAACTCGGCGTCCAGGACCTCCTTCTTCTTCTTGCCCATCGCCCGGCGCAGCAGGTCGGCCTGTCCGAGGCTGTACCCGGCGAGCACCTGGGCGGCCTTCTGCACCTGCTCCTGGTAGACGATCAGGCCGTAGGTGATGTCGAGGACCTCCTTGAGAGGCTCCTCCAGCTCCGGGTGGATCGGGGTGATCTCCTGCTGCCCGTTCTTGCGGAGCGCGTAGTTGATGTGCGAGTTCATGCCCATCGGGCCGGGCCGGTACAGGGCCGAGACCGCGGAGATGTCCTCGAAGTTGTCCGGCTTCATCATGCGCAGCAGGGAGCGCATCGGCCCGCCGTCGAACTGGAAGACGCCCAGGGTGTCGCCGCGCTGGAGCAGCTCGAAGGTCTTGGGGTCGTCCAGCGAGAGGTCGAGCAGGGTGATGTCGATGCCCTTGTTGGCCTTCACCAGCTTGACGGCGTCGTCCATGATCGTGAGGTTGCGCAGGCCCAGGAAGTCCATCTTCAGCAGGCCGAGCGACTCACAGGTCGGGTAGTCCCACTGGGTGACCACCGCGCCGTCGTTCTTGGGGCTGAACACCGGGACGTGGTCGACCAGCCGCTCGCTCGACATGATCACGCCCGCCGCGTGCACGCCCATCTGCCGCACCAGGCCCTCGATGCCCCGGGCGGCGTCGATCACCTTCTTCACGTCCGGCTCGTTCTCGTACATCGACCGGATCTCGCCCGCCTCGTTGTAGCGGGGGTGCTTGGGGTCGGTGATGCCGGACAGCGGAATGCCCTTGCCCAGGACGTCGGCGGGCATCGCCTTGGTGATGCGGTCGCCCATGGCGTACGGGTAGCCCAGCACCCGGGCGGAGTCCTTGATCGCGGCCTTGGCCTTGATGGTGCCGTAGGTGCCGATCTGGGCGACCTTGTCGGCGCCGTACTTCTCGGTCACGTAGCGGATGACCTCACCGCGCCTGCGCTCGTCGAAGTCGATGTCGACATCCGGCATGGACACGCGCTCGGGGTTGAGGAACCGCTCGAAGATCAGCCCGTGCTCGATCGGGTCGAGGTCGGTGATGCCCATGGCGTACGCCACGATCGAGCCCGCCGCGGAACCGCGGCCGGGCCCGACGGCGATGCCGTTGTTCTTGGCCCACATGATGAAGTCGGCGACCACCAGGAAGTAGCCGGGGAACCCCATCTCGACGATGACGTCCATCTCGTAGTCGGCCTGCCGCTGCCGGTCCTCGGGGATGCGGCCGGCGTACCGGCGCTCCATGCCCCGCCGGACCTCCTCGCGGAACCAGGACTCCTCGGTGTGCCCCTCGGGGACGGGGAAGCGGGGCATCAGGTCCCGCTTCTCGAACCAGCCGGTGGTGTCGACCTGCTCGGCCACCAGGAGGGTGTTGCGGCAGCCCTCCTGCCAGGCGTCGGAGGAGTCGATGGCGTACATCTCCGCCGCGGACTTCAGGAAGTAGCCCGCGCCGTCGAACCGGAAGCGGTCGGGGTCGGAGAGGTTCTTGCCTGTCTGGATGCACAGCAGCGCGTCGTGCGCCTCGGCCTCGCTGGCGTAGGTGTAGTGGCTGTCGTTGGTGACCAGCGGCGGGATGCCCAGCTTCTTCCCGATCTCCAGCAGCCCGTCGCGGACCCGGCGCTCGATCTCGATGCCGTGGTCCATCAGCTCCAGGAAGTAGCGGCCCTTGCCGAAGATGTCCTGGTAGTCGGCGGCGGCCTTGAGCGCCTCGTCGAACTGGCCCAGCCGCAGCCTGGTCTGCACCTCGCCCGAGGGGCAGCCGGTGGAGGCGATCAGGCCCTCGGAGAACTCGGCGATCATCTCCCGGTCGGTGCGCGGCCACTTGACGAAGAAGCCCTCCATGTAGGCGTCGGAGGAGAGCCGGAAGAGGTTGTGCAGACCGGTCTTGCTGGCCGCCCAGATCGTCTTGTGCGTGTAACCGCCGGAGCCGGAGACGTCGTCGCGCTTCTGGTGGGGCTGGCCCCACTGGACACGCCGCTTGTAGCGCCGCGACTGCGGGGCGACGTACGCCTCGATCCCGATGATCGGCGTGACACCCGCCCTGGTGGCGTGCTGGAAGAAGTCGTAGGCCCCGTGGAGGTTGCCGTGGTCGGTCATGGCGATGTGCGTCATGCCCATCTGCTGGCACGCCTCGAACATGTCCTTCAGCCGTGCCGCACCGTCCAGCAGTGAGTACTGGGTGTGTACGTGCAGATGGGTGAACGGCTGATCGGCCACGACGGGGGACCTCCGGTGCAGGGGCTTGCGGCAGTGCCTGGACGGCTCCGAAGTCTAAGGCCTGGCACCGACAGAACTCCCGTGCCCCGCGCGGGCGGACGGGTGGCCGCCCGGCCTCGCCCACCGGTCCGGCCCCGGCATGGAAAGCGCAGGTCAGGCCGGTCGTCAAGGCGGCATCCGCCGTTGTTCCCCGGAGCCCGCCCATGTTGCGATCGCCACCGGCGCCCGCACTTTAGGCCCTTCTTAGGGGAGCACGTGGCACACTCGGCTGCGATGGACACGATGGGCTTCCCGGGCACGGGCGTACGAGCGGTGCGCGCCGCGGTCTTCACCGCACTGTGCGTCACCCTGTCCGCGGGTGCCCACGTCCTGCTCACCGGAAACCCCCTGCCGTTCCTGCCGCTCGCCCTGGTGACCGCGGTGGTGTTCGCCGCCGCCTTCGCGCTCGCCGGACGGCGGGAGCGGGGGTACTGGTCGATCGCCGCGCTGCTGGTGCCGCTGGAGCTGGCCGCCGACACGGTCTTCACCGCCGGCCAGGACACCTGCTACGGGCAGGCCGGCGGTCCGGTGGCGGGCCCGTTGCGCTCACTGGGTGTGGACCTGCTGTGCGCGGGCGGCGACTTCGGGACGCCGCTGGCACGGATGGCCGCCTCCGGCGCCTCCCCGCTCCCCGCCCCGGCGCACCCCGCCGCCCCCTGGCTCCTGCTGGCCGTGCACCTGGCCGTGGGACTGACCGCCGCCGCCTGGCTGCGGCGGGGCGACGCGGCGCTCACCCGGCTGCTGCGCGCCGCCGCGACGGCCCTGTTCCGGCCACTGCTGCTGGGGACCGGCGCCCGTCCGGCGCCCGTGGGGCGGACTGGGCTCGGCGTCCGCCCCGCCCTCCACCCCCGCGCCCCCCGCGCGCTTCCGCTGCTCATCCACTCCGTCGTGCGACGCGGACCTCCCTGCCCGGCGGCCACCACCGTCTGAGCACTACCGTCCCCACACGTACGCAACCGACACGGAGAACCCCCCGATGAGCAAGCGAAACAGCCAGGAAGCCAAGCGTGCCGCCCGCGAGCGACTGCGGGTCGAGCGCGAGAAGCAGGCCAAGAAGGAGAAGATCCGCCGCCAGCTGATCGTCGGCGGCTCGGTGATCGCCGTCCTCGCGGTCGCGGGCGGTGTCGGTTTCGCCGTCGCCAACATGGAGAGCGAGAGCGGCAGCGACAAGTCCTGGTCCGCGGCCGCCGACAAGAAGCTGGTCAAGCCGGCCAACGCCACCGGGGAGAACGGCACGGTCGTCGTTCTCGGCGGCGAGGACGCCAAGACCACCATCGACGTCTACGAGGACATGCGCTGCCCGGCCTGCGCCAGCTTCGAGCAGGCGCTCGGCGAGACCATCAAGAAGGGCGCCGAGGAGGACAAGTACAAGCTCCAGATCCACCTCGGCGCCATCATCGACGGCAACTTCGGCGGCAACGGCTCCAAGAACGCCGCCAGCGCGCTGGGCGCCGCGCTGGACGTGAGCACCGAGGCGTTCAAGGAGTACCACGGCCTGCTGTACTCCGCCGAGCACCACCCGCCGGAGAACGAGGACAAGTTCGCCGACAACGACTACCTGCTGAAGGTCGCGGAGAACGTCGACGCGCTGAAGGGCAACAAGGAGTTCGAGACGGCCGTCGAGAAGGGCACCTACGACAAGTGGGCCCTGGAGATGATCGACAGCTTCAACAAGTCCGACGTCAAGGGCACGCCCACCGTCCGGATCGACGGCAAGGACGTCGAGACCCCCAAGCTCCCCGAGGAGCTCGCGAAGCTCGGTGTGAAGTAAGCGGCGCACAGCCGCCGGACCGCCGCCGGACGGCGGTCGCCCCATCCGGCCCGGTGTCCCGCCGCCCAGCGGCGCGGTCACCGGGCCGGTCCCGTCCGGCACGTCCGGCCCGGCGCGGACACCGCGCGGACACGGCTCCGGCGCGGCTCCGCCCGGGGCCGGGGAACGCCGTCCGGCGGTTGTCCGACCGGTGGCCGAACTCCTGCCGGTCCGCTGGCCGCCGGTCCCGCCACCGCATAGCATCGGCCGCCGTGACCGACACTCACGCCCCTTCCGCGTCTTCCGCGTCCTCCACTCCTCCCGCGTCATCCGCCACTCCCGCCGCTTCCGCCCCCTCCCCCACCCGCCGCTCGGTCGTCGCGGCCGGCGCCGCGACCGCCGCGCTGCTGCCGCTGGCCGCCACCGGGCAGGCCCGGGCGGCCGGCGCGCCCGGTGACGGGCCGGTCTTCGCGCACGGCGTCGCCTCCGGGGATCCCCTGCCCGACGGCGTCCTGCTGTGGACCCGGGTCACCCCCTCCCCCGACGCGGTGCCCGGCTCCGGCCGGGGAGCACCCGTGGAGGTCTCCTGGGAGATCGCCGAGGACCGCGGCTTCTCCTCCGTCGTCGCCTCCGGCCGCGTCACCGCGACGGCCGCCTCCGACCACACGGTCAGGGCCGACGTCCGCGGGCTGCGCCCGGCCACCGACTACCACTACCGCTTCACCGCCGCCGGCGTCCGCTCCCCCGCCGGCCGCACCCGCACCGCGCCCGCCGACGGCACCACGGCGGACCGCCTCCGCTTCGGGGTGGTCTCCTGCGCCCACTACGAGAGCGGTTTCTTCGCCGCGTACCGCCACCTCGCCGCCCGGACCGACCTCGACGCCGTCCTCCACCTCGGCGACTACATCTACGAGTACGGCCGGGAGGAGTTCCCGCTGGGGAGCGGCTCCGTCCGGGCGGTGGAGCCCGCCCACGAGACCGTCACCCTGGCCGACTACCGGCAGCGCCACGCCCACTACAAGACCGACCCCGACCTGCGGGCCCTGCACGCCGCCCATCCGGTGATCGCGGTCTGGGACGACCACGAGTCGGCCAACGACTCCTGGTCCGGCGGCGCCGAGAACCACACACCCGGTGCGGAGGGCGACTGGGCGGCGCGGGCGGGAGCGGCGCGGCAGGCGTACTTCGAGTGGATGCCGGTCCGCCCCGCCACCGAGGGCACCGTCCACCGGCGGCTGCGCTTCGGCGACCTCGCCGACCTCCACCTGCTGGACCTGCGCTCCTTCCGGGACGAGCAGGCGGGTGCCGGCAGCGGCGACGTGGACGACCCCGGCCGCACCATCACCGGCCGCGCGCAGCTGGACTGGCTGAAGTCCTCGCTGTCCGCCTCCGCGGCCGCCGGGATCCGGTGGCATCTGGTGGGCACCTCGGTGATGATCTCGCCGGTCGCCTTCGGCTCCGTCCCGGCGTATCTGCTGGGACCGCTGGCCGGACTGCTCGGCGTCCCCCGGGAGGGCCTGGCGGTCAACACCGACCAGTGGGACGGCTACACCGACGACCGCCGCGAGCTGCTGACCCACCTGCGCGACAACCGCATCGGCAACACCGTCTTCCTCACCGGCGACGTCCACATGGCCTGGGCCAACGAGGTGCCGGTGCGGGCCGCCACCTATCCGCTGGAGCCGCCGGTCGCCACGGAGTTCGTGGTCACCTCCGTCACCTCGGACAACCTCGACGACGCGCTCGGGGTCCCGCCGCACACCGTCTCGGCCGTCGCCGAGGCCGCCGTACGGGCCGCCAACCGCCACACCCGGTGGGTGGACATGGACTCGCACGGCTACGGCGTCCTGGAGGTGACCGGCGAGCGGGCGCAGATGGACTACTACGCGCTGGCCGACCGGACCGACCCGGACTCCGCCGTCCGGTACCTGCGCTCCTACCGTGCCCCTTCGGGCACTCAGCGCGTGGAGCGGGCGCCGCAGGCCCTACGCTGATCCCCATGCCAGGGGCGGACCACGAGGGGCACGAAGGGCACGGCGCGCACGGCGGCGCGGAGCACGGCGGACGGGCCGGGCACCGCGGCCCCGGGCGGGTCGTCGACGGACGCTTCGAACTGCTGGAACGGCTCGGCAGCGGCGGTATGGGCACGGTGTGGCGGGCCCGCGACACCGTGCTGGACCGTCAGGTGGCGCTGAAGGAGGTCCGTCCGCCCGATCCCGCCCTCGACGGGGACGGCGGGGGCGGTGAGGACGGCGAGGGACCCGCCTCGCGCAGACTGCGGGAGCGGGTGCTGCGCGAGGCGCGCGCCCTGGCCCGGATCAGCCATCCGCACGTGGTGACGGTCCACCACATCGTCGACTCCCGGCCGCATCCGTGGATCGTGATGGAGCTGCTGCCGGGCCGCTCGCTCCAGGACCTGCTGGGCGGCGGCCCGCCGGCGCCGCGCGAGGTGGCCCGGATCGGCCGGCAGCTCCTGTCCGCGCTGCGCGCCGCGCACGCCGCCGGGATCCTCCACCGTGACGTGAAACCCGCCAACGTGCTGCTGCGCCCCGACGGGAGCGCGGTGCTGACCGACTTCGGCATCGCCGCGCTCCGGGGCTCGGCCTCGCTGACCATGACCGGCGAGATCATCGGGTCGCCCGAGTACATCGCCCCCGAGCGCATCCGGGGCGACGGCGGCGACACCCCGGCCGCCGATCTGTGGTCGCTGGCCATGACGCTGTACGTCTGCGCGGAGGGCGTCAGCCCGCTGCGCCGCGGCTCGGCCCTGGCCACCCTGGCCGCCGTGCTCGACGATCCGGTCCCCGAGCCCGTCCGGGCCGGGCCGCTCGCCCCGGCACTGACGGCGATGCTGGTCCGCGATCCGGCGGCCCGGCCCGACGCCGAGCGGTTCGACGCGCTGCTCGCCGCGGCGGAGGCCGGCCCGGACGCCGGTCCCGCGTCCACCGTCGTCATGCCCCGGCCGCCGGCGTCCGTATCGGCCACCTCCCCGCCGTCCCCGGCACCCGTGCCGCCGGGCACTCCGACGGCCGGGACGGGTGTCCTGCCCGCGGCACCGGGGCGTCCCGCGCGCCGCCGGGCGATGACGGCGGCGGGGGCCGTCGCCGCCGTCGCGGTGCTGCTCGCCGCCGGTGTGTACGGCGTCACGGCGCTCTCCGGCGGCGACGAGCGGCGGAACACCGGCGCCCGCCCCGCGGCGACGACCTCGCCCGGCGACGGGGCGGCGCCCGACGGAAAGCCCGCCGGGGCCGGAGCCGACGGGGCGGCGGACAGGACGTCCGGTACCGGCTCCGCCCCGGCCTCCCCGGACGGGACGGGGGCACCGGAGGACGGGGCTCCGTCCGCCGACGCCTCCCCGGACTCCGGGGAGGCGAGTGCGGACAGCTGGATCGCCCAGCTGTTCTCCGAGCCGGTCTCCTCCGGCACCGCCGCCCGCGACGAGCGGCTGGCGTCCGTCCGCGCCCAGGTGCCCGGGGCCCGGGTGCTGCGCAGTGACGACTTCGCCGCGCTGCGCCCGGGCTACTGGGTGATCTACGCCCCGGGCCCCTTCGCCGACGGCAACGCCGCCGTACGGTACTGCGCGGAGCACGGCAGGACCACCTCCGACGGCTGTGTGGGCCGCTACCTCAGCCACGACCCGGCCGACCGGGTGTACGTCTGCCATCCGGACTCGGGGGGCTCGGGCCGCTGCACGCGCCCCTGAGCCCCGGGCCTCCTCAGCCGTCCGCCGGGTCCGGCAGGCCGGCCAGGAAGTCCAGCGCGACGCGCCAGGTCCGCTCGGCCGCCTCCTCGTCGTGATCGGGCAGCCCGGGGTCGGTGTACAGATGTCCGGCCCCGGGGTGGCGGTGGACCTCGACATCCGCGCCCGCCCGCCGCATCCGCAGGTACCAGGCGTTCAGCCAGTCGTGCGGCTCGAAGGGGTCGGGGTCGGCGACATGGAGCTGTACGGGCAGCTCGTCGACGGCCGCGTCCTCGGGGATGTCGGAGGTGCCGTGGAGGAGCAGCAGCCCGCGCGCCCTGTTGTCGGCGAGCGCCAGGTTCTGGGCGATCGCCCCGCCCAGTGAGAAGCCGGCGTAGACCACTCCCCGCCCGGAGAGCGGCGCCGCGGCGGTCACGGCCCGCCGCAGCAGCTCGTCGCGGCCGATCTCCTCCCTGATCCGCATGCTCTCCTCGACCGTGTCCGCGGTCCGTCCGCCGTACAGGTCCGGGGTGTGCACCTCGTGCCCGGCCTCCCGCAGCAGCCCGGCCGCGGCCTGCACGGCGGGGCGCGGCCCGAAGGCGGAGTGGAACATCACAATGACGGCCAAGGTGTCACTTCCTTCGCTGGTCACAGCCGTGGCCCGGACCCGGGTGCCGGGCCCGGGGCGGGATCGCCCCCATGGTGCCAGGTACGGTCGGGGGAGCCCTTCTTCCGTTCCCAGGAGTCCCCCGAGGAGTCACCCGACCATGGAGAACGTGCTGCGGCCGCTGATCGTCTTCGGCGGCGCCATCGCGCTGGCCCTCGTCGTCGGATGGGGCGTGGACCGTGCGCTGCGGCGCCTGGACGCCCGGCACCCGGAGACCCCGATGTGGGGTCTGCTGCGCAGCGGCCGGTGGCCGCTCCAGGCCGTGGTCTTCGTCGGCCTGCTCAACGGTTTCTCCGAGCAGACGCATCTGGCCAGGAACCACCAGGAGACCGTCGACCTGTGGCTCAACCTGATCCTGATCGGGGCCACCGCCTGGCTGGTGCTGCGGATCGTCACCGCGGTGGTGGAGACGGCCTACTCCCGCTACGCCGGGATCGCCCACGACGCGGCGCGGGTGCGGCGGGTGCGCACCCAGCTGACCCTGATCAGGCGGCTGGCGACGGCGGTGGTCACGGTGATCGCCGGTGCGGCGATGCTGCTGCAGTTCCCCGCGCTGGAGAAGCTGGGCGCCTCCATGCTGGCCTCGGCCGGTGTACTGGGCATCGTCGTCGGCATCGCCGCCCAGTCCACACTGAGCAACCTCTTCGCCGGACTGCAGATCGCCTTCGGCGACATGGTGCGCATCGGCGACACGGTGATCGTGGACGGCGAGTGGGGCACGGTCGAGGAGATCACCATCTCGTACCTCGTCGTGCGCACCTGGGACGAGCGCCGGATCACCATGCCGGTGTCGTACTTCACCAACAAGCCGTTCGAGAACTGGTCCCGCGGCGGCGCGCAGATGACCGGCACGGTCTACCTCCACCTCGACCACTCCGCCCCGATCGCCGAGATCCGCGCGAAGACGGAGGAGCTCGTGCGGGCCAGCGACATGTGGGACGGCCGCAACTGGAGTCTGGTGGTCTACGACACCACCCCCACCACGATCGTGGTCCGCGCGGTGATGACGGCACGCAACGCCGACGACATCTGGACGCTGCGCTGCGAGGTCCGCGAGGGGCTCGTCACCTGGCTCCACCGGGAGCACCCCTACGCGCTCCCCCGCGTCACGACCGCGCCCGCGGCGCCGGAACCGGGCCGGAACGGCGAGGCGGCGGCCGGCCGGGCACCGGAGGAGGCCGCGGAGCGGCCCGGGCCCGGCCGCACCGGGGACACGGGCGGTACGGCCGGGAAGGACGACACGGGCCGGGCGAACGTCCCCGGTGCCCGCAGGGCGACCTGAGAGGACCGCTCCGGGACCCCGCCGCGGGCCGTGCCCGGGCACGGCCCGCGTTCCGCCCCGCTACGCGCTCTCGGCGCGGATCCGGTCCAGGGCCGTCCGCAGGTCGTCCGGGTAGTCACTGGTGAACTCCACCCGGCGGCCGTCCGCCGGGTGTTCGAAGCCGAGCCGGACCGCGTGCAGCCACTGCCGGGTCAGGCCGAGCCGCTTCGCCATCGTCGGGTCGGCGCCGTAGGTGGTGTCGCCGACGCAGGGATGCCGGTGGGCGGCCATGTGGACGCGGATCTGGTGGGTGCGGCCGGTCTCCAGCCTGATGTCGAGCAGGCTGGCGGCCCGGAACGCCTCGACCAGGTCGTAGTGGGTGACCGACGGCTTGCCGTCGGCGGTGACCGCCCACTTGTAGTCGTGGACGGGATGCCGGCCGATGGGCGCGTCGATCGTGCCGCTCAGCGGGTCGGGGTGGCCCTGGACGAGCGCGTGGTAGCGCTTGTCCACCGTGCGCTCCCGGAACTGCTGCTTGAGCAGGGTGTAGGCGCGCTCGGACTTGGCGACCGCCATCAGCCCGGAGGTGCCCACGTCCAGCCGGTGCACGATGCCCTGCCGCTCCGCGGCGCCCGAGGTGGAGACGCGGAAGCCCGCCGCGGCGAGCCCGCCGATCACGGTGGGACCGCTCCAGCCGGGGCTGGGGTGGGCGGCCACCCCGACCGGTTTGTCGACCACCACGAGGTCGGCGTCGTCGTGCACGATCCGCATGCCCGCCACGGGTTCGGCCACGACCCGCAGCGGCGCGGGCGGCGCGGGCATCTCGACCTCGATCCAGGCTCCGCCGCGCACCCGCTCCGACTTCCCGGCCTCCGTTCCGTCGAGCCGGACCTTCCCCGCGGCGGCCAGTTCGGCGGCCTTGGTGCGGGAGAAGCCGAACATCCTGGCCAGGGCGGCGTCGACGCGCTCGCCCTCCAGGCCGTCGGGCACGGGCAGGGTACGGATCTCGGGAAGCAGGCTCACCCGGTCGAGTATGCCGGAAGCGGCGTGTGCCCCCGCCCGGCGGGCGGGGGCACACCGCGGACCGGGCCGGCGGCCGGTCAGTCCCGGTGGACCGTCCCGTCCGGGTCCAGGCCCCGGAAGGACAGGAAGACGATCAGCACACCGCCGCAGACGATCGCCGAGTCGGCGAGGTTGAAGACGGCGAAGTGCGCGGGCGCGATGAAGTCCACGACGTGGCCCTGGAAGACCCCCGGCGACCGGAAGAGCCGGTCGGTGAGGTTGCCCAGGGCCCCGCCCAGCAGCAGCCCGAGCGCCAGGGCCCACGGCGCGCTGTACAGTCTGCGGGAGATCCGTACGATCACCACGATCACGGCCGCCGCGATGACCGTGAAGACGACGGTGAGGGCCTCGCCGATACCGAAGGCGGCACCCGGGTTGCGCACCGCCTGGAACCGCAGCCAGGTGCCGATCACCTCGATCGGATCGTGCCCCTCCAGCCTCTCCACCACGATGATCTTGGTGATCAGGTCCAGGGCGTACGCGACGGCCGCCACGATGGCGAGTTCCGCGATCCGCCGCCGACGGCGACCGGACGCGGGCCGCCCGGCGCCCCCGGCACCGTCCCCGGCCCCGGTTCCGGTGCCGTCCGCGGACTCGTCCTCGGTCACGGCCTCTGCCTGGCCGGGCTTCTCGCCCGCCCGTTCCACCTCTGTCACGTGTTGCAGGGTACGTCACACCCGCCCGGATGCCGTCAGCGGCGTTCCTGCCGCTGCTTGCACTCCACACAGAGCGTGGCCCGGGGGAAGGCCTGCATCCGCGCCTTGCCGATCGGCTCCCCGCAGTTCTCGCAGTCGCCGTACGTCCCGGCCACCAGCCGGTCCATGGCGCGCTCGGTCTGGTAGAGCATCTCGCGGGCGTTCTCCGCCAGGGCCATCTCGTGCTCGCGGGTGATGTTCTTGGTGCCCGTGTCGGCCTGGTCGTCCCCGGCGGCGTCGGCCGAGTCGCGCATCAGCCCCTCAAGGGCCTCCTCGGCGGTGTGGATCTCGGCGCGCAGCCGTTCGGCCTCCTCGGCCAGCGTGGCGCGCGCCCCCTCCACCTCGTCCGGGGTCCAGGCCTCCTCCCCCGGCCGTACGGCCAGCTCACCGGGGGCGGCGGGGGCCGCGGCCGTACGTGCCGGGGGGACCGAGGTGGCTGTCCCGGCGGCCTGCGTTCCCGTCGTGCTCTTCTTGGCAACCACCGTCTTGGCTCCTGTCTTCTTCCCGGCCGCTTTCCCGGCCGTCTCTTCCGTGGCCCTCTCCACGGCCCTTCCCGCGGTCGTTCCCGCGGCCCTGCCCGCGGCGGCGCCGCCCGCGCCCATGGCGGATCCCCGTACGGCCCCGTTCCTCCTCGCCGCGGTCTCCTTCGTCACCATGGCCGCTTCCCTTCACATATTGTGATCTTGTCCGCGGACAGTGACGCGAACGATAAATCGGTGCCATTCACCCGGCAACGGGACGCGCCGGGCCGTCCGGGCCTCCTCCGGAGAACTTCCGGGGGGCCCGTATCCCTGCGAAGCGTTGTGCCCCGCCCCGCCGCCCGAAAACCGGTCCGCTCTCCCCCGGGAGCACCCTTACACTGGGCGGAGCGAAAGGCGTGGATGGGGACGAGTAGCGTTCCGTGAGCGGCCACGAGCGACCCGGGGACGGTGTGAGCCCGGGGGCGAGCGCGGCGTGAAGATCACCCCGGAGCCGCCGGAGGAAAACCGCCCGGACGGGCGGTGAGTAGAACCGGCAGCGCGGCACCAATGAGTGGGCGGCGGGAGGCGCGTACGGCGCGTCCGCCGTCAAGGAGGGTGGTACCGCGGGTACCGGCGCCGACAGGCGGACGGTCTCGTCCCTCCGGCGGAAGTCACGACGTCCGTTGGAGGAAGCCCGCCCATGAGCCAGCAGTCCCCGCCCCAGTACCGTCCGGTGCCCGCCCAGGTGGATCTCCCCGCCCTGGAGCGCGCCGTGCTGGACTTCTGGCGCGAGAACAAGATCTTCGCCCGCACTCTGGAGCAGTCCGAGGGCCGTCCCGAGTGGGTGTTCTACGAGGGCCCGCCGACCGCCAACGGCATGCCGGGCGCCCACCACATCGAGGCCCGCGTCTTCAAGGACGTCTTCCCCCGCTTCCGCACCATGCGCGGGTACCACGTGGCACGCAAGGCCGGCTGGGACTGCCACGGACTGCCGGTGGAGCTGGCCGTGGAGAAGGAGCTGGGCTTCTCCGGCAAGCAGGACATCGAGGCCTACGGCATCGCGGAGTTCAACGCCAGGTGCCGCGAGTCGGTGACCCGGCACACCGACGCCTTCGCCGAGCTGACCACCCGGATGGGCTACTGGGTCGACCTGGACGAGGCCTACCGGACGATGGACCCGCAGTACATCGAGTCCGTGTGGTGGTCGCTGAAGCAGATCTTCGACAAGGGCCTGCTCGTCCAGGACCACCGGGTCGCGCCCTGGTGCCCGCGCTGCGGCACCGGGCTGTCCGACCACGAGCTGGCCCAGGGCTACGAGACCGTCGTCGACCCCTCGGTCTTCGTCCGCTTCCCGCTCACCTCCGGTCCGCTGGCCGGCGAGGCCGCGCTGCTGGTGTGGACGACCACCCCCTGGACGCTGGTGTCCAACACCGCGGTCGCCGTCCACCCCGAGGTCACCTACGCGGTGGCCACCGACGGCACCGAGAAGCTGGTGGTGGCCGAGCCGCTGCTGGCCAAGGCGCTGGGTGAGGGCTGGAGCACGACGGGGCAGACCTTCACCGGCCGGGAGATGGAGCGCTGGGCCTACCGGCGCCCGTTCGACCTGGTGGAGATCGAGGGGGCGCACTTCGTCCTCAACGCCGGGTACGTCACCACCGAGGACGGCACCGGCCTGGTCCACCAGTCCCCGGCCTTCGGTGAGGACGACCTGGCCACCTGCCGCGCCTACGGGCTTCCGGTGGTCAACCCCGTCCGGCCCGACGGCACCTTCGAGGAGGGACTGGGCCTGGTCGGCGGGCAGTTCTTCAAGAAGGCCGACGAGGCGCTGGTGGCCGACCTCGACGCGCGCGGGCTGCTCTTCCGCCATGTGCCGTACGAGCACAGCTATCCGCACTGCTGGCGCTGCCACACCGCACTGCTCTACTACGCGCAGCCGTCCTGGTACATCCGCACCACCGCCGTCAAGGACGAACTGCTGCGGGAGAACGAGCGGACCAACTGGTTCCCGGAGTCGGTCAAGCACGGCCGCTACGGCGACTGGCTGAACAACAACATCGACTGGGCGCTGTCCCGCAACCGCTACTGGGGCACCCCGCTGCCGATCTGGCGCTGCCCGGAGGACCACCTCACCTGTGTGGGCTCGCTGGCCGAGCTGACGGAGCTGACCGGCACCGACCAGTCCGGCCTGGACCCGCACCGGCCCCACATCGACGCCGTCACCTTCACCTGCCCCGCCGAGGGCTGCTCCCGTCAGGCCGTCCGCGTCCCGGAGGTCATCGACGCCTGGTACGACTCCGGCTCGATGCCCTTCGCCCAGTGGGGCTACCCGTACCGGAACAAGGAACTGTTCGAGAAGCGCTACCCGGCGCAGTTCATCTGCGAGGCCATCGACCAGACCCGCGGCTGGTTCTACACGCTGATGGCGGTCGGCACGCTCGTCTTCGACCGCTCCTCCTACGAGAACGTGGTCTGCCTGGGGCACATCCTCGCCGAGGACGGCCGGAAGATGTCCAAGCACCTGGGCAACATCCTGGAGCCGATCCCGTTGATGGAACGGCACGGCGCGGACGCGGTGCGCTGGTTCATGGCTGCGGGCGGCTCGCCGTGGAGCGCGCGGCGCGTCGGGCACGGCACGATCCAGGAGGTCGTCCGCAAGACCCTGCTGACCTACTGGAACACCGTCGCCTTCCAGGTGCTGTACGCCCGCACCTCCACCTGGACGCCCTCTCAGGCCGACCCGGCCCCGGCCGAGCGGCCGCTGCTGGACCGCTGGCTGCTGAGCGAACTGCACGCCCTGACCGACCTGTGCACCCAGGCCATGGAGGCGTACGACACCCAGCGCGCCGGCAAGCTGCTGTCCACCTTCGTGGACGACCTGTCCAACTGGTACGTGCGCCGTTCCCGGCGCCGCTTCTGGCAGGGCGACGCGGCGGCGCTGCGCACACTGCACGACGTGCTGGAGACCGTCACCCGGCTGATGGCGCCGCTGGTGCCGTTCATCACCGAACGGGTCTGGCAGGACCTGGTCGTGCCCGTCACGCCCGGCGCGCCGGACTCGGTCCACCTGGCCTCCTGGCCCGAGGCCGACCTGTCTGCCGTCGACCCGGACCTGTCCCGCGACATGCTGCTGGTGCGGCGGCTGGTGGAGCTGGGCCGGGCCACGCGCGCCGAGTCGGGGGTCAAGACCCGGCAGCCGCTGTCGCGGGCGCTGCTCGCGGCGCAGGGCTTCGAGCTGCTCAGCGACGAACTGCGGTCCCAGATCGCCGAGGAGCTGAACGTCACCTCGCTCGCCTCCCTGGCGGAGGTCGGCGGCTCCCTGGTGGACACCACGGCGAAGGCCAACTTCCGCGCCCTGGGCCGCCGGTTCGGCAAGCGCACCCAGGAGGTCGCCCGTGCCATCGCCGCCGCGGACGCCACCGCGCTCTCGGCGGCGCTCCGCGCGGGCACGGCGGCGGTGGAGATCGACGGCGAGACGATCGCGCTGTCGCCGGAGGAGGTCATCATCACCGAGACCCCGCGTGAGGGCTGGTCGGTGGCCTCCGACACCGGCGCCACGGTCGCCCTCGACCTGGAGATCACCCCGGAGCTGCGGCGGGCCGGTCTGGCCCGGGACGCGATCCGGCTGGTCCAGGAGGCCCGCAAGAACAGCGGGCTGGACGTGGCCGACCGGATCGCCCTGCGCTGGCACTCGGACGATCCGGAGGTCACCCGGGCGCTGACCGACCACCAGGCCCTGGTCTCGGACGAGGTCCTGGCGGTGGACTACGCGGAGGGCGAGGGGGACGACTCCTTCGGCGAGCCCTTCGAGGACGAGGCGCTGTCCCTGGTCTTCCGGCTCCGCCGGGCGTAGGGGCCGCACGGCTCCCGGCCGTTCCGGGGCGGCGACCCGGAACGGCCGGGAGACCGGGGCCGGCCGGGTCCCCGCGGCCGGGGAGCGGAGCACTCCCCGAGGGTGCCGGGGGCGCCGCCCCAAGTCCCCGGGATCCGCCGGACGGTGGCCGCCCGGACACATCCGTACCGCCACACCGACGGGCCGGGCCCGGGACCGTGTGGTCCCGGGCCCGGCCCGTCGTGATATGCCGATCCGTCCGTCCCCCGGCGGCGGGCTGGCTCTCGGCCCCGCCGCCGGTCAGCCGGTCAGTTGTCGTCCTCGTCGATGAGGAAGCCCCGCATCGGTGACGGTGCCTGCTGCATCGGCTGGGGACCCTGCGGCCTGACCGGCGCCATCGGCTGGGTCATGGCCGGGGACATCTGCTGCTGCCCGCCGTAGGTCTGGCCGCCGCCCTGGTTGTGGCCACCGTGGCCACCGCCGTGACCGCCCGGACCGCCCATCGACTGACCGCCCTGGTTGTGACCGCCCATCTGCTGGTGGCCACCCATCCCGCCGCCGGCCGAGGCCATCGAGGGGGACGGCGGCAGCGAGGCCGCCGCCGGGGTGCGCGGCGGGGCCAGCGAGTCGTCGGCCTGGCTCTCCAGCTGACGCAACTGGCTCTCCAGGTAGGACTTCAGCCGTGTGCGGTACTCGCGCTCGAAGCCGCGCAGGTCCTCGACCTTGCGCTCCAGCGTGGCGCGGGCGGACTCCAGGGAGCCCATCGCGACGCGGTGCTTCTCCTGCGCGTCCCGCTCCAGGGCGTCGGCCTTGGCGCGGGCGTCCCGCTCCAGGCCCTCGGCGCGGCTGCGCGCCTCACCGACGATCTTGTTGGCCTCGGAACGGGCCTCCGCGATCGCCTGGTCGGCGGTCTGCTGCGCCAGCGACAGCACACGGGCCGCGCTGTCGCCGCCCGGACCGCCGGGGCCACCGGGACCGCCGGGGCCACCCGGACCGCCCATGGGGCCGCCGTGACCCATCGGACCGCCGTGACCCATCGGACCGGGGCCGTGCGGGCCCTGCGGCCCGGGCCCGCCGGGACCTGCCGGCAGCTGCGGCGCACCGCCGGGCAGTTGGGGCGGACCGCCCATCTGCCCCGGCGGGACCGGCTGCGGTCCTGATATGGCGGCGGGCACGGGCGCGCCGGGCCTCTCCTGGTGTTCCGGCTTCCGCATGCCCTGTTGCTGCTGGCTCTGCGCGGCGGCCCGGGTCGCCGCGGCGAGCTTGGCGCGCAGGTCCTCGTTCTCCCGGAGCAGCCGGGTCAGTTCGGCCTCGACCTCGTCGAGGAAGGCGTCGACCTCGTCCTCGTCGTAGCCCTCGCGGAGTCGGACGGTCGTGAACTGCTTGTTCCGCACGTCCTCGGGGGTCAGCGGCATCTCTCCACCTCAACGTAAGTCATCGGCATATCGGCACGACCGTATCGCTCACAGCCTGGCCACGACACTGATCAGGATGTAGACGATGATCATCAGTACGAAGAAGGACAAATCAAGCGCCACACCCCCGAAGCGCAACGGCGGTATGAACCGCCGCAGCAGCTTGAGTGGCGGATCAGTGACAGTGTAGGTGGCCTCCAGGACGACCACCATCGCCTTGCCGGGCTGCCATGAGCGGGCGAACATGAAGACGTAGTCCATCACCAGGCGGAAGATCAGTACGACCAGGAAGCATTGCAGCGCAACAAGGATCACCTGCTGTGCGACGCCCATCGTGCGCTTCCCTCTCCCCTTGCTCCGTGTCCGGCCCGCGGGCCGGTGTTCTGCGGTGTGGTCCGATCTCAGCTCTGGTTGAAGAACCCGCCCTCTGCGATGCGGGCCTTGTCCTCCGCCGTGACATCGACGTTAGCAGGCGACAGCAGGAATACTTTCTGTGTCACCCGCTCGATACTCCCATGGAGACCGAAGACCAGACCGGCGGCGAAGTCGACGAGTCGCTTCGCGTCCGTGTCGTCCATCTCGGTCAGGTTCATGATCACCGGAGTGCCCTCGCGGAAGTGTTCCCCGATAGTACGGGCTTCGTTGTACGTCCGGGGGTGCAGCGTGGTGATCCGGTAGGGCTCCCGCTCGGACACGACCTTGGGCATGATCACCGGTGCGTTCTTCTCCAGACTCTGACGTTCGGGTGTGATGGACGACACGGGGGCGATCCTCCCGGACCGCCCGCCGTCGGGGACGGCCGCGGGAGCCTGCTCGCGCTCCCGGCGGGCCGGAGGACGGACGACGCGCACCGGCTCCTCGGGCTCCGGCTCCTCCTCGGCCTTGGCCGCGGGGGCGTCCACGGACTGGTGCGGCTGATGCCGTCGCCGGTCCCGGTCGGGCTCCGGCTCGGGCTCGAACTCGTCGTCGGGGTCGAACCCCGGGCCGTCGTACCCATCGTCCTCCACGAGGCCGAGGTAGACCGCCATCTTGCGCATCGCGCCGGCCATTCTCTGCGTCCTCCGCTCTGTGGTGGTTCCCCTGCCCGCGGACGGGGGAGGCCCCTTCCCTGCCCCCGGCACCTCCGGCAGGAGGCCCCAGGGCTCCATCCCCGGTGGCCCCGGTGGCCCTGGATCCACACGGTCATCCCCGTAAGGCGGAAATGACCATATTTTCTGTTGTGGTCCGACTCCTTCGGCGACGTTACCGGAGCCCGGGTCGGACTCCGAGTACCGCGCTGCCGATACGCACATGTGTCGCACCGGCCGCCACCGCTTCCTCCAGGTCCGCGCTCATTCCCGCGGAGACCATGGTGGCAGCAGGATGGCGGGCCCGTAGCCGGGTTGAGATTTCCGCCAGCCGCTCGAAGGCGGCGCCCGGCCGCCCGGCGTACGGCCCGGACAGGGGCGCGACCGTCATCACACCGGCCGGCCACAGCCCCGGCGCGGCGGCCAGCGCGTCGGCCAACTCCCCCACCTCGTCGGGCGCGGCGCCGCCGCGTCCCCCCGCCGCACCCGACTCCCGGTCGAGCGCCACCTGGACGAGGCAGCCGATCCGCCGCCCGGCGCGTTCGGCCGCCGAGGACAGCGCGCCGACCAGTCTGAGCCTGTCGACCGAGTGCACGAAGTCGGCGTAACGGACGACGGAGCGGACCTTGTTGGTCTGCAACTGCCCCACGAAGTGCCAGGTGAGGGCGAGATCTGCACAGGAGGCCGCCTTCTGGGCCGCCTCCTGGTCGCGGTTCTCCGCCACCTGCCGCACCCCGAGTCCGGCCAGCAGCCGGACGTCCTCGGCGGGATAGGTCTTCGTGACCACGATCAGGGTCACGTCCTTCGGTTCGCGCCCCGCGGCGCCACAGGCGCGGGCGATGCGCTCCTCCACCCGGGCGAGACGGTCGGCCAGTTCGGCCCTGCGGTCGCTCACACTCCACGCTCCCCGTCCGCCGTACCGGCGGCGTGCCCGCCGGCCCCGCCCTCCAGCCAGACGTAACCCGCCAGCCTGCCGGTGGTCCTCTCCCGGCGGTAGGAGTAGTGGTCTTCCGACTCCAGCGTGCACACCCGGGACCGCGGCGGTTCGGGGACACCGAGCCGGACGAGCTGGGCGCGCACTCCCGCGGCGACGTCGACCGCCGGCGTGCCCCGGGAGGTGGTGGCGTACGCCTCGGGCACCGCCGCCGCGACCTCCTCCCGCATCCGCTCCGGCACCTCGTAGCAACGCCCGCACACCGAGGGGCCGATACGCGCGACGGTGCGCGCCGGGTCGGCGCCGAGACCGGTCATCGCCGCCACCACCGCCGGCACCACCCCGGCGACCAGCCCGGGCCGTCCGGCGTGCGCGGCGCCCGCGACCCCGGCAACCGGGTCGGCCAGGAGGACGGGCACGCAGTCGGCGGTGAGCACCGCGAGCGCGAGGGACCGGCGGGTGGTCACCACCGCGTCCACCCCCGGTGCGGCACCGGTGCGCCACGGCTCGGTGACGACCGCCACCTCGCGGCCGTGCACCTGGTTCATCCAGACCACCGCGGCCGGGTCGAGGCCGAGCGCCTTCGCCGCCAGCTCCCGGTTGGTCCGCACCGCGCCGGGGTCGTCCCCGACCGCGCCGCCGAGGTTGAGTTCGCCGTACGGAGCGGCGCTCACCCCGCCCCACCGGTCGGTGAAGGCGAAGTGCGCGCCGCTCACGAGGTCGTGCTGTCGTATCACGCCCGCGGCGCCTACTTGAGGAAGTCCGGCACGTCGAGCTCCTCGGCCTGCCCGTCCTGGTACGGACGGGCCTGGGGCACCTGGGGAGTCACGGCCGGGCCGCTGTCGGAGGACGGTGCGCCGTAGGCGGACGGGGAGTCGGCCAGCGGGGCCGCCGGGGGCTTGTCCTCCTCGCGCGGGGTGACCGAGCCGAGTCCGCCGAAGGACGGGCGGTCGGGCTCGGCGGGCACCGGGCGCGGTCCCGCGGCGGGCTCCTCCTTGCCGCCGCTGTAGGAGCCGAGCACCTTGTCGCGGTTCTTGGCCGGCGGCTGCCCGCCGTCGAAGCCCGCCGCGATGACGGTGACGCGGACCTCGTCCCCGAGCGCGTCGTCGATGACCGCGCCGAAGATGATGTTCGCCTCGGGGTGTGCCGCCTCGCTCACCAGCTGGGCGGCCTCGTTGATCTCGAACAGACCGAGGTCGGAGCCGCCGGAGATGGACAGCAGCACCCCGCGGGCGCCGTCGATGGACGCCTCCAGCAGCGGCGAGGAGATCGCCATCTCGGCGGCGGCCACCGCGCGGTCGTCGCCGCGCGCCGAGCCGATGCCCATGAGCGCCGAGCCCGCCTCCGACATCACGGACTTGACGTCCGCGAAGTCCAGGTTGATCAGGCCGGGCGTGGTGATGAGGTCGGTGATGCCCTGCACACCGGACAGCAGCACCTGGTCCGCGGACTTGAACGCGTCGAGCACGCTGACCTGGCGGTCCGAGATGGACAGCAGCCGGTCGTTGGGGATGACGATGAGGGTGTCGACCTCGTCGCGCAGGGCCGCGATGCCGTCCTCGGCCTGGTTGGCCCGGCGGCGGCCCTCGAAGGTGAACGGGCGGGTGACGACGCCGATGGTGAGGGCGCCGAGGGAACGCGCGATGCCCGCGACGACGGGCGCGCCTCCGGTACCGGTGCCACCGCCCTCACCCGCCGTGACGAAGACCATGTCGGCCCCCTTGAGGACCTCCTCGATCTCCTCCCGGTGGTCCTCGGCGGCCTTGCGGCCCACGTCGGGGTTGGCGCCGGCTCCGAGGCCGCGGGTGAGCTCACGGCCGACGTCGAGCTTGACGTCGGCGTCGCTCATCAGCAGGGCCTGTGCGTCGGTGTTGATCGCGATGAACTCGACGCCCTTGAGACCGACCTCGATCATCCGGTTGATGGCGTTGACGCCACCGCCGCCGATGCCGACGACCTTGATGACTGCGAGGTAGTTCTGCGGTGCTGCCACGTCGAAGGCCTCTCGCCTCGAGTTATGTGTCGCCGCTCCACAAGGGCTGCGGTGCGACGACCTATGCCGAGTGGGACGGTCCGGACGCCGACCCGAACCCTAACGTTGAAGTTTAGGGTTACCAGTGTCTGTTGTTCCTCGGATTCTCTGGAATGGACACTAGGTCGACAAGCCGTGCGCGTTCAACGAACACGCCGAACCTCCCGTTTTTCTTCTCACCCTATGTGATCAGGTATCGCGGTAGCCAACCAGGGTGCTGGCCTGTGTGTACGCCCGTCAACTCCCCGACGCCGCCGGGGCACCGGGAACCCGCACGTCGAACCTGTCGGCCCCCTCGGCCGCTTTCATCAGCAAAGCGAGCGATTCGGCCTTCCTGGCGCCGTGCTCGGCGCTCCCCCACATCACCGTGCGCCCGCCCGTCAGCTCCAGGGTGATGGAGTCGAACGAACGGACCCGCACGGTGCGGGTGTCCCGGCGCACCCCGCCGGGAAGGGCCGAGACGGCCGCAGCCGCCTCCTGGCGCATCCGCCCGGGACCGAACCGGTGCCTGCTCGGGGAGTCGTCGAGGTCCAGTACGAGCAGGGGGACACCGGCGGGCCGCCGGGCGGACGTGCCGAACGGTACGCCCTCCTCGTCCACCTCCACGTACTTCCCGGCGCTCCCGGCGTCCTCGGCGTTCCCGGCCTCCCGTGCCATGACGACCACCGGTTTCCGCTCGGTGACCGCCAGTTCCACGCCGTGCGGCCAGGACCGCGACACCTCCACGGACCGGATCCGGGGCAGCCTCTCCAGCAGCCGCCGCTCCACCGCGCCGGGATCGACCGAGACCAGCGGCTCGCCCAGCGGCACGTCGGCGGCGTCGAGCACCTGCCGCTGGGTCAGGACCCGCTCCCCGCCGACCGTGACGTTCTCCACCCGCAGCCACGCGGAGCCGTAGAGCAGCCACAGGGCGAACCCGCCGAGCAGCAGCGCCGGGGCCAGGGACAGCAGGAG
>NZ_JAZDCX010000023.1:0-101743 GCF_036323805.1 Streptomyces rubellus
AGTATTCGCGAACCGAGCACCTCCCCGAAGGGGGTGAGGTTGCGGCCGTGCGGATGCCCCGCGGCGCGGGCGCCGTCCCCCGAGGGCATGGCGGGCTCCCCCTCGCCGCCCAGCACGGCCGCCACATACCGCAGCTCCCACGGGCCCGGATCGTTCCACCAGGCGTGGTGCCCGGACCAGGGATGGGCCCGGACGACCGGGGCCAGTGCCCGCACCAGCTCCGCCCGGTCCCGGTACCCGTGCCGGACCAGCCCGTCCAGCGCCCGCTCGAAGGCGGCGGCGTCGACGGCGGAGGCGGAGGCGGGCCGGTACTCGGCGGCCCACACGGCGGCCAGGGCGGCACCCACCTCCTCGGCCACCTCGACGGCGGTGGCGAGCGGCGGCGCCATCGGCCGGGGCCCGGCCACGGGCGGCAGGACGTCCGCTACCCCGGCGGGGACGGCGGCGTCCCCACTCCCGGCGGTCTCCAGCCCCAGCAGTTCGGCGGCGCGGGGCCGCAGCACGGGGCTGACCGCCTCCGCCGCGGCGGCCAGTTCGCCGCTCACCGCCTCCCCGGCGTGCGGCAGGTGACGGGCGATCAGGTTCAGCGCACGCTCCTGGAGGCCGGTGTCCTCGTGGCCGAGGGCGTCGGCGGCGGCGAGCACCACGGCCCCGGCCCGCTCCCGGTCCCGGCGGGCGGCGGTGTCCAGCCACTTGAGCTGGGCCCGCACCAGCTTCTTCTCCGGCCGGAGCAGCACCGTCCGGGACGCCTCGAAGAGGTGCTCGGGGTCGACGAGCCCGGCGGCGTCCAGTGCGGCCAGCCGCTCCTGCGCCGACCCCGCCACCGGGGACGTGCCGTCGCGCAGCAGCCGCAGCAGGACCGTGGCGCGCGCGGCGTACTCCTCGTCGGTGGGGTCGAGCTCCTTGAGGAAGGTGTGAAAGACGCGCAGCTCACCGGGCCGTCCGCCGCGCAGCAGCCGCGACAGGCAGTCGTCGATCAGCGCTGCCCGGTCCAGCCGCCCCTCGGCGGCGAGTTCCGCCAGGGCCGGCGGCCAGGAGTTCAGCCCGATCCGGCCGGCGAGCGCGGCGCCGACGTCGTCCGTCTCGAACAGGCGCGGCAGGAGCGTGTCCAGGAACGGATCGGCGCGCAGCCGCTCCACGAGCGGGCCGGGCCGTGTACCGCCCGGTGAACTGTCGGGTGCGACATCCGGCGCGGGGGGCGGTGCCAGGGCGCCGGCCATGACGGCGGGCCAGCGCAGGGCCTGGTACGGCCACGATCTGGCGCGGGCCCAGCCCCGGACGAACGGCTCACCGGTCGGCACCGGCCCCCCGGAGAGCAGCACCAGCCGCTCGGCCAGGAGGTAGTGGTTCCCCCACTCGTCGGCCGACCGGAGGCGGCCGGCGACGCGGTGGGCGACATCGTTCAGCCACTGCGCCGGTCGCTCGGCCAGGATCGTCAGCAGCGGGACGGCGTCGGCGGGGTCGAGCAGGCTGAGATCGTCGTGCCCGAGCCACCGCGCGGCGGCGGCCGCCCCCGTGTGGCAGCCCGCGCCCGCGATCACCAGCGCCCGGCTGCGCAGCTGGGTCTCCTGGCCCCACTCGTCGCGCAGCCCGGCGCGCCACGCCTTCAGATGGGGCACGCAGGAGCGCCGCTGAGCCTCGCTCAGACCGGTGAGCAGCTCGGGCAGCCGCCGGATCTCGCCGTCCGCCACGGCGAGCAGCACCGCGTACGCCTCCGGGGTGAGCTTCCGCCCGGCCGTGTCGAGGATCCCCTGCTCCACGGGGAGCAGCCGGCCGGTGCGCTCCCGCGTGCGGAGCAGCCTCGCGAGGGTGCTCACCGGGCACCCGCCCGCGCACCCTCGGCACCGGCACCGTGCCCGGCGCTTGCCCCGGCACCACGCAGGACGATCCGCACCGCCAGCGCGTGACTGCACGGCCCCCGCCCGCCCCGGTACTCGGCCCACCAGCGGCAGGTGCAGCTCAGCTCCCCGTCGGCGGAACGCACCCGGTGGGTGTGGCCGTCGACGGCGACGGCGAAGGTGCCGTCCGCACCGCCTCCCTCCGTGCCCTCCACGCCCTCCGGCCGTACCGCCCCGGCCGCCACCAGCGCGCGGGCGGCGCGCAGCCGGGGGTTGTGCCGCTCCACGCGGTCGCCGTCGAACGGCAGCTCGCGGTGGAAGTGGGCGGCCTCGGCGGTGTCGTAGCCGATCCGTCCGGCGGTGCCCAGCACCGTCAGAGCGGCCCGCACCCGTTGCGGTGTCAGGCCCGACCGGCGGGCCAGCTCGTCCACGTCCACCCGCGGCTCCCAGGCCAGCAGCACCGAGACCAGCTCGGCGTCCCCGGCCGCCTCCTCCGTCGCCAGCGCGTCCAGGACGGCGCCCTCACCGGAGAAGCCGCGGGCCGGATCGGGGGAGAGGGTCAGCGTCAGCCGCATCCCCGGCAGCAGCACCTCCCACGCCGAGGCGGCCGGGGCGCCTCCGGCGCCGACCGGCGGCCCGTACAGCCGCAGCCCGCTCGCGTGCCGCAGCACCCGCAGCAGGGCGGCCAGCCGGTCCGGGCCCGGCAGGCAGACGGCACCGGGAACGGCGCGGCTGGTCAGCCGCAGGCCGCGCCCGGCGGGGACGACCCACAGGGCGGAACCGGCGCGGGCGCGCGGCAGGGCGCGCAGGAAACGGACCGCCTCGGCGGCGCTCACCTCCGCGCGCGGGTCGAAGGCGGCGGCGATCACCTGCGTCTCGGCGAACCCGCGCAGCCAGCGGTCCGGCAGCGGCACCTTCTTCTCCACCACCGGCCCGTCGAACGTGGTCACCTCCAGCACCTCCGGACCGACCCGGAGGTGCAGCGGATCGGCGGAACCGACCCGGGCCAGCGCGTCCCGCAGCGGTGTGTTGACGTCCACGTTGGTGGTGCCGTGGCCTATCTCGTCCCCGTCCAGGCCCGCGCCGAGGACGTCGAGCCGGGCGTAGACGCCGCAGCAGCCGGAGAACGACTCGAAGCGCAGCCGGTCGCCGTTGCCCGTCACCACCGGATCGAGTGACGCGGGGAAGAGCCGCTGGTTGTAGCGGGTGGCGGCGACGTCGGCGACGGACAGCAGCGCCGCCGCGGCGGCCTCGGGCGCGGTCAGGAACCCGGCGAAGAACCGCGGATGGTCACTCGTCCCGGCCGGTGTCGCCCCGCCGGAGGTCTCCAGCGCCAGCTCGGCCCCGCCCGCGCCGTGCCGCACGGCGGAGGGCCGGAGATAGGTGTACGTCTGCACCGCTGTGGTGGTCGTCATGGCACGTGAACCTAGCCCTCCGGACTGACAACGGACCCCGGCCCGGGCGTCCCCGGCCGGACTGTCACGGCCGCCCGGCGGATCACCCGGGGCGGGTGCCGGGCGGGATCAGCCGGATCCGGGAGGTGGGTGGGGGAGAGGGGCAGCGACCGGCGGCGTACGGCAGGAAGCCGGTCCATGCCTCCGGTGCGAAGGTGAGCCGTGGGCCTGCTGTGCGCTTGGAGTCGCGGACGTGGACGGTGCCGGAGGTGGCCGCGACCTCGACGCAGTCGGCGGTGCTGTGACTGCTCTTGACCCACCCCAGGGCGGAGCCGTCCCCGGCGGAGGGCTTGGATGTCATGTCGTCTCCCCCAGCACTTTCTGATGAAGGCCAGGTGACCACGCGGTGTGAGCGTCTGAGTGCGGACCACTCCATGGCGCGTATCGAATGACAGTGGCAGTGGTACGCGGGTCCCGGTGGTCGTGGCCCGCCCACTGACCGGCATCCGGTGCGCCGTCACCGGCCGTGAGCGTGGATTGTCGGAGCCCGCCGCTACTGTCCCCGCCCATGGGCATCCACTGCGAGTACGCGCGTCTGTCCCCCGGTGACCTGCGACGGGCGCTGGACGACCCGGCCTGGGGCGCAGGAGCGCATCGACGAACTCGGCGACGCCTGGGCCGACGGGGAACCACACCCGCCCGAGGAGGCGCCCTTCCTCAGCATCGAGAAGACGTGGCACAAGCTCCATCACCTCCTCGCCGCCCACGGCGGCACGGCGGTCGACGTCGTCCGTGGAGGGGCCGAACTCCCGCTGGAGGACGGGACGGACTACGGGCCCGCCCGCTACTTCACCCCCGGGGAGGTCGCCCGGGCGGCCGGTTCCCTCGCCGAGACGCCGTTCGACGCGCTTGCCGGGCACTACGACCTGGCCGCCATGCGCTCTGCCGAGGTGTACCTCCTGCCGGAGAACGAGGCCGAGGTCCCGCTCGGCCTGAAGACCCTGCGGGAGCGCTACGGGGAACTGGTCCGGTTCTTCGCCGCCGCCGCAGGGGCGGGCGACGCCGTCGTCCTCATGCTGGCCTGACCGGTTCCCGCGCTCCGCGCCGGACGTCGGCGGTGGTCCGCCCGCCGACCCCGGGCACCGCACTCCACGCCCTCGTCACCCTCCGCCACCGGCCCCCACCAGTGCGAAGCGCCGCCGCGGCGGCGCACCCGCGCGCAGTGCGCGCATCCCCTGGCCGCCATGTCGACGTAACCGCTCATTCAGACTCGCTTGCGAGCATCTCGGAATGTTGCCCGCCCTGCCGAACGCGCCGAGCCGGGGGCCGTGCCCGGCGCCGTCTCCTCGGGCGCCGCTGATCGCCGCGGCGCGGAAGAATGGAAGAATGAGCCAGCCTGCCCAGCCTTCCGTCGGTTCCATCGCCGCCACCCGCCCCAACGCCCTCGTCACGCCCGAGCCCGCCGAGTTCGAACCGGGGCTCGACGCGGACGCCGACGCCTACCGGGAGGGCGAGGGCCCGGACACCGTGGACGGGGAGCTCCCGCAGGGACGTTTCCTCGACCGGGAGCGGAGCTGGCTCGCGTTCAACGAGCGGGTGCTGGAGCTCGCCGAGGACCCGGCGACGCCGCTGCTGGAGCGGGCCAACTTCCTGGCGATCTTCGCCAACAACCTCGACGAGTTCTTCATGGTCCGCGTCGCCGGTCTCAAGCGCCGCATCGCCACCGGGGTCGCCACCCGCTCCGCCTCCGGCCTCCAGCCGCGCGAGGTGCTGGACCTGATCTGGACGCGCTCGCGCGAGCTCATGGCCCGGCACGCGGCCTGCTTCCAGCAGGAGGTGGCGCCCGCGCTCGCCGAGCGGGGCATCCACCTCATCCGCTGGCCGGAGCTGACCGAGGAGGAGCAGGCCCGGCTGTTCACCCTCTTCCGGCAGAAGATCTACCCCGTGCTCACCCCGCTGGCGGTGGACCCGGCGCACCCCTTCCCGTACATCTCCGGGCTGTCGCTGAACCTGGCCGTCGTCGTGCGCAACCCGGTCAGCGGACACCACCACTTCGCCCGGGTGAAGGTGCCGCCGCTGCTCTCCCGCTTCATGGAGGCCTCCCCGCAGCGGTACGTGCCCATCGAGGACGTCATCGCCGCCCATCTGGAGGAGCTGTTCCCCGGAATGGAGGTGCTCGACCACCACATGTTCCGGGTCACCCGCAACGAGGACCTGGAGGTGGAGGAGGACGACGCCGAGAACCTGCTGATGGCGCTGGAGAAGGAGCTGATGCGCCGCCGCTTCGGGCCCCCGGTGCGGCTGGAGGTCGAGGAGAGCATCGACCCGTACGTGCTGGACCTGCTGGTGCGGGAGCTGAAGGTCTCCGAGGCCGAGGTGTACCCGCTGCCCGGCCCGCTGGACCTCACCGGGCTGTTCGCGATAGCCGGGCTGGACCGGCCCGAGCTGAAGTACCCCAAGTTCGTGGCCGGCACCCACCGCGACCTGGCCGAGGTGGAGTCGGCCTCCGCGCCCGACGTCTTCGCGGCGCTCAACCGGCGCGACGTGCTGCTGCACCACCCGTACGACTCCTTCTCCACCTCCGTGCAGCGCTTCCTGGAGCAGGCCGCCGCCGACCCGGACGTGCTGGCGATCAAGCAGACGCTGTACCGCACCTCCGGCGACTCCCCGATCGTGGACGCGCTGATAGACGCGGCCGAGGCCGGCAAGCAGGTGCTGGTGCTGGTCGAGATCAAGGCGCGCTTCGACGAGCAGGCCAACATCAAGTGGGCGCGGAAGCTGGAGGAGGCCGGCTGCCACGTCGTCTACGGCCTGGTCGGGCTCAAGACGCACTGCAAGCTGTCGCTGGTGGTGCGCCAGGAGGGCGACACGCTGCGCCGCTACAGCCACGTCGGCACCGGCAACTACCACCCCAAGACCGCCCGGCTCTACGAGGATCTGGGCCTGCTCACCGCCGACCCGCAGGTGGGCGCCGACCTGTCGGACCTGTTCAACCGGCTGTCGGGCTACTCGCGGCGCACCACCTACCGCCGGCTGCTGGTCGCGCCCAGCTCGCTGCGCGACGGGCTGGTGCAGCGGATCAACCGGGAGATCGCCCACCACCGGGCCGGGCAGCCCGCGTGCGTGCGGATCAAGGTCAACTCGATGGTGGACGAGGTGGTCATCGACGCCCTGTACCGGGCCTCCCGCGCCGGGGTCCCGGTCGACGTGTGGGTGCGCGGCATCTGCGCGCTGCGGCCGGGGGTGCCGGGGCTGTCGGAGAACATCCGGGTGCGCAGCGTGCTGGGGCGCTTCCTGGAGCACTCCCGGGTCTTCGTCTTCGGCAACGGCGGCGACCCGGAGGTGTGGATCGGCAGCGCCGACATGATGCACCGCAACCTCGACCGGCGGGTCGAGGCACTGGTCCGGGTCACCGACCCCGGTCACCGGGCCACCCTCGACCAGTTCCTGGAGACCGGGACGGCGGACACCACCTCCTCCTGGCACCTGGGCCCGGACGGCGACTGGACGCGGCACGCCACCGACGCCGACGGACGGCCGCTGCGGCACGTACAGGAAATGCTCATCGACGCCCGGAGGCGCCGACGTGGTCCAGCGACCTGACCTGCCGGCCGGGACGGACGGGAAAGCCCGCGGGCCGGTGCCCGGCCAGGGTCCCGGACCGGACCCCGAACCGGTCACCGAGCCGTACCCGGGGCCTTGCCCGGGGCCGTATCCGGACCTGTCCGGGGCCACGGCGGGCGAGGTGCTGGGGGAGTACCTCAGCCGGCAGGCGACCGAGTTCCTGCGCAGTCTGCGGCTGCACGAGGAGAGCGCGAGCCGGCCGGAGTCGGTGTCCGCGGCGGCCGAGGCCGTACGGCTGCTGCGCCGCTCGGCCCGCCGGATCGGCGCGGTCCTGCAGGTCTACCGGCCGCTGACCGACACCGCCCGGGCCGACCAGCTCGGCGCCGAACTGGCGTGGCTGGCCGGGGTGCTGGGGCGGGAGCGCATGTACGAGGCGCGGCTCGACCGGCTGCTCGGAGCACTGCACCGGCTGTCCTCGGCCCCCTCCTCCGGGCCGGGCGGGACGGCCTCCGGCGGCACCGCCACCGCCACCGCCGCAGGTACCGCCACCGGCGGCGGGCTGGGGGCCGGGGTCGCGCGGGCCGGGGCGCTGCTGGAGCGGCAGCTCACCCTCGCCCGGACCCGTGCCCACTCCGCCGCGCTCCAGGCGCTGGGCTCCGCCCGCTTCCACGCCGTCGCGGACGCGGTCGCCGTACTGGCCTCCGAGGCGCCGCTGGCGGACCCGGCCGCCTCGGCCACCGGGGAGCGGGCGCTGCGGGTGCTGCCGCCGCTGGCCGAGCAGGCCCACCGGCGGGCGGCACAGGCCGTGGAGGCCCTGCCCCTGACCCGGGCCCGGCAGTCGTACAACGGCGAGGCGTTCGCCCACACCCTCGCCGTCGACGGGGAACTGGACGCCGCCTGGAACAGGGTGCGGCTGCTGGTGCGGCTGCGGCGCTACGCGCACGAGGTCATCGGGCAGGACGATCCCGCGCTGGCCGCCGCCGGCCGGGCCCTGGACCGGCACCGGGACGCGGCCGAGGCCGCCGCCGCGGCGGCCGCCGCCGCCCGCACCCCCCGTATCGCCCCCACCACCGCCTACGCCCTCGGGGTGCTCCACGCCGACCAGCGGCACGAGGTGGAGGCCGCCCGGTTCACCTTCGGACGGCTGTGGCGGCCGGTGCTGTCGGCGCCGCTGGTGGCGGTGGACGGGACGGCACCGGGGGCCGGGCCGGGAACGGTGCCGGAGGGGGCCGTGCCCGAGACCGTGCCCGAGACCGTGCCCGGGCCGGTGACCGGCGTGGAGAGGAGTGGCCGCGGTGGCGGATGAACCGGCCCCGGTGGTCCGGGCGGCGGGGTGCGTGCTGTGGCGCCGGCCGCGTACGGCCCGGACGGTGGCGGGGGACGCGGACGGCATCGAGATCGCCCTCGTCCACCGGCCCAAGTGGGACGACTGGTCGCATCCCAAGGGCAAGCTCAAGCGCGGCGAGACGGCCCTGGCGGCGGCGGTGCGGGAGGTGCGCGAGGAGACCGGCATGTCCTGTGTGCCGGGCGCGGTGCTGCCCACCGTGCGCTACACGGCCCAGGGCCGTCCCAAGACGGTCGACTACTGGGCGGCCGAGGCGACCGGCGGGGCGTTCGTCCCGGGCGACGAGGTGGACCGGCTGCTGTGGCTGCCTCCCGGGCAGGCCAGGGAGCGGCTCACCCGGGAACAGGACCGGGAACTCGTCGACGCGCTGCTGGCGGCACTCAACCTGCACTGACGCGTACCGGCCCGCCCCGTGTGCCAGCATGTGCCAGACAGCTCTGACCTGCGGTTTCACCGCTGCGCGACATTACTGTCTCAACTAACTTGAGCGTCTACTTGTCAACTTTCCTCCGTGGAGTTATACAGGAGATGTGAGGGCATCACAGGATGGTGTGACCCAAGGAGGGAGTTGGTCGTGATGCTGATGCGCACCGATCCGTTCCGCGAACTCGACCGCCTCACCGAGCAGCTGCTCGGCACGGTCGCCCGCCCCGTCGGAATGCCGATGGACGCCTACCGCACCGGTGACGAGGTCGTGGTCCACTTCGACCTGCCGGGCGTCGACCCGGAGAGCGTGGACCTCGACGTCGAGCGGAACGTCCTGACCGTCAGCGCCGAGCGCCGGTGGCTCGGCCCCGAGGACGCCGAGCGGATCGCCGCCGAGCGGCCGTCCGGCCGGTTCAGCCGGCAGGTCTTCCTCGGCGACACCCTGGACGTCGAGCGGATCGACGCCTCCTACGACGCCGGTGTGCTGACGCTGCGCATCCCGGTGGCGGAGCAGGCCAAGCCGCGCAAGATCCAGATCAGCGGCGGTTCCCAGAAGAAGCAGATCACCAGCTGAGGCCGGACCCGCGGGGCTCGCCACGCGGGCGGGCCCCGCGCCCCCTTTCCGGTTTCCGGGATCAGCTCCCGTTCCCGCGCGGCGCCAGGGCCTCCCACCGGACGGTGACCTCGCCCTGGCGCCAGCGGCGCGGGCCGTCCACGACCGGCCAGCCGCCGGCGACCTCCCGTACCGTCCGCATCCACCGCTGCCGCGCGCCCAGCGCGGCGTACGGGGCGGCAGCCGCCCAGGCCCGGTCCATCTCCAGCAGGAAGGCGTGCACCGGCTCGCCCGGCACATTGCGGTGGATGAGCGCCTTGGGCAGCCGTTCGGCCAGGTCGGACGGGGCGTCCAGGGAGGCGAGCCGGGTCGCGAAGGTCACCGTGCGCGGCCCCTCCGGGCCGAGCGCGACCCACACGTGCCGCCGTCCCAGTTCGTCACAGGTCCCCTCGACCAGCAGCCCGCCGGGCGCGAGACGGGCGCGCAGCCGGTCCCAGACGGGGGGCACCTCGCTCTCCCCGTACTGCCGCAGGACGTTCGCGGCCCGGATCAGCAGCGGTCGCCGCCCGCCGGGCAGCGGCACCTCGAAGCCGCCGTGCGCGAAGGTCAGGCCCGGGCGCTCGTACGGCCGGGCCGCCTCGACCCGGGCCGGGTCGATCTCGACGCCGACGACGCGCACGTCCGGGCACACCGCCCGCAGCCGTTCCAGCAGCTCCACGGCGGTCCAGGGCGCCGCGCCGTAGCCGAGGTCGACGGCGACGGGCCCGTCCGGACCGGCGGCGCGGCGCAGCGCGGGACCGTGCGCGGCGGCGATCCAGCGGTCCATCCGCCGCAGCCGGTTCGGACTCGTCGTCCCCCGCGTGACGGCCCCCACCGGCCGCTGTGCCGCACGCCTGCCCATCAGTCTCCTAGCGAGGGGAACACCGACTTCAGCCGGTGGGGGAATCGCTTCCCTGGCTTGTGGTACTTTCCGTTCGTCCCGAAAGGGATCGGTTCGGGCTGGACCGCGACCTTCGGGCTGGAAGCCCCCCTCCTTCGGGCGGGGGAGCGGAGTCACGCCCGCACCCTAACGGCGTCGGCGGGGGCGGCGGCCGGCCGGGAGGCGGACTGCGGAAAACCACCGGACAGGCATCCAGGCGGGAGCGGGAAACGGCGCGGCCCCGGCGCCCGGGCGTTGAACGCCCGGGCGCCGGGGCCGCGAGTGTGCGGACCGGACCGGCCTGCCGTCAGTTCCCGGCGGCCCTGCGGCGCCGGACGGCGAACAGCACGCCACCGCCGGCCAGCAGCAGCACGGCGGCGCCACCGGCGAGGGGGGCGACGTTGCTGCTGCCGGTCTCGGCCAGGTCGCCGCCACCGGACGGGAGGGCGGACTCGCTGGGCTCGGCGGCGGGCTCGGAGGCCTCCGGAGCCTGCGGGGACTCACCGCCCGGGGTCTCCGGGGCGGACGGGACGGGGGACGCCGACTCGGACGGCGGCTCGGTCTCCGCGGGCGGGGTGGACTCCTCGTTCCCCGGCGGGGTCTCCGGCGGGGTCTCGGAGGGGGTCTCCGGGGCGGACGGGGACGGCGGCGGGGTCTCCTCCAGGCACTCCCGCGTGCCGCCGTTCCAGGCGGCGATCAGCTTGTCCTTGATCACCGGCCGGTCCGGGCCGACCGGCAGCGGCCCGTGGCCGGGGCCGTCGCCGCCGTCGAACCGGGTGCTGCCCCGGTAGAGGTCGATCTGCGCGTAGCAGCCCTCGTCCGGCACCGAGATGTCCAGGGTGTCGACGGCCTTCCCCTTCAGGGACACGGTGTCGAAGTCGTGGAAGACCTGTTCCCCGGAGGTCTCCCAGGTCGGGCCGTGGGTGCGGTACGCGGCCAGGGAGGCGGTGCAGGTGCCGGACTCCTTGGCCGCCTTGACGTGGATGTGGACGGTGCCGTCCTCGGTGGGCTTCAGGTTGACGTTGTCCACCCGTACGGAGGACTGCCACTTCTCCCCGTCGAGGGAGAAGACGCACTCGTCGGCCGCGGTGTTCTTGCCCGCGCCCTTCCCCGGCTTGAAGCCGGCGGACTTCCCCCTGTCCCAGCCGTCGCCGCCGTTGGTGGCGCCGGCGGTGGCGACGCCGCCGACGGAGAGGGCGAGGGCGATGGCGCCCGTGCCCAGCAGCCGAGCGGCGGTTCGATTCACTATGGGCATGTTTTTCCCAACACGATGTCGGTGCGGAAACCGGCCGGCGCACGGCGCGCACCGTCTCCGCCCGGGGCGCGGTGGGCAGGACCGCGCGGGGCGGTGGAGGGCAGGCCGGGGCCGGGCCGGACGTGAAAGATCGGAAGAACGCACACGGTGCACAGCGGCAACCGCGGCATCACGCATCGTTGTAGCCCCACTGACCTCTGTCAACCTCGAAGGGCATATGTGGCCACAGAGTTAACCGGGGCGTCGCACCGGCCTCCGTCACCTCCGGACGCCCCCGCTCCGTCCGCGGTTTCCCGGGGACGGGTCAAAATTCGGCAAAGCAGAAATGGACCCCGGCGTTCAGTGGTTGCACCCCCTGAGGAGCCGACCGTCGACGGCGCTGCTCGGCCACCCACTCCGGAGGAGGCATCGCAGGTGAGCCCGTACCCCACCAGGCTCGGTCGGCGGCGGAGCCGCTTCAGCGTGCGCCGGCCGCGGCGCGTGGCCATGCTCAGCGTGCACACCTCGCCGCTGCACCAGCCCGGCACCGGCGACGCCGGCGGGATGAACGTCTACATCGTCGAGCTGGCCAAGCAGCTCGCCGCCCTCGGCATCGAGGTCGAGGTGTTCACCCGGGCGACCACCGCCGCCCTGGAGCCCACCGTCGAACTGGCCCCCGGCGTCCTGGTGCGCCATGTGGAGGCCGGGCCCTACGAGGGGCTCGCCAAGGAGGACCTGCCCGCCCAGCTGTGCGCCTTCACCCACGGCGTGATGCGCGCCTGGGCCCGGCACCGGCCCGGCCACTACGACCTGGTCCACTCCCACTACTGGCTCTCCGGCCAGGTCGGCTGGCTCGCCGCCGAGCGCTGGGGCGTCCCCCTGGTGCACGCCATGCACACCATGGCGAAGGTCAAGAACGCCGCGCTCGCCGAGGGCGACACCCCCGAGCCCGCCGCCCGCGTGATCGGCGAGACCCAGATCGTGCGGGCCGCCGACCGGCTCGTCGCCAACACCGCCGAGGAGGCGGGGGAACTGGTCCACCACTACGACGCCGACCCCGCCCGGACGGCCGTCGTCCATCCGGGCGTCGATCTCGGCCGCTTCCGCCCCGCCGACGGACGCGCCGCGGCCCGGGCCCGGCTCGGGCTCCCGCAGAAAGCTTTCATCCCCCTGTTCGCCGGACGGATACAGCCGCTCAAGGCCCCCGACGTCCTGCTGCACGCCACCCGCGTCCTCCTCGACGCGGACCCCGCGCTGCGCGAACGCCTCGTCGTCCCCGTCGTCGGCGGCCCCAGCGGCACCGGCCTCGCCAAACCCGAACGGCTGCAGAAGCTCGCCGCCCGCCTCGGCGTCACCGACGTCGTGCGCTTCCACCCGCCGGTGACCCAGGACGTCCTCGCCGACTGGTACCGCGCGGCGAGCGTGCTGGTCATGCCCTCCCACAGCGAGTCCTTCGGACTGGTCGCCGTCGAGGCCCAGGCCTGCGGCACCCCCGTCGTCGCGGCGGCCGTCGGCGGGCTGCCGGTCGCGGTGCGCGACGGCGTCAGCGGCTTCCTGATCGACGGCCACCGCCCGCCGGACTACGCCCGCGCCCTGCGCCGCCTGATCGACGACGGCGCGCTGGCCGCCCGGATGGGCGAGGCCGCCGCCCGCCACGCGAGCGGCTTCGGCTGGGACACGGCCGCCGCCGCCACCGCCGAGGTATACGCCGAAGCGGCGGCCGAGCGCCGCCGTCACCTACGATCGACACATGTCCACAGGTGAGCACGCCCACGCCGACAGCGACGGCACCGACGACCGCGCCGGCAGCGACGACGCGACCGCACGGGCCAGGGCAGCGATCGAGTACACCCTGCGCGACGCCGGCCTGGAGTGGGAGACCCCGGCCGACGGCTCCTACGTCGTCACGCTCCCGGGCACCCGCAAGCTCACCACGACCTGCTCGCTGATCGTCGGCAGGCACTCCCTGTCGGTCAACGCCTTCGTCGTCCGCCGCCCCGACGAGAACCACGCCGAGGTCCACCGCTGGCTGCTGGAGCGCAACACCCGGCTGTACGGCGTGTCCTACGCCGTCGACCGGCTCGGCGACGTCTACCTGGTCGGACGGCTGCCGCTGCCCGCCGTCACGCCCGAGGAGGTGGACCGGCTCCTCGGCGCGGTCCTGGAGAACGCCGACGGGGCGTTCAACACCCTGCTGGAGATGGGCTTCGCCTCGGCGATCCGCAAGGAGCACGCCTGGCGCACCTCGCGCGGCGAGTCCACCCGCAACCTGGAGGCCTTCGGCCACCTGCTGCGCGACGAGTGACGCGGCGCGCCCGTGCTCCCTGTCCCGTCCCCGGCGCGGAACGCCCGTACGTCCCGTGCGCCGTGCCGTCCACCGTGCCCGTCTCGCCAGTCGGCCGGGTCCCGTGCGCCCTCACCCGTTCGATTAGGCTCGGGCCCATGGCCGACGCACCGTACAAGCTGATCCTCCTCCGCCACGGCGAGAGCGAGTGGAACGCGAAGAACCTGTTCACCGGCTGGGTGGACGTCAACCTGACCGAGAAGGGCGAGAAGGAGGCGGCCCGCGGCGGTGAGCTGCTGAAGGACGCCGGCCTGCTCCCCGACGTGGTGCACACCTCCGTCCAGAAGCGCGCCATCCGCACCGCGCAGCTCGCCCTGGAGACCGCCGACCGACTCTGGGTCCCGGTCCGCCGCTCCTGGCGCCTCAACGAGCGCCACTACGGCGCCCTGCAGGGCAAGAACAAGGCGCAGGTGCGCGACGAGTTCGGCGAGGAGCAGTTCATGCTCTGGCGCCGCTCGTACGACGTGCCGCCGCCGGTGCTGGAGGACGGCGCCGAGTGGTCGCAGAGCGACGACCCGCGCTACTCGATGATCCCCAGCGAGCTGCGCCCGCGCACCGAGTGCCTCAAGGACGTCGTCGCGCGCATGCTGCCGTACTGGTACGACTCGATCGTCCCGGACCTGCTGACCGGCCGCACCGTCCTGGTCGCCGCGCACGGCAACAGCCTCCGCGCGCTGGTCAAGCACCTCGACGGCATCTCCGACGACAAGATCGCCGGGCTGAACATCCCCACCGGCATCCCGCTGACCTACGACCTGGACACCGACTTCCACCCGGTCAACCCGGGCGGCACCTACCTCGACCCGGACGCCGCCAAGGCGGCCATCGAGGCCGTGAAGAACCAGGGCAAGAAGTAACCCGGCGCTCCCACGGGGCCCTCCGACCGGCGGCATGGTCCGCGCCGGGCGGAGGGCCCCGCTGCATGGTCCGCCGGATCGGCCGGTGCTGCCGGCGGGTGCTACGTTGCGGGGGGCGGTGTGCCGGGTGATCCCGTGGCGCTGCGACGCGGAGCAGTCGGAGAGAGGCGGCCCTGTGCCGAAGACCATCGTCATCACCGGAGCGAGCGACGGGATCGGTGCCGCGGCGGCCCGTCAACTGGCGCGCCGGGGACATCGGTTGGTCGTCGTCGGCCGGTCTCCGGAGAAGATCCGCGCCGTCGCGGACGAAGCGGGCGCGGACTGCTTCACCGCCGACTACGCCCGCCTGGACGAGGTGCGTGCGCTCGCCGCTGAGCTGGCCGCCAAGTACCCCCGCATCGACGTACTGGCGAACAACGCGGGAGCGATCCTCGGCGACCGCGGTGTCACGGCCGACGGGTTCGAGGAGACGTTCCAGGTCGACTACCTCGCTCCGTTCCTGCTGACCAACCTGCTCATCGACCCCCTGCTCGCCGGCGGGGCGTCGGTGATCCAGACCGCCAGCAACGCCGCCCGGCTCTCCGCGCGCCTGGACCTGGACGATCTCGACAACTCCCGCCGGTACTCACCGGTGCGCGCCTACGGCAACGCCAAGCTCGCACTCGTCCTGTTCACCCGGGAACTCCACCGCAGGTACCACGACCGGGGACTGTCCGCGGTGGCCTTCCACCCCGGCGGGGTCTCCTCGAACTTCGCCAGGAGCAGCCGGAGCCCGGTCGGCACCCTGTTCCGGACACCCGTGCCGCGCCTGTTCTTCCAGTCGCCGGACAAGGGCGCGCGGCACCTGCTGCGGCTGGCCACCTCGGAGCCGGGCCGGGACTGGGAATCCGGCGCCTACTACGAGAAGGGGAAGGCGCGCACCGTCAAGGCCCCGCCCATGGCCGTTCAACTGTGGGACCGCAGCGCGCGGTTGACCGGCCTGGAACCGGAGCAGGCCGCCCGGGGGTGACGGCGGCGGGGAAGGCGCGCCGGCGCGGCCGGGACCGTGCTCCCCGCGCCCCGCGCCCCGTGTGCCGTCAGGGCCGGTAGATCATCTCCAGCGATCCCGCGGCGATCAGGACCCACGCACCGGTCACGAAGAGCCAGATCAGGTCGAGCAGGAAACCCGCGGCGATCAGCGCCGCGGAGACGGCCAGCAGAGCGAGGACGACCCGCCGGACGCCGCGGTCCGGGCGGAAGAGGTCCCTCATCCGGACGCACCGCCCCCCGGTGCGTCCGGCCGGTGGTCCGTACTCGGCGGCCCGGCGTGGGCGCCGGGCCGGGGACGGCCCTCCGTCCTGCCCACGGTGGCGGGGGAGCGGGTCATACGCGGAACTGTACGCGCGGCGCCGGGCCGGGGGCGAGGTGCGCCGCCGGGGTGGTTATCGTCATCCGGTGCATACGATCGTGTGCCGCACTCCTGAGGGAGCGGGGCTGTGGTAGCCCGCTCGGGGTGGCGGCGTCTGCGGTTCCGCCATCCGGCGCAGGTGGTCGTCACGGGGTTCGCAGTGGCGATAGTGGTCGGCAGCCTGCTGCTGATGCTGCCCGGCGCCCGTACCGACCCCGGGGGCGCCGAGGTCCTCCAGGCGGTGTTCACCGCCACCTCCGCGGTGTGCGTGACCGGTCTGACGGTGGTGGACACCCAGACCTACTGGACCGGCCTCGGACAGGCCGTGATCCTCGCCCTGATCCAGGTCGGCGGCTTCGGGATCATGACCTTCGCCTCCCTCCTCGGAGTGCTGATCTCCCGCCGGATGGGGCTGCGCGCGAGGCTGACCGCCGCGGCGGAGACCAAGACCCTGGGGCTGGGCGAGGTCCGCGCGGTGGTGGCCGGGGTGGTGAAGGTCAGCCTGCTGCTGGAGGCGGTCACCGCCCTGGCGCTGACCCTGCGCTTCGGCCTCGGCTACGACGAGCCCTGGCCGCGGGCGGTGTGGCTGGGCGTCTTCCACGCCGTCTCGGCGTTCAACAACGCCGGGTTCGCCCTCTACACCGACAACCTGATGGGCTTCGCCACCGACCCGTGGATCTGCCTGCCCATCGCCTTCGCGGTGATCGCCGGCGGGCTGGGCTTCCCGGTGCTCTTCGAGCTGCGCCGCCGGCTGCTACGGCCGCGCCGCTGGTCGCTGCACACCAAGATCGTGCTGTGGACCAGCGGGATCTTCCTGTCCGGCGGCACGGTGTTCATCACCGCGATCGAGTGGTCCAACCCGGCCACGCTGGGGCCGATGGACGTGCCGGGCAAGCTGCTCGCCGGGTTCTTCCAGGGCGGCGCGATGCCGCGCACCGCGGGTTTCAACAGCCTCGACATCGGTCAGATGAACCCCGCGAGCTGGCTGGGCATGGATGTGCTGATGTTCGTCGGCGGGGCCAGTGCCGGTACCGCCGGCGGCATCAAGGTCACCACCTTCGCCGTGCTGCTGTTCGTCATCTACGCGGAGGTGCGCGGTGAGGGCGCGGTGAACATCTTCAACCGCCGGCTGCACGGCGACGTCCAGCGGCAGGCGCTGACCGTGGTCCTGCTGGCGGTGGCGGCCGTGGTCGGCTCCACGGTCGTCTTCATGGTCTTCACCGACATCAACCTCGACCGGTCCCTGTTCGAGGTCACCTCCGCCTTCGCCACCGTGGGGCTGACCACCGGCATCACCGGCGACCTGCCAGCACCGGAGCAGATCCTGCTGGTCGTGCTGATGTTCCTCGGCAGGCTCGGTCCCATCACGGTGGCCTCCGCGCTCGCCCTGCGCCAGCGCGTCCGCATGTACGACCTTCCCGAGGAGCGACCCGTCATTGGCTAAGAACCCGTCACTGGCCCGCGGCCGCGGTGCCAGGGCCCGCCGCCGCATCGCCCGCGACGACTCGGTCGTCGTCATCGGCCTGGGACGTTTCGGCCGGGCCCTGGCCCTGGAGCTGGTCGACGAGGACACCGAGGTCCTGGGCATCGACGAGAACGAGGAGACCGTCCAGTCCCTGTCCGGCTCACTCACCCATGTGGTGCGCGCCGACTCCACCAAGGAGGAGGTCCTGCGCCAGCTCGGCGTCCACGAGTTCGACCGCGCCGTGGTCGCCATCGGCAGCGATCTGGAGGCCAGCATCCTGACCGCCTCCCTGCTGGTCTCCTTCGGCATCCGGCAGGTGTGGGCGAAGGCCATCAGCGAGGCCCAGGGCCGTATCCTCACCCAGCTCGGCGTCCACCACGTGGTCTACCCGGAGCACGACATGGGGCAGCGCGTCGCCCACCTGGTGCGGGGCCGCATGCTCGACTACATCGAGTTCGAGGACGACTTCGCCATGGTCAAGACCAGTCCGCCGGCCGACATCGTCGGTCTGCGGCTGGGTGACAGCGGGGTGCGCACCCGGCACGGCGTCACCGTCGTCGCGGTCAAACGTCCCGGTGAGGGCTTCACCTACGCCACCGCCGACACCGTCGTGGCGGAGGGCGACACCATCATCGTCGCCGGGCGCACCCGCCAGACGGAGCGTTTCAGCGAACTCACCTGACGCCCGCGCGCGGGGGCTCAGCCGCCGGCGGGGGGCGTCCGGTGGCCGGGGAGGCGGGCGTGCACCAGGAGGGTGCCCGCGCCGCCGGGGACGGGGGACGGGAGGACGCGGGCGTCGATGTCGATGAAGCCGCCGCGTCCGAGCAGGTCGGCCCACCGGCCGGGGCCGTACGCACCCGGCCGGTGCCCGTCGGCCGGTTCGGGCCGGGAGAGCGCGAGGGTCCCGCCCGGGGTGAGGCGCCGGGCGGCCAGCGGGACCAGCTCCTCCGGGTCGGTGCGCCGGACCGCGCCCAGGGCGGAGTAGACGGCGTCGTACGTCGTCACCGCCCGGGTGAGGTGGTCGCGGGCCTCGGCCCGCACGAAGAGCACCCCCGGGGTGCCGCCCCACCGCCGGCGGGCGCGGGCGATCCGGTCGGCACAGGAGTCCAGGGCCGTCACCTCCACGCCGGCACGGGCCAGGTACGCGGCCCGGTCGCCCCCGGCGCAGCCGAGTTCCAGGGCGGTGCGCGGGCCGCCCAGGAGTTCCGCGCCCGGCCCGTGGCCGGGGTGCCCGGTCCAGGTGAAGCCGGGGGCTCCGGGCGCGCACTGCCCGCCCTCCTCCCGGCGCGGCGCACGGACGGTGTCCCGGTGCCCGGGCGGGCTGGTCGACGTGCGCGGCATGGGTCTCCTCCGGAGGTGTGCGGCAGGGCTGGACACCGTAGTGGGAGACAGCGCCCGCCATGGGTGAAATCGCTGCTTTTCACCCGTGTGGGGCTGGAGGGGGGCGGTGCCGGCGGTGCCGTGCCCGGCTCCGGGCCAAGGGGGAGCCCACGGGGGGAGTTCGTACGCGCGGCGCTCCGCCCGCGCGTACGGCGGGAGGTGTGGGAGGTGCGGCGGGGAGCGGGGGGTGTCAGCGGTAACCCCGGTGCGTCGGCCGTGTGCCCGCCGGGGGCGCGGGCGAGGAGGCGACGCGTCCTCCGCCCTCGTCCGCTCCTCGCCCCGCGGAGCGGTCCTCGGCGACGGGGCCGGACCGGGCCTTCGGGCGATGGGGAGGCGGGCGGCGCGATCCGGCCATGTCCATGCCTTCTCGGAGCCTTCTCGGAGCCCGGGAGGCCGTGGGGCTCCCGGGCGGCGCGGCGAACAGCCGGGGGACGGCTCCGGAGGGGGCGCGGGGCTCCCCCGGAGCGCCGCGGCGCACGGGCGGCCCGGCCGGCCCGGCCGGGTCGCCGAGCCGCCCGCAAGGCGGCGGGTCAGCGGCAGCTGCCGCCGCACTGGCAGCTGCCGCCGGACTGGCAGCCGCACGAGCAGCCCGAGCCGCAGCCGCACGCCCCCGGCAGGGGCGCCGAGGGCCGCCCGGCCGCGTACCCGGTCGTCGTGGACGGGATCGGGAAGTCCGCCATGAGTGCCTCCTCCGTCATCGCGCCGACGGGGTGCCGGCGCGCCTCCGCCACCCATTGGCGGCCCGCCCCGGCGGGCGCGTCAACGGCGTGCGGGGGCATGTCCCGCGTGCCCGCCGGGGCGGGCGTACGGCGGCCGGGAACGGCGGCGCCGTGCCCCCGCCGCGCCCGCCGTACGCGCGGGCGCTCCCGGAGCGCTCAGGCGTTCTCGGGCTGGACGCCCTCCGCGACGCCTTCCGCGACGCCCTCCGCGGCGGCGGCCGGATCGACCTCGTCCGCGTAGTCGCCGGTGACCAGGTAGACGATCCGGCGGGCGACCGAGACCGCGTGGTCGGCGAAGCGCTCGTAGTAGCGGCCGAGCAGGGTGACGTCCACGGCCGTCTCGATGCCGTGCTTCCAGCGGTCGTCCATCAGGTGCTGGAAGAGGGTGCGGTGCAGCAGGTCTATCGCGTCGTCGTCCTGCTCCAGCTGCAGCGCCAGGTCGACGTCCTTGGTGATCAGGATCTCGGCGGTCTTGGCCATCAGGCGCTGCGCGAGCTGGCCCATCTCCAGGATGGTCGCGTGCAGGTCGCGCGGCACCGCCGAGTCCGGGTAGCGCAGCCGGGCCACCTTGGCGACGTGCTGGGCCAGGTCGCCGGAGCGCTCCAGGTCGGCGCTCATCCGCAGCGAGGTGACCACTATCCGCAGGTCGGTGGCGACCGGCTGCTGCCGGGCCAGCAGGTTGATCGCCTTGGTCTCCAGTTCGCGCTGGAGCGTGTCCACCTTCTCGTCGGCGGCGATCACGTTCTCGGCGAGCTGGAGGTCCGCGTCCAGCATCGCCGTGGTGGCGCGGCCGATGGCGGAGCCGACGAGCCGGGCCATCTCGACCAGGCTGTCACCGATCGAGTCCAGCTCCTCGTGGTACGCGTCCCGCATGACTGTCCTTCCCCTCGCATGGTGTTCCGGGGGGAGAGCCCCCCGCTCTCTCCCCTACGCTCCCACGGTCTGGCCGAAACGCGTCCGCTTCCGTCCACCCAGGTGAATCAGCACCGACACCGACGTGAACTCTCGGAGACGAGTGTTCGAGTGGGGGTCCGAACGGCTGTGGAGGGCTTCCGGGGCCCGCTTAATCTGGACACATGGACGTGAACGCGGCGGTCGCCGCAGTGGCAGCGATCGTCGGGGTGTGCACCGGCGTGATCGCCGTACTCGCGTTCCGCTGGAGCGAGCGGGAGCAGACCCGTCCCACGCGCACCTCCCTGCACAACGAGGCCGTCCTGCCGCCCGGCGTGGACACCGTGCTGTCGGTGCTGCGCTCCTCGGCCGTGGTGCTCGACGAGTCCGACGCCGTGGTCAAGGCGAGCTCGGCGGCCTACGCCCTCGGGCTGGTGCGCGGCGGGAGGCTGACGGTGGAGCCGATGCTCCAGATGGCCCGCGCCACCCGCCGCGACGGCGAGATCCGCCAGACCGACCTGGACGTGCCGCGGCGCGGCACCGGCCGCGGCGAGGCGCTGGCCGTCTCCGCGCGGGTCGCGCCGCTCGGCTCCCGGCTGGTGCTGCTGCTGGTGGAGGACATGACCGAGGCCCGGCGCATCGAGGCGGTGCGCCGCGACTTCGTGGCGAACGTCAGCCACGAGCTGAAGACCCCGGTCGGCGCGCTGTCGCTGCTGTCGGAGACGGTCATGGACGCCGCCGACGACCCCGAGGCGGTGCAGCGCTTCGCCGGGCGCATGCAGAAGGAGGCGACCCGGCTCACCAACCTCGTCCAGGAGCTGATCGACCTCTCCCGGGTGCAGAACGACAACCCGCTGGAGGACTCCGAGCCGGTACGGGTGGACGAGCTGGTGGCCGAGGCCATCGACCGCTGCCGCCAGCCGGCGGGCGCCAAGCAGATCACCATGGCCACCGGCGGCACCGCCGGCCTGCACGTGTGGGGCAACCGCGGCCAGCTCGCGGCGGCGCTCGGCAACCTCGTCGAGAACGCCGTCAACTACTCGCCCTCCCGCACCCGGGTGGGCATCTCCGGCCGCCGGGTGGCCGCACCCGGCGGGGACATGATCGAGATCGCGGTGACCGACCAGGGCATCGGGATCTCCGACAGGGACAAGGACCGGATCTTCGAGCGGTTCTACCGCGTCGATCCGGCCCGCTCCCGGGCCACCGGCGGCACCGGCCTGGGGCTGGCCATCGTCAAGCACGTGGCCGCCTCGCACGGCGGGGAGGTCACCGTGTGGAGCGCGGAGGGGCAGGGCTCCACCTTCACCCTGCGGCTGCCGGAGGCCGGGAGCGCGCGGGAGCGCGCCGAGGCCCGGCGACGCGAGCGGGAGCGGGTGGGCGGCGCGCTGCGCGAGCCGTCCGACGTGGACGACCTCGACGACCTCGACGACCTCGACGGCCTCGACGGCCTCGACGACATCGACGAACCCGTGGACGCCAGGGCCGCCGAGAACCCCGGCGGCCCCGGCCGCAGGGGCCTCCCGCACCCGGGCGGCCCGGACGACTCCGCCGGCGGACCCGGTGGAACCGACGAACCGGGCGGTCCGGGCACCGCGCGGCCGTACGGCACCGGCCGTGCGTCCGCCACGGTCCGCGACCGCCCCCGAGACGACACTCGAACCCCCCATGAGTCCGACAACCACCATTCCGCACCCGCCCCGGAGGTCCTCCCGTGACCCGAGTGCTCGTCGTCGAGGACGAGGAATCGTTCAGCGACGCACTGTCGTACATGCTGCGCAAGGAAGGTTTCGAGGTGGCCGTCGCGGCCACGGGCCCGGACGGCCTGGAGGAGTTCGAGCGCAACGGCGCCGATCTGGTGCTGCTGGACCTGATGCTGCCGGGGCTGCCCGGCACCGAGGTCTGCCGGCAGCTCCGCGGCCGTTCGAACGTCCCGGTCATCATGGTGACCGCCAAGGACAGTGAGATCGACAAGGTCGTCGGTCTGGAGATAGGAGCCGACGACTACGTCACCAAGCCGTTCTCCTCGCGGGAGCTGGTGGCCCGCATCCGGGCCGTGCTGCGGCGGCGCGGCGAGCCGGAGGAGGCCGCCCCGGCGGCGCTGGAGGCCGGACCGGTTCGGATGGACGTGGACCGGCACGTGGTGACGGTCGGCGGCACCAAGATCGACCTGCCGCTGAAGGAGTTCGACCTGCTGGAGATGCTGCTGCGCAATGCCGGGCGGGTGCTCACCCGGATGCAGCTCATAGACCGGGTCTGGGGCGCGGACTACGTCGGCGACACCAAGACGCTTGACGTGCACGTCAAGCGGCTGCGCGCCAAGATCGAGCCGGACCCGGGCGCGCCGCGCTACCTGGTGACGGTGCGGGGGCTGGGCTACAAGTTCGAGCCGTGACGGTACCGGCCGTGACAGGGCCCCGGGCCGCTGTCCGGTGAGTGAGTGGCATGCCGGTGGGGCCGCCCCGAACGGGGCGGCCCCACCGGCATGCCACTCGTCCGGGTGACCGGCGGCCGCGGTCGCCGCCGGTCACCGGCCGTCAGTCGTTCTGCTCCTCCTGGGAGTTGCCGATCTCGCCCTGGGTGCCGTCGTCCCCGCTGTCGTTCGCGCCCTCGTCCTGGCCGTCGGGGTCGTCCTCCTCCTGGCCGGGCTCGGCGGTGGACCCGTCGCCCGGCTCCTGGGTCTCCTCCGGAGCGGCGCCGGGACCGTAGCCCTCCCAGGGGCCGGTCGCCGGGACCACGGTGGCGCGCAGCTCCACCCGGCCGGTCGACCCGAACTCGAAGACGAGCGACTGGGCGTCGCCCTGCCGGATGCCCGCCTGCTCGACGTCCTCGACGATCGCGGTGGCGTTGTCCTCGCCGCCGAGTGCCAGGGAGCCGCCGGCCGGGACGGTCAGCTCCCCGCCCTCGGCCGGGGTCAGCTCCACGGCCGTGTCGGAGCCGCCGATGGTGATGGACTCCAGCGTCTCGTCCTCGGTGCCGCCGTTGAAGATGCGGGCGGTGACGGCCGCGCGGCCGGACTCGCCGTCCTCCGAGGTGACGATGTTCACGTTCTGGAGCTTGAGGTCCTCGACGGTGGCCGAGGCGTTGTCGGGCCTGATGGTCAGGCTCTGGGCGTTCGGCCCGGCTCCGCAGGCGGTCAGGGTCGCGATCGAGAGCGCGAGGGCGGTGGCGGCGAGGGCGCCGCGTCGAAGGCTGCTGCTCACGGCGGCGGCTACTCCTACTGGCGGTGAGTGGTTCTGTGGGCGAGCCTCAGCGTACCGACCCCCGCGGGCGTTCCCGCAGCCGGGCCGCCCCCGGCGGGGGCGGCCAGGGGTGCCGGGGGCCCGCTCACGGCGGCGGAGCGGCGGTGTCCGGTACCTCGCGGAATATCGCGGCGGGCCGGTGCGGACGATTACGCGCATTCCCCGGAAGCCCGCCGGGAAGGGCTCCGGAAGATCCGGCGGAAGGCCTCGCGGAGGTTCGCCGGAAAACGACCCCCGGGTGTGCGCCCCGGCTGGGCTGATCAATTGGACGGGGTCCGTTCGGCCGCCCGAGACAATCCGGCAAAACGGACGTACGGGCGTTTCGGCAGGCCTCCCGTGGGGCGGCGACGCACCCGATTCCTCCCGCGCGCGGATCCCCTCCCACCTGCGAATTCGCGCTTCCGGAACCCCCTCGCAGCACGATCCGGTCGCTGTTGTCAAGCCCCGAGATGCGCCCTGACCTGCGAAAACGCCATTCAGAAGAGAGCGTTCTCGTGTTACTCTGGATAGCCACGGAAGGGGTACCTGTCACATGACGTTCAAGGTTGGCGACACCGTGGTCTATCCCCATCACGGGGCCGCGCTGATCGAGGCCATCGAAACTCGTCAGATCAAAGGCGTGGACAAGACCTACTTGGTTCTGAAGGTCGCGCAGGGCGACCTGGAGGTGCGCGTACCGGCGGAAAACGCGGAGCTCGTCGGTGTGCGTGACGTGGTTGGCCAGGACGGCCTCGACCGGGTCTTCGAGGTGCTCCGAGCGCCTTACGCCGAGGAGCCGACCAACTGGTCCCGGCGTTACAAGGCGAACCTGGAGAAGCTCGCGTCCGGCGATGTGATCAAGGTTGCCGAAGTCGTGCGCGACCTGTGGCGCCGCGAGCGCGAGCGCGGGCTCTCCGCGGGTGAGAAGCGGATGCTCGCCAAGGCCCGCCAGATCCTGGTGAGCGAACTGGCTCTCGCGGAGAACACCAACGAGGACAAGGCGGAGACGCTGCTCGACGAGGTCCTGGCCTCCTGACCGATCCGGCGGCCTCCTGATCCGGCCGGCCCGGCCCGCCGAACCGCGGGGCCCCGACAGGAGCCGGCTCTCCGGAGCTCCTCCGGGACCCGGTCCGTGATCCGGCGCGCGGGACCGGACGGACGCGGCGGGCGTACGGCCGCCCCCGCGGCGGTACGCAGGTGACCAGCCGGCCCGGCGGGTACGTACACCGCCCGACGTGCCGCGAAGCGAACGTGAACCGTGAACACCGTGAAGAATGCCGCGGTGCCCGGGTGAGGACGTGCGGTCCACCACCGGGCGCTGCGGCATCTCCGGGTGAGGAAACCGGCGGCCGAGGAACTCCGCACGGCCGCGGGCCTTCGCGGCCGGACCGTGAAGTCACCTCGAATGCCCCCGTGCCGAGGGCTCGCGGCCACTTCCAGGCCGTCCCGGCCTGCTTCGGTGCTGAGGTGCCGGGCCCGGGCGGCTGCACGAACGGTCGTCACGGAAGGGGCCGATCGGGACGTCGCGCCCGGCACGCTGAATGCCATACCCAACCGCGCCGAGGACACAAACCTGAACGTGCAAGCAATGCCAGACAATCCGATGTCCGCCACCGGCCGCACCGCCGTGGTCGTCCCCGCCGCCGGCCGCGGCGTACGGCTCGGCCACGGCGCCCCCAAGGCGCTGCGGCCCCTCGGCGGCACCCCGATGCTCGTCCACGCCGTCCGGGCGGTGGCCCGTGCCCGGACCGTCTCCCAGGTGGTCGTCGTCGCCCCGCCGGACGGTGCCGCGGCCGTCCGCACCCTGCTGGACGAGCACCCGCTGCCCGGTTCCGCGGACTCCACCGACGTGACGGTCGTTCCCGGCGGTGCCAACCGGCAGGAGTCGGTCGCCCTGGGGCTGGCCGTACTGGCCGACGGCATCGACGTGGTCCTCGTCCACGACGCGGCCCGGCCGCTGGTCCCCGTGGAGACCGTGGAGGCGGTGGCCGCCGCCGTACGCGCCGGGGCGCCCGCCGTCGTACCGGCGCTGCCCGTCGCGGACACCGTCAAGCGGATCGCGCCCGGGGTGGCGCCCGGGGAGCCCGAGCCGGTGACGGACACCCCCGAACGCTCCCTGCTGCGCGCCGTGCAGACCCCGCAGGGCTTCGACCGTGCGGTGCTCCTCAAGGCGCACGAGCGCGCCGCGGGGGCTCCGGAGGAGGGCGAGGGCGCCACCGACGACGCCGGGCTGGTCGAGCGGCTGGGCGTGCCCGTGGTGCTGGTGCCCGGCCACGAGGAGGCGTTCAAGGTGACCCGCCCGCTGGACCTCGTGCTCGCCGAGGCCGTACTCGCCCGCCGGAGGGCCACCGATGGCTACTGATCCCCCGCCGCCCCTGCCCCTGGTCGGGATCGGCACGGATGTGCACGCCTTCGAGAAGGGCCGCGAACTGTGGTGCGCGGGACTGCGCTGGGAGGGCGAGGAGTACGGCCTGGCCGGGCACTCCGACGGCGACGTCGCCGCGCACGCCGCCTGCGACGCGCTGTTCTCCGCCGCCGGCCTGGGCGATCTCGGCGCCCACTTCGGCACCGGCCGCCCCGAGTGGTCCGGCGCCTCGGGCGTGACCCTGCTCACCGAGGCGGCCCGGATCGTACGGGACGCGGGGTACGGGATCGGCAACGTGGCGATCCAGGTCATCGGCGTACGACCCAAGATCGGCAGGCGGCGCGAGGAGGCGCGGGCGGCGCTCTCGGCGGCGGTCGGCGCGCCCGTGTCCGTCTCCGGGACGACCACCGACGGGCTGGGTCTGACCGGCCGCGGCGAGGGGCTGGCGGCCGTGGCGACGGCACTGGTCGTCCGCCGCGGGTAGTGCCGCGCGAGCCGGGGTCCGCCCCGCTCGCCGCCCCGGCCCTCCCCTGGCCTCCGGCCGGGAGGTACCCCGTGCCGCGCCGGGCGGAAGCCCGGGCAGGGCCGGTCGCCTGCGGCTTCCGGGGGGCGAGCGCGTCCCCTCGGCCCGGGGGGCCTGGGGATGCCCCACCCCTCGGCCCGGGGGGCCTGGGGATGCCCCACCCCTCGGCCCGGGGGGCCTGGGGATGCCCCACCCCTCGGCCCGGGGGGCCTGGGGATGCCCCACCCCTCGGCTCCGGGGGCCTGGGGATGCCCCACCCCTCGGCCCGGGGGGCCTGGGGAGGTACTCGGGCCGGGCCGGGCCGTCGGCCGGCACCGCCGGATCACCCCGGGGCCGGGAGCCGCTGGGCCGTGCGGCGTATCCGGCGGGCGTGGCGGCTCCGCCGCCGCAGACGGGACGGGGAGGGTGGGAGCCGGGTCCCCGAGGCACCCGTGGGGGGCCGGCAGGGACCGGATTCAGCCGCCCCCGAAGGGAAAGGGACGTTCCCGTGGCAGCCGTACTGTCGGACAACCTCAAGCAGCTCCTCGACAAGCCCGTCTTCGTCAGCGTCGCCACCGTCCAGCCCGACGGCCGGCCGCAGGTCTCGCCGGTGTGGGCCAAGCGGGACGGCGACGCCGTGCTGATCTGCACCACCGTGGACCGGCGCAAGACCAGGAACATCGAGCGCGACCCGCGCGTCTCGGTCGTCGTCCAGGACCCGGACTCGCCGTACGAGTACGCCGAGATCCGCGGCGCCGCCACCCTGACCACCGAGGGCGGGCAGGAGCTGATCGACGAGCTGTCGGTGAAGTACACCGGCAAGCGGTACGCCGACTTCAACCCGGCCGCGGGCCGGGACGCCGAGCGCGTCGTCGTCCGCGTCACCCCCGAGCGGGTCACCGGCATGGGCGGCCTCGTCTGAGCGCTCGCCGTCCGGGCACCCGCCGTCCGGGCACCCGCCCCCGCCCCGCCGGGGAGCGGCCGGGGCGGCCGGAAAGCACGGGCCGTCCGGCACCGGACGGCCCGCTTTTCCGACTACCCTTTGACGCGTGACTCTTCGCCTGTACGACACCAGCGCCCGGCAGATCCGCGACTTCACCCCGCTCACGCCGGGCCGCGTCTCGATCTACCTGTGCGGCGCGACCGTGCAGGCGCCCCCGCACATCGGGCACATCCGGTCGGGGCTGAACTTCGACATCATGCGCCGCTGGTTCGAGTACCGCGGCTACGAGGTGACGTTCGTCCGCAACGTCACGGACATCGACGACAAGATCATCGCCAAGTCCGCCGAGCAGGACCGCCCCTGGTGGGCGATCGGCTACGCCAACGAGCGCGCCTTCGGCGACGCCTACACCGTCCTCGGCTGCCTGCCGCCCACCTACGAGCCGCGCGCCACCGGCCACGTCCCCGAGATGGTCGGGATGATGCGCGCCCTCATCGACCGCGGCCACGCCTACGCCGCCGACGGCAACGTCTACTTCGACGTGCGCTCCTTCCCCGGCTACCTCGCGCTGTCCAACCAGGACCTCGCGGACCTGCGGCAGCCCGCCGGCGAGGGCGAGACCGGCAAGCGGGACCCGCGCGACTTCGCGCTGTGGAAGGCCGTCAAGCCCGGCGAGCCCAGCTGGGAGACGCCCTGGGGGCCCGGCCGCCCCGGCTGGCACCTGGAGTGCTCGGCGATGGCCCACAAGTACCTGGGCGGCGCCTTCGACATCCACGGCGGCGGCGTCGACCTGGTCTTCCCGCACCACGAGAACGAGATCGCCCAGTCGAAGGCGTACGGCGACGAGTTCGCCTCCTACTGGCTGCACAACGCCTGGGTGACCATGAGCGGCGAGAAGATGAGCAAGTCGCTGGGCAACTCGGTGCTCGTCTCCGAGATGGTCAGGCGCTGGCGCCCCGTGGTGCTCCGTTACTACCTGGGCACCCCGCACTACCGGTCGATGATCGAGTACAGCGAGGACGCCCTGCGCGAGGCCGAGGCCGCGTACGGCCGGATCGAGGGCTTCGTGCAGCGCGCCGTCGAGCGGGCCGGGTCCGTGGAGCCCGCGGCCGAGGTGCCCGGGGAGTTCGCGGCGGCGATGGACGACGACTTCGGCGTCCCGCAGGCGCTCGCCGTCGTCCACACCACCGTCCGGCAGGGCAACGCCGCCCTCGCCGAGGACGACAAGGACGCGGTGGCCGCCGCGCTGGCCGCCGTACGGGCGATGCTGGGCGTGCTCGGCCTCGACCCGCTCGACGAGCGGTGGGCCGGCGGCACCGGCGACGGCCGCGGCGAGGAGCTGACCGAGGTCGTGGACTCCCTGGTCGGCCTGGTCCTGGAGCAGCGCCAGGCGGCCCGGGCCCGCAAGGACTACGCCACCGCCGACGCCATCCGCGACCGGCTCCAGCGGGCGGGCCTGGTCATCGAGGACACCCCGGCCGGACCGCGCTGGGAACTGGGCCCGCGGGACACCGCCCGCTGAGCCGTCCCGCGCCGAGCCGTCCCGCACGGTGCTCCGCGCCCCGCCCCGACCCCACCGACAGCAAGAACAGCAAGCAGAGATGAGTGATCCCGATGGCCGGGAACAGCCAGCGCCCTAACCGGCGCACGTCCAACAAGAAGGGCGCGCAGGTCGGCAGCGGCGGCAAGCGGCGCCGCGGCCTGGAGGGCAGGGGCCCCACCCCGCCCGCCGAGATGCGCAAGGGCCACGCCAAGAACCGCGTCGCCAACGCCCGGGCCCGGCAGGCCGCCCGCCGCCCCGCCGCCCGGCGCGGCGGCGGGAAGGGCACCTCGGAGCTGGTCGTCGGCCGCAACCCGGTGGTCGAGGCGCTGCGCGAGGGCGTACCGGCGAACACGCTGTACGTGCAGCAGTTCATCGACAACGACGAGCGCGTCCGCGAGGCGCTCCAGCTCGCCTCCGACCGCGGCGGCATCCATCTGATGGAGGCCCCGCGCCCCGAGCTGGACCGCATGACCAACGGGCTCAACCACCAGGGCCTGGTCCTGCAGATCCCGCCCTACGAGTACGCCCACCCCGAGGACCTGGCGGCCGCCGCGTACGACGAGGGCGAGGACCCGCTGATCGTCGCCCTCGACGGCGTCACCGACCCGCGCAACCTGGGCGCGGTGGTCCGCTCCGTCGCCGCCTTCGGGGGGCACGGGGTGGTCGTCCCCGAGCGCCGCGCGGCCGGGATGACCGCCGGGGCCTGGAAGACCTCCGCCGGCACCGCCGCCCGCACCCCGGTCGCCCGGGCCACGAACCTCACCCGCGCCCTGGAGGCGTACCGGAAGGCGGGGCTGATGGTGGTCGGCCTGGCGGCCGAGGGCGAGGTCGAACTGCAGGACGCGGCCGCGCTGGACGGGCCGCTGGTGCTCGTGGTCGGCAGCGAGGGCAAGGGGCTGTCGCGGCTGGTCGGCGAGACCTGCGACCTGCTGGTGCGCATCCCGATGCCGGGCGGCGCGGAGTCCCTCAACGCCGGTGTCGCCGCGGGCGTCGCGCTCTACGAGGCCGCCCGCCGGCGCCGCCCGTAGTCCGGCGCGGCGCCCGGACACCCGCCGGGCGCCGCGGGCGGCCTTGACTGGCCCCCGACAGATCGGGGCGGCCGAGGCAGTGTCCTCAGCGCGCGTCACTCGGTTAGATGAGCGTGGACACCAGAACACACCGCGAACCGGGTCCCTCGGGCAGCTCCTCCGGGGGCCCGCCCGGGAAGGCTCCCGGGCGGGCCCCCGGAGGGAAGCAGCGCGGTTTCCTCGAGGACGAGCCGGTGCTGACCATGGTCAGGGTGCCGAGCGACCCCGCCCAGGTCACCGTCAACCACGCCAGTTTCCGGGTGGAGTTCGCCTCGCCGCCGCCGTACGGCCGGCTGGTGACGACCGGCGCCGGTGAGCTGACCGGACTGGCCGGGGTGCGCGGCGCCACCCGGGTCAGGCGCGCGACGGCCGGACGTCCGGCCCGGCGGCGCGCCCCCGTGGTGTGGAGCGGCCGGACCGAGCCCGGCGACGTACGGACCGCCCGGCTCCTCCAGGCGCTCCGCCGCGCGGACGGCGGGACGGACGGCAGGACCGACGGCGGGCACCGTCCGGGCACCACCGCCACCCGGACGCTGCCGCGGGTGCCGGCGCAGCCGGGCCCCGCCCCGCAGGGCGGGCCGTCCGCCACCGCCGTCACCCAGGCTCTCCCCGTCGTCCCCGCCGCTCCCGCCGTCGTGCCGCCCCAAGGTGCCCGGCCCCGGCCGCCCGGGCGCCCGCTGCTCGACGGGCTGCGGCCGGCCGAGGGCGCGTACGACGTCCCGGAGGGCGAGCCGCCGTACCGCCTCTACCGGGACGACCCGTACGACCCGTACGAGACACACGTTCCCCACGGCCCGGACCATCCGGCCGCCGGGGACGGCACGGAACCGGCGGCCGGCACCGACGGCGCGGACGGTGCGGACGCGCACCGCCGCGGCCCCGCCCGGCACGGCTACCAGCCCGGCCGCCGTACGAACCTCGGCGCCGTCCTGCTGCCGCTGCGGATCCTCCTCGGCCTGATCTGCGTCCAGGACGGCATCGGCAGGCTGTGCGATCCCCGCCACCTCGCCGCCGGCGGACCCGGTTCGCTGGCCGACTGGCTGCGCGCCATGCGGCCGTGGGCGGTGGCCGAGCCGCTGCACGGGCTGGTGCTCGCCCACCCCGTCGGCGCCGGGCTGACCGCCGCCTTCCTCCAGATCGTCGTCGGCGTCCTGACCCTCCTGGGCCTGTGGCAGCGGGCGGCGGCCGGCTGCGGGGTGCTGCTGTCGGTCGCCGCGCTCGCGGTGGCGGGCTGGCGCGCGGCCCCGGTGTACGAGGCCGCCGACCTCCTCCGGCTCGCCGCCTGGAGCCCGCTGGTCATCGCGGGCGCGCCGTACTACTCGCTGGACTCGCGGCTGGCGGGGGATGCCTGGCGGAAGCTCGGCCCGCGGGTGGAGCCGGGGGAGCTGCGGCGGCGCGTGCTGCGCCGCGGCGCGGTCGTCGCGACGGTCGTGCTCGGTCTGACGCTGCTGATCGGCTCGGTGCTGGGCAGCGCGGTGCGCTCCGCGCGGGTCGTCACGGTGCCCGAGCCCGGCGGCCCGCTGACCAACAACCAGCCGGGCTCGCCGCTGCCCCGGGACCCCGGCGGGCACCCGGGCCCGTCCGGTCCGGGGCGGGAGTCCCGGCTGCCGGGCGGCGGCCCGGCGGGGTCGGCGCCGCCGAGTCCGTCCGGCCCGGGGTCGAGGAGCACGGAGCCGGGCGGTACGGACGGCACGGACGGCGCCGGGGACACCGGGCGGCGGACCGGCACGCCCGGCCGGGAGCGGTCCGGGGAGGCGACGCGGCAGTGGCCCGAGCCGCCGCCGGCCGTGTCCGAACCGCAGCCCCGGATGGACCGGGGCGCCACGGGCGGCAGCGCCGAGGCCGTCACGGGCGGTGGCACCGGGGGCGGCGGGGAGCAGCCGCAGGACGACGGCCACGAACCGGAGGCCGAACCGGGTGCGCTGGGCGGCCTGCTGGGCTGACGCCCGGGCGGCGGCGGCCCGACGGCGCCGCGACGCGGCCCGTACGCGCCCGGCGCTGGCCCCGGCGCGGACCGGCGCCGGGCCACCGCCGTCCCCCGCGATCCCTACGGCCGCGCCGCCTGGGAGCGTTCCCGGTCCGCGAGCTCCCGGGCCGCCTCGCTGAGGTCCTTGGCGGTGTCGATGGCCCGCCAGTACGCGCCGTGCGGGATCTGGAAGCCCGCCAGCGCGCGTTCGCGCGCCAGCCGGGGGAAGGTGGTCCGCTCGTGGTCGCCGCGGTCCGGCAGCAGCGCGGTGAAGGCCGCGGAGAAGACGTAGATGCCCGCGTTGATCAGATAGGGCGAGGGCGGCGCCTCGATGAAGTCCAGGACGTGCCCGAACTCGTCGGTCTCCACGGCCCCCCAGGGAATGCGCGGCCGGGCCAGCGCGAGGGTGGCGGTGGCGTCGCGCTCGGCGTGGAACTCGGCCATCTCGCGCAGCGAGAAACGCGTCCAGATGTCGCCGTTGGTGGCGTACCACGGCTCGTCGGGGCGGGGGAGCGAGGCGGCGGCGTACTTCAGCCCGCCGCCGCGGCCCAGCGGCTCGGACTCCACGACGGTCCGCACCCGCAGCGGCAGCTCGGCCTTCACCAGCCACTCCTCGAGCACCTCGGCGAGGTGCCCGCAGGAGACCACCGCGTCGGTGACGCCCTCGGCGGCCAGCCAGGCGAGCTGGTGGCCGATGATCGGCGTCCCCGTACCCGGGATCTCGACCATCGGCTTGGGCCGGTCGTCGGTGTACGGGCGCAGCCGTGATCCCTGGCCGCCGGCCAGGACCACGGCCTGGGTCGGGTGGATGTGAGCGAGCTGGGCGTCGAGAGTCATGCCGTGACGATATGCGCAGCCGCCACCGCACCCGCCCGGTACCCGCCACTTGTGCGGGGGTGCCCGGCCGGGCACCCCCGCACAAGTGGCGGGTAACAGGGGGAGGAAGAGGGGGAGCGAAGGGGAACGCCGGGAACCGGCGGTGCTGCCGGTCAGCGGCTCCCGGCGATCCCCGCGGCGAAGGAGGTGTCGCACACCGGCCGGGAGAACTCGTGGGCACGCCGTGCGGAGCCGTACTTCTCCACCGCGGCCCGGCCCAGGGCCCGGGCGAGGGCGGCGCAGTGCCCCGCCAGCGACGGGTCCCGGTCGATCTCCGCCTGGAGGCTCGTCAGCGCGGCACCCGGGTCCTCGCGCCGGAGCTCGTCGACGAGCCTCTCCCGGAGCACCTCGTGCCGGGCCCGGGGCGGCCCGCCGGGTGCGGCACGTTCGGCGGAGGCGGTGAGCACCCCGGCCCCGGCGGAGGACGCCCAGGGGACGGCGGTGACGGCGAGCGTCCCGGACAGGACCAGGACGACCGGGAGGACGAGGGCGAGAGTTCTGCCGATACGGCGCGCTACCTGATTCACTGCTGGAGTCTTCCTCGCGAAGGACGGACACGGGTCCCCGGTCGGGGAGTCCGGCCGGCGGAACGACCGGTTCCGGGGCCGTTGCGATGGTAGCGAGGAGTGGGCATCCGGCGACATTCCGTCACCCCGCGGGGTGACGGAACACCTGTGCCGGGGGTGGTGCGGACAGCGGCAGGGGCCCGCACCCCCGCGTCACGCGGGTGTACGGGCCCCTGCCGGTGCTGCTGCTCCGCGGCGCCCGCCGGTGCGGGCGCCGCCGGGCTCAGTCGACCAGGCGCTCACCGGTGGAGGTGGAGAAGACGTGGCTCTCGTCGGCGTGCGGCACCACGTGGATCGTCGCGCCCTTCTCCGGGATCTCGCGGGCGCCGACGCGGACGATCAGGTCCTTCGCCTCGCCGTCGACCTGGGCGGTGCCGTAGACGTAACCGTCGGCGCCGAGCTCCTCGACGACGTTGACGGTGACGGCCAGACCGGCGTTCGGGTCGCTGGTGACGTCCAGGTGCTCGGGGCGGATGCCCACGGTGACGGTCTTGTCGCCCTTGCTGACGGCACCGGCCAGCGCGTCGCGCTCGATCGGCACCACGCTGCCGCCGAACTTCACACCGCCGTCGGTGATCGGCACCTCGACCAGGTTCATCGCCGGGGAGCCGATGAAGCCCGCGACGAAGAGGTTGGCCGGCTTGTCGTACATACGGCGCGGCGCGTCGATCTGCTGCAGCAGGCCGTCCTTGAGCACGGCCACCCGGTCACCCATGGTCATGGCCTCGGTCTGGTCGTGGGTGACGTAGACCGTGGTGATGCCCAGCCGGCGCTGGAGGCCGGCGATCTGCGTACGGGTCTGGACACGGAGCTTGGCGTCCAGGTTCGACAGCGGCTCGTCCATGAGGAACACCTGCGGCTCACGGACGATCGCGCGGCCCATCGCCACACGCTGCCGCTGACCGCCGGAGAGCGCCTTGGGCTTGCGGTCCAGGTACGGCACCAGGTCCAGGATCTTGGCGGCGTCCTCGACCTTGGCGCGGATCTGGTCCTTGGGCACGCCCGCGATCTTGAGGGCGAAGCCCATGTTCTGGGCGACGCTCATGTGCGGGTACAGCGCGTAGTTCTGGAACACCATCGCGATGTCCCGGTCCTTCGGCGGCAGGTGGGTGACGTCACGGTCACCGATGCGGATGGCGCCGCCGTTCACGTCCTCCAGGCCCGCGAGCATGCGCAGCGAGGTGGACTTGCCGCAGCCGGAGGGGCCGACGAGGACGAGGAACTCGCCGTCCTCGATCTGGATGTCGAGCTGGTCGACGGCGGGCTTCTCGGAACCCGGGTAGATCCGGGTCGCCTTGTCGTAGGTGACCGTAGCCATGTGTCTGGTGTCTCCTTCACCGGCAGGAACGTGCCGGACGATCCGAGTAAAGGTCGTGTTCCACAGGTGTGAACCTGTTCGAACGTGCGCTGACGGTAACCCGCCGGAGGGCCCGCTGTCAGCATCTCCAGGACACATCCCCGTCACTTTTCCCGTCCCCCTCCGCTCCCGCGACCGTCCCGGAAACCCCCGCGGACCGGCGCCGGGATGCGGGTAGACTGCCTGTGCGCGACAGCGCACGCCGCCTTAGCTCAGCTGGTAGAGCGCCGCTCTTGTAAAGCGAAGGTCGTCGGTTCGAACCCGACAGGCGGCTCCACGCCCGAACAGGGAAGAAGCCCCGGATCATGATCGGTCCGGGGCTTCTGACATCCACGGGTGACATCCACGAGGGCGGTCACCCGCGATCGAGGCGGCGCCTGAGCAGCCGGTCCATGTGGCTGATCGCCTCCCGCTGCGTGTCCTGCGCCACGTGCGTGTAGACATCCATGGTGATGCTGATCTGGCTGTGCCCGAGGATCTCCATCACCACGCGGGGAGCCACCCCGGCCGCGGCGAGCAGCGTCGCGCAGCCGTGCCGGGCGTCGTGCAGCCGGATGCGCCGCAGGCCGGCCGAGTCCGCGATCCGGAAGAAGGACCGGTTGATGTTCTGCGGGTCGATCGGACGGCCGTTGCGGGTGCGGAACACCCACGAGGACGGCGACAGCTCCTCGCCCTTCCGCCGGGCCGCCTCACGCTGCCGCATCCGGTGCCAGCGCAGCGCCGCCAGGCAGATCAGGGGGAGGGGTACCGGCCGGACCCGGCCGGTCTTGGTGGTGTCCTCGTACAGCTCGCCGCCGACGCGCTGAACCTGCTTGCCGACCCGCAGGACGCGGCCCTCCAGGTCCACGTCCGACCAGCGCAGCCCCAGGATCTCCCCGCGCCGCAGACCCATGGCCACGGCCAGGACGAAGGCCGCGTACAGCGGATCGCGCCGCGCCGCCTCCAGGAAGGTCAGAGTCTCGTCGAGCGTCCACGGCGACGACTCCCGGCTGACCACCTTCGGCGGCTCGACGAGGCTCGCCACGTTGCGCGTCACCAGCTCCTCACGGCAGGCCGAGGTGAGCGCAGTCCGCAGCACCCGGTGAGCCTCCTTGGCGGTGGCCGGAGACGCCTTGCGGGACACCTCGGCGACGAAGGTCCGCACGTGGCGCGGGCTCAGCGTCTCCAGCCGCTTGGAGCCGAGCAGTGGCACGAGGTAGAGCCGGACGTGCATCGCGTACTTGCTGTACGTCGTCCGCTTCCGGTTCGGCTTGATGACGTTCTCCAGCCAGTACGGCAGCCACTCGGCGAGCTTCGCCGACCGGGTCGGCACGGGGATGCCGGAATCGACCTTGGCCAGCAGCTCACGGCGCTTGGTGTCGCACTCGGCCCACGTCTTGCCGTACGCGAACTTCCGGGCGCGGGTGCCGTCCGGCTGGAGGACGTAGACCGCCGCGTGATAGCGGCCGTCTTTCCGCTTGGTGATGGTGCCCGCGCCGTTGGGGTTGCGCTTGCGCTGTCCGGCCATCACGCGGCCTCCGCCAGTCGGTGAGAGATGAACTCCCGCACCGCCGATGCGGGGATGCGCCGGGACCGGTCGATCGTGACCGAGGGCAGGCGCCGGGAGCGGATCAGGTCGTAGACCTTGGACCGGCCGAGCCGGAGCCGCGCCATCACCTCCGGCACGGTCAGCAGTTCCTCGTCAGGCATGGGCGGTCTCTCCTTCCGTGCTGGTGGTGTCGGGGGTGAGAGCGTCGGTCAGCCATTGCTCGCCCGAGGTGAGGCCGGTACCGGCGAAGGCCCAGTGCGCGAGGACGAGCGTGGTTTCCGCCGGTTCGGTGGCAGGGTCTTCACCGCGTGCGAGGGCGGCTTGGAGGCGCTGCCACTCGGCGCGCGCCTGCCGGAGGGTGCCGAGGGTGGTGGAGTAGCGGCGGGTCTTGGTGGAGAAGTGGCCGCGGAAGCCGAGCATGTGCGCCCAGGCCCGCAGCCGCAGGTGTTCCAGGTCCTTGCGCGCGCCGAGGGTCCAGGCGGTGCGGATCATGCGCCGGGCGTGGTCGGACAGGTCGAGTCCGGCCAGCTCGGCGAGGAACTTCAACGGCCGGTCCAGGGTGCCGGTCGCGGTTTCGGCGCCCTTGGTGGCGTACTTGGCGATGTACGCGGCAACGGCCCGGTCGGTCAGCTCGGCGCCGCCGTCGAAGTCGGCCGAGCGGATCGGCCGCACGTCGAGCTGGCGGCCGAAGGCGAAGGTGTGCGCCCGTCCGTCGAGGGTCGGGCCGGTGATCCGGGCGGTGGACGCGGCGGCGCGGATGGCGTCGGTCAGCAGCTCGGCACTGGCCCAGGGCGGGGGAGGGGAGTCGCCGCCGTCCGGGCCGTCGAGGCGGATCACGGCGTGGAAGTGGACCGCGCCGCGCCTCTGGTACTCGGCGACCTTGGCGAAGGACACCCGCGCGTACTGCCGGAAGGCCCGTTGGGTGAGTCCGGCCCGCTTGGCGACCTCCCGACGCAGGTAGATCGAGAAGCGCCGCCAGATGGCCCCGGCGTGCGCGTTCCACAGCACGGCCGCTTCGTAGTCGTACCGCTCCGGATCTAGCGGCGTGCCGAGGGCCGGGTCGTCGGCCGGGTGGCGGGTGCCGCAGCGGCAGCGGCCGGAGTCGGGGCGGTTGTGGACCGGTCCGAAGCTGGGCGCGGTGAAGGTGGCGAAGACGCGCGGGTGCGCGGCGACCTGCTCGGGGGTGCCCTTGCCGCCGCGCAGTCCGGCGGTGATGAGCTGGTAGGTGTCGCGGCGGTAGGTCTCGGCGCAGGTGGCGCACCGGGTGGTGCGGCGGTTGTTGCAGCGCACCAGCAGGTGACCGGCCGGAAGGTCGGTGGAGTCCAGCCGGTGCAGTTCGGGGCCGATCTCGCCGGTCGTGGTGTCCAGGGCGTGCTCGACGCGGTAGCCGGACAGCCGGATCGGGCGCGCGCAGCCGCCGAGGCCGGAGAGCTGCCGGACCAGGCCGGGCAGGGTGCCCCAGGCGGCCAACATGCCGAGTTCTTTCGGCGGTAGTGAGGTCGTGCGGGGGATGATGGGCTTTCTCCTTCTCTGGCGTGAGTTGGGGAGGGGGCGAGGCCGGTCGGGGCGGCGGGATGCTTGGCGGTATCGAGCCGCCCCGACCGGCTGTTCAGCGGTGGTGCTGCGTGGTGAGCAGGGAGCGCAGGACCACCGCGGCGACGGTCACCGATATGGCGGTGACGGCGACGGCGGCCAGGAGCGCGGTCAGCACCACGCCGCCGACGAGCACGGTGGCCACCGCGCCGGTCGTGGCCGCAGGCAGCATCGGGCGCCGGGCGGGGGCGGGGTGGCAGGAGCAGTCCGGCGGCTGGCTCTGCTCGGCGGCGGCCGGGAGGTGCGGTGTGGTGGGGAGCTGTGGGCGCAGGAACACGGCGGGTTCTCCTCTCACTTGTTGGTGCCGTTGACGACCTCAACCCCGGTGCGCGTGCCGGTGTCGATGGCGGGGGCGAGGAAGGTGTCAGCGAGGTAGAAGCCGAAGAGGGCGATCACCACGACGACCCACAGGCGGATGCCGAGGAACTTGATCGCGGCCCAGGCGATGACGCCCAGGACGAGGACCAGGGGCAGGGAGACGGTCACGGCAGGTGGGTTCCTTTCAGCGGACGGGGCAGCGGTGGGTGCGGGCGGCCAGCTCGGCGGCGGCGCGGCTGTCGTAGTCGGCGCAGAAGCCGCAGCGCGGGGCGGTGCAGGCGGCGGTGTGCTTCTCGCGGCCCCGGCCGTCGTAGGCGGTGCCGACCTGCACGGGGCCGAGGCGGACGAGGTGGCGGAAGCGGCGGTGCGCGGGCATGGGTGGTCAGTCCTCTCCGGTGAAGTCGTCGGCGTGGTCGATGAGCCACTGTTCGATCTCGGGGTGTTCGTCTGCGGTGGCCCGCTGGAACGCGCCTTCGGCGACGGTCATGGCTTCGTCGAGGCGGTTTCTGCGGGTGAGTTCGGCGGAGCACTCCAGGGCGAGGCGGATGACCGGGCGCAAGGGTCCTCCTTCTTGTCAGGCGAGTTGGGCGGCGATCTGGTCGGCCAGGGCGGGCGGGACGCCGAGGCGGGCGCGCAGGGTGTCGGCGTCGATGGGCGAGCCGGTACGGGCGCGGTGGGCGTCGGCGACCTTCCGGGCGTGCTCGACCAGCGCGGCCGGGACAGCGGGAGCCGCCGGGAGCTCCGGCGCAGCAGGCCGGACCGGTTCCGGCTCAGGCTCGGCAGCCGCGGGCGGTTCGGGCGTGGCCTCACTCGGTGCCGGAGCGTGTGGCGAGTGCGCCAGGAGGGTTCCGCCGAGGAAGGCGACGGCCGGCCAACCGGCGACGAGGATGCGCAGCCAGTCGGGTACGTCGTCCAGGTCGAGGAGTCCGGCGGTGGCGACGTTCGCGCCGAGCGAGGCAACCAGGGCGATGATGAACCAGCACCACCCGGCCGCCGTCCCGGTGCCGGAGCGCAGGCGCCGCCAGGCCGCGACCATCAGCAGGTCGACGCTGATCGGGTAGGCCCAGGCTTTCCACCCGTGCTGTCCGGCTGCTTCGGCCAGGTCGTGCAGGTGCGCGAAGGACAGCGCACCGGCGATGACGGCCTGAATCAGCACGGCGTCGACCCGGGTCAGGTAGCGGCGCATCCTTGGCACCTCCTTTCTGGTTTCAGGCATGGCGGGGGTAGGGACATGGCGCGAAGGCGGTCGCGCCGACCGTCGGTGCGGGGTGGTTCAGTCGGTCACCGGTCGCGGGGCGACCAGCGGAGTCGGCCGCTCGACCGGGACTGCCGGAACAGCGGGCCGGAACGGGTCGAGGGCGGGCACGTCCGGGACGAGGTGCGCCGTCTGTCGGCAGACAGCGGCGGCGTCGGTCAGGGACAGGTAGGGGGTGCGGATGCGGGACCAGCCGCCGGAGGTGTCACCGGCCACGGCCAGACCCGGCCGCTCCGGGGCGATGGAGCAGGCCGCCTCGACCGCTTCGGGGGCGATGTCGCCAAGCGCCATCTTCGCCGAGGCTTCGTCGTTCACCCGGTGGCAGATGCGGCCGGAGAGCTGGGCGCGGAGCATGGTGGCGCCCTTGCCCAGCTCGGCGCCGAAGCGCTGCCCGCACACTTCCAGATAGATCCCGGCAGCCCGGCCGAGCTGGGCGAGCCGGACGAGATGGGTGACCATCGCATCCCGCCGCTCCTCGTCCTTCTTCGTCGCGACCAGGAACAGCTCGGCCACCTCGTCCACGACCAGCACGATCGGCACCGGCCGCTCATCCTCCGGCAGCCCCCAGACATCGGAGGTGATCTCCTCCTCCGGGGTGCCCGGGGCGAGACCCTGCCGGGCCTTGATCAGGTCGTATCGGTCCTCCATCTCCTTGACCAGCACGGGCAGCAGCTCGGCCGCCTGCTCCGGATCGGTCGCCAGCGCCGACAGGCGCGGGGCGAACGGGGCCAGCTCCACCCCGCGCTTGCAGTCGATCCCGGCCAGCGCGACCGGCTGCCGGGCCAGGCCCGCGATGAGGTTGCGCAGGTACATGGACTTGCCCGACAGCGTGGCGCCCAGGACGAGTTCATGCGGCACGGTGCGGTAGTCGCGGACGAAGGCGGTCGCGTCCTGCCGCAGCGCCACCGGCACCGCCAGGAAGTCACCTCCGGTCTTGCGTGGCATCCGCACCCGGTGCAGCACGTCGAAGCCGACCAGGCGCAGCTCGACCGTGCCCGGCTTGACCTCCGTCACGTAGACGGCGTGGACGCCCCAGGCGTGGCGGAGCCGTTCGGCCGAGGCCGCCAGGTCCGCCGGTTCCTGGCCCGGTGCCAGCCGCAGCCGCAGGCGTAGGCCGGTGGAGGTGGGCCGGATCAGGCCCCGGCGGGGCGGCACCGGGCGGACCTGGCGGCGGGTGGTCGCCCAGGTGGCCAGCATCCGCAGCCGGGAGGGCGGCACGGTCAGCCCGCAGGAGTCCATCACCGACCCGTAGGAGGCCAGCAGCCGGACCACCGAAACCGGCAGGCCCGCCATCGGCCACCAGGCCGCCGGGCGCCGGGACTTGGCCCAGGCGGCGGCCCCGCCACCGGCTACGGCGACGGGACCGCCCACCTCCACCCAGGTCATCAGGTCCGACACGGCTCAGGCCCCCACCGCGGCCGGGACGGCGCCCGGGGTGACGGCGGCGGCCCGGTAGGCGATGCCGTGCCGCTGCCGGCCGTTGAAGACGTTCTCCCACGGCTTGGCCACCAGGCCCGGCAGGGACACCGGAGCGCCCAGCGTCAGGCCCTCGGCGATGCCGCTTTCGGGCACGGCGACCCGGATCAGCGCCGACTCGCCGTCGTCGATGTAGACGACGCCGACCGTCATCAGCGTCTCACCGGTCACGGTGTCCTTGGCGATCTCCCCGGTCTGCCGGTCCCGGACCTTCGGCGCGGGAGCTTCGGTGAGCAGGATCGTGGCGGTGGAGGTCTCCACACGGATGGTGCGCAGCAATGTCTCTCCTTGAAGAACACACCGGAACCATGACACCTAGTCGTCTAGACAAGATACGTCGAGGTGATCCCGGAACGGCTGGGAACGCGGACCACTGTGCCACAGAGCTTGCCCACTCGTCTATACGAGTATGCGTCTGAGGGTGTACGAGTCGAAACCAGCCGCGCACCGGACCGCATCGCACCCCACCCGTCCCCGGCGTCAGGTGGCCGGCAGCCGGTACGCCAGCACGTAGGCGTCGGCGGCCATCACCGTGTCGCAGACCTCCACCGCCCGCCCCTCGGTGTCGTACGCGGTGCGCACCAGGTGGATCACCGGCACGCCGGAGGCCAGCCGCAGCGTCCGCACCTCCTGGGGCGTGGGCATCCGGGCCTTGATCTCCTCGTCGAAGTGGTCCAGGCGGTGACCCAGCTCCTCCAGCCGGGCATAGATGCCGCCCGGACCGGGGTTCGGCTGGGCGATCGGGGTGTTCCGCGCCAGGTCGAGCGGGAGGTAGGAGGTGGCGAACTCCACCGGCCGCCCGTCCAGCAGATACCGGCGCCGCCGGGCCAGCACCCGCCGCGGGGAGCCCAGGCGCGCGGAGATGTCCTGACTGGGCCGCTCCTCCCCGACCTCCAAGCTGTCCACCTCCGACTTGCTCCCGGCTGCCTCCGCCTCCACGAGGAACGCGGACTTGCCCTGCTCGCGGTGGCGCCGGGCGAACCGGTCCGAGGCCAGCCGCCGCACCGGCGGACGCGGCCGGACGAAGACGCCCTTGCCGTGCTCGGAGACGACCAGGCCCTCGGTCTGGAGGATGGCCAGCGAGTTGCGCACCGTCATCCGCGAGACGCCGTAGTGCTCGACCAGTTCCGCCTCGGACGGCAGCTTGGCGCCCTCGGTGAACCGCCCCTTGTCGATCGCCTCGCGGATCTGATCGGCGATCTGCCTAAACACCGCGCGGTCACTGGTCGGGTCCAGCGCCCCGAGAACGCCGGGGGAGAGAGCCGCCATCTTTACTCCTTTAGATATCTAGACGAGCACCTGAGTGTCGTTGCTACGGTGGAGAGCCTAGCCAGGTAAGGGGACCCAAGAACGTGAGTACTGCCGAACGCCCCCACTCCGTGAGCGTCGCCGGAGTCATCGTTGACGACCACGGCCGCGCCCTGCTGATCAAGCGCAGGGACAACGGACACTGGGAGCCGCCCGGCGGCGTCCTCGAACCGGGCGAGACCATCCCCGAGGCCCTCCAGCGCGAGGTCCTCGAAGAGACCGGCATCAAGATCGCCCTCCCGGCGACCCTGACCGGCGTCTACAAGAACATGACCGGCCTGATCGTCTCCCTCGTCTTCCGCTGCGAGGCGATCGACGGCGCCCCCACCACCGGCGACGAGACCCGCGCATTGCGCTGGGCCACCCGCGAGGAAGTCACCGAACTCACCGACGAGGCATACGCCGTGCGCGTCCTGGACGCCCTTAACGCGGCAGCCCCGCCGGCCGTCCGGGCGCATGACGGCGTGAAACTCGTCTAGCCCGAACCCGCTGCCCATGGCCGCCTACCAGCACGAAGGAACTTGTATGGACGAGTATACGAGTTGGGTGCAGACGTGGGAACTCTCCTGCCCAAGACTCCCGGGCGAAGTCGGCCGCGCCCGCCGCTGGACCCGCGACATCCTCACCGGCAGCCCCCACGCCGACGACGCCGCACTGATCGTCACCGAACTGACCACCAACGCCGTCACCCACACCACCGGCCCCGCCTTCCACGTCACCGTCGCCTGCACCGCCGAAGCGGTCACCATCGCCGTCACCGACACCGGCGGCGCCACCGCACACCCACGCATCACCCACCCCGACGCCGACGCCACTCACGGCCGAGGGCTGGAGATCGTCACCCACCTCGCCACAGCCGTCGCCGTCCACCACGACCCCGGCGGCCACACCGTGACCGCCACCCTGCTCACTCCCACACCACAACCGGCCGCACGAACAGCCCAGCCATGCTGAGCACCCGCGCCTACTGGTGCGAGGCGATCGCCCACACCCCCGACGACGGCCGCACCTTCTGGCTCGCCGCCCACCACACCAGCTCACCACGCCTCGCCCTGCGCTGGCTCCACACCCGGGCCCGCCACATCAGCGACCAGCTCGACCCACCAGCCGCCCGCCCCGTCCTGGCATGGCTCCACGACGACCAGGCCCACGAACACGCGCTAACCGTCCTCGCCCACGGCGCGCCCTACAGCCACACCATCCCCGACGACGCCGTGCGCTACCTGCTCACCGCCCGCCCCCTCACCAGGCAGCAACCATGACCCACGACCGCGCCACCGAGAACGACCAGCTCTACCGCTACGAGATCACCGCCGCCCTGAACGCCGTCGTCCGCGCCTGCGCCGACATCGTCCGCGACCACAGCCACCGCGGCTTCTGGACACCCCACACCACCACCGACCAGGCCACCCACCAAGACCTGATCGAAGCCGCCCGCAAAGACGTGCTCAACCACCTTCAGATGGTCATCCAATGCGCCGAGACAGTCGCCCAGGACATCGAGCACGACCGCCAACGCCAGCCCAACAGGCCCACTGAGTAACAACCTTCTCTACGACTTCAAGGCGGCTCGCTCACGCTCGCCGCGCGCGGCCCGGCTCCCCGCCGGGCCGCCGCTCCTGTCTTCGCCCCGCTCCGTCCCGGCGTCCGCCGGCCGCGCACCAGCAGCACGCCACATGGTTGCCGACCAGGCGCCATCGTGGCTGGGGGTCGGCTCCGACGGCTTTACGCACCTACCCGGTCCGGGACCCGCGTCGAGCAAGCCCAGGGGGCCACTCGGACACATTGCGGGCAGGTCCACAGCCTGCCCGAGTTGCCAACCAGCGTACGGCCCCCTGGCCATGCCCGACCCCAGCCCGGGCAGGACACCGCCCAAACCCGCTCCGCCGACCTCGCAGGTAGTGGCAGCAGAGGCGCGCACATTCTTCAGATCCCGCACCTATAGAGATGTAAAGCGTGCTATGAGTCTCTCATGCGAGACTTCTCAGTGCTGTCCGACGTCGAGTTCGAAGAGCTGGTAGGCGACCTCCTCGGGGCAGAACACGACACGGTGGTGGAGCGGTTCGCTGCGGGGGCCGATGGGGGAATTGATCTGCGATGGAATATTTCTAGCGGCGCCTGCATCGCCCAATGCAAGCACTATCGTAAATCATCATTTTCTCAGCTACTAGACTCCGCTAGAAAGGAAAGAAAGAAGGTCGAAAGCCTAAAGCCGTCCCGCTACCTTTTCATCACCAGCTTTGACTTGTCCGTATCACAGAAGGATCGCATACATGCAATTTTCGCACCCTGGATGAAAGGGCCTGGAGATGTTTGGGGAGGAAGGGATGTAGATGCTCTCATCACGAGACATAGCGAAGTGGAACGGCGACACCCAAAGCTCTGGGTCTCGACAGGAATGCAACTTTTCTGGGCCCTGCATTCCGATATAGCGAATCGCACGGAGGCTCTTCGGCAACGAATCGAAAGGTCTCTGCCGAAATATGTAGTTAGTCCAGGGTATCAAAGAGCGCGGGATATCCTGGCCTCTCATAACGTGTGCCTCATTTCAGGCCCACCGGGAATCGGTAAGACAACTTTGGCCCAGATGCTCCTAGCGGAGTACACTTCCATGCGATACGAGCCCGTGGAGGTGTCCGAGGACATTAACGAGGCATGGACCTCTCTGCGCCGCGAGACTCCACAGGTATTCCTATACGACGACTTCCTCGGGCAAATCACTTTCGCCGAACGGCTTTCCAAAAACGAAGATAAGCGCCTATCGAATCTAATCGAAAAGATCTCATTGGGGGGATCTTCAAAGAAACTGATTTTGACCACCCGTGAGTATATTCTTCGGGATGCGAAACTCAACTATGAGCGACTCAATGAACTTGATTTGAGGTACCATTTCCTTCTTGAATTGAAGGCTTACAATAAGGCAGACCGAGCCCAAATACTCTATAATCATCTGTGGCACTCAGATGTGAGTCTTGTCTGCCTGCGCGAGATCGCAGAGGGCGGATACAAAGAGATCATCAAGCACCGCTCCTATAACCCTCGGCTAATCGAGTACTGCACGGGCGCGGCTTTCGACACCGAGTCACCTGGTTATCCGGAAAGATTTAAGTCCACCCTTGACCACCCGGAAAGAATATGGAAGGTAGCGTTTGAGAAGCATCTGACAATGGAGCAACAACTGCTCGTTATTGTGCTCTGCACTCTCCCAAGGTCAGTGCTCCTTGAAAACCTTCAGGAAGCCCATACAGCCTTGTGTGAGGCTCTGGGAGTAGTCTCTACTGAGGCCAGCTTTCGGGAGGCCCTTGATGTCCTCGAGGGTACCTTTATAGTTATCCATAAAGACGCTGACCGAAACACCTTCGTTCGGCACCTTAACCCCTCGGTCACCGAGTTTGCACTAGCCCGGATCGCCGCAGATCGAAGGATCATCGCGTCGCTCATAAGGTCGACGGTCTTCTTTGAGCAACTGAGCGAACTATTCCTCTACGGACGCGGCGGATCTTTCTTGCGTCCAGGAAATGTTTCGCTGATGGCAGCCTTGGTTAGGAGCAAGAATGACTTCCTCCAAGCCATGGCAGCGACGATTAACTCGCCATCCTCGACACAACTTGAAGTTCGACTGACCGATGGACCGACTGGAATTTTCATAGATCCTCCAGAAAAAATGGAGAATCGGATCCAATTTTACCTGCAGGTTGACACCGAATGGAATGTCAGCCCTGCCTTGGTGCGGAGCGCCATAGATCTCTTGATCGTGCGCTGGCGGAGCCATACAGGTGATAAGAGTGCGGCTGCAAGGACGCTGAAAATGATTTCTCAGCATCCACTAGAAGTGGATGCTTCAAATGAAGCTCATGAAGCCCTGCACACTTGGTTCGAGTCAACTCTCAACAAAACCAGTGACTGGTATCACTACGCCAACCACCTCTCCCATTATGACAATGTTGATCTCGACGACATGCCGGATCTCGCCTGGCAGTTTGAGAATTTCATGGATCAACAACTCCTTCAGGACCACCCTCCGGACGATCTCGATGAGATGAAGTCACTGGCAGAGGATTTTGGCCTGTATGAACTTTCCGACAGAATCGAAGAAGTCTTGCAAGACGAATACGAGCCTGACGATGATTATGAGCCAGATGGTAGTCGACTACGTGACAAAGACGACAGGGGCTCAGATGAGTACATAGCCGAACTCTTCGGCCGTTTGGGCGAGTAGCACCTTTATCTTTGTGGCCAAACCCTAAGTGCTATTTCATTGCTCAGGATGCCGGGGCAGGGGGCACAAGAGTCGTTAGGTCAATGGGTCACAAGCTCAGTAGGAAGGTAGATGCGCATGCCTCCGGCGCACCAAGATCGAGGCGCCTACGGTACCCACTGGCCATCATCCCAGCAGTTGGAAGGACATCGGATCGGCTCGTCCTCAAGCTGGATCTTTGGCGGAACCGTGGACTATGTGTGGGCCAATTGAGCGTTAACCACTCACCAGGCACCTCTGAACTGCGGAGGCGTCATAGGAACAGTCGGCCTCCGGAGCCGTGTGCGCGCATGCCCATGGGTGAAGTGGTGGCGCACCGCTGACATCCATGGCTGACATCAACGATGGCGGACATAGGCGGATCGCGGCGGTGTCCTACGGAGAGGGAGCGCCACCCATGACGTAACGGTTCAGCGTTGGGGCGGTGACGTGATCGAACTTGTAAAGCGAAGGTCGTCGGTTCGAACCCGACAGGCGGCTCACAGCCCCAGCAGGGCGGAAGCCCCGAGCCGATCACGGCTCGGGGCTTCCGGCGTCCGTGGGACGGCGGGGTCAGGACCGCGCCCGGTCGCCGGCCGCGGGGGACAGGCGGGCGCGCAGTTCGTCCGGGTCGGTCACGAACCACAGCGCGTTGCCGCGGTTGCCCTCCCGGACCAGGTCGCGCAGGGCGTCACTGGCGGCGGTGTGCGTACCGATGTCGCCGACGACGGCCAGGCCGACGCCGTACTGCGCGAACTTCTGCGCCACCTCGCCCGCCACCCCGGTCCGCAGCCGGAAGAAGTCCTCGTGCAGCCGGCCGGCCGGGACGGCCGCCCAGGCGGCTCCGGCGCCCGACGCCGCGCCGATGAGGTCGAGGGCGTCCTGGGTGCCGCGCAGCAGGGGCCCCTCGGCCGCGCAGAACAGGACGGTCGTGCCGCCGATGTGCTCGGCCCGGTCGGTCCCGCCGGTGCTGCCGGTGCTGCCGGTGCTGTTCGTCATGCTCTCTCCTCCGCGACCGGACTCGGGGACCGGGCGCGCGCCCCGTCCCGGCCGGCAGGACGGCCTCGGGAGCGGCCCGCTCGCCGCTGTGTTCCTCACCGGGAGGGTAGGCGGAGGACTTCGGGGAGGGAAAAGGAATTTCCGGGAGCGGCGGGACGGGTGCGGGGCGCATGCGGCCGCGTACGCGGCCGCGGCTCACACACCCAGGACGGCGCGGGCGGTGAGGAAGTAGATGATCAGGCCGGAGGCGTCGACCAGGGTGGTGACCATGGGAGCGGACACCACGGCCGGGTCGATCCGCAGCCGCTTGGCGAGCAGCGGCATGACGCCCCCCACGGTGGCCGCCCAGGAGCAGATGATCACCAGGGACACGGCCACCACCAGCGCGATGTCCCCCCCGACCAGGACGGTCCCGACGACCATGCCCACGGCCGCGAGCATCGCGCCCAGCAGCAGTCCGACCCGGCACTCCCGCCACACCACCCGCAGCAGGTCCGAGCCGCGCACCTCACCCACGGCCAGGGCCCGTACCGTGGCGGTGGCGGCCTGCGCCCCGGCGTTCCCGCCGGTGCCCACCAGCAGCGGGATGAACAGGGCCAGCGCGGTGACCTCCTCCAGCGTCGCCTCGAAGATCTGCAGCACGTTGACCGTGAGCGTGGCGGCGACGATCAGCAGCAGCAGCCACACCGCCCGGGAGCGGGCCAGCTGCCACACGCTGGCGAACATGTAGTGCCCCGGCCACGGGTCGGCACCGGACTGCCGGGCGGCGTCCTCGGTGTCGGCGGCCTCGATGACCTCGACGGCGTCGTCGATGGTCAGCAGGCCCACCAGCCGGTCCTCGCTGTCCACGACCGGCAGGCCCAGCAGGTTGGTCTCCCGCATCAGCCGGGCGGCGTCCTCGGCGGACTCGGTGGCGCGGACGCGGGCGACACCGGTGTCGGTCAGTTCGGCCACGGGGCGCCCGGCCGGTGCCAGGAACAGCTCGCGCAGTCCCGTCACCCCGACCAGCCGCCGCTCGCCGTCCACCACGGGCAGGGTGTAGACGGTCTCGGCGCCGGCCCCCCGCTCCCGCACCACCTCCAGGGCCTGCCCGGCGGTGAGGTGCCGGGGCAGGGTCACGGCCTCCGGGGTCATGACCCGGCCGACCGAGCCCTCGGGGTAGCCCAGCAGGGCGGCCGTCATCCGCTGTTCGTCCGGGCTCAGCCCGGCCAGTACGCGCCGGGCGACCTTCGCCGGGGCCTCGTGCAGCATCCGGGCGCGGTCGTCGGGGTCCATCGCCTCGACCAGGTCGCCGAACGCCTGGTCGCGCAGCCCCATCAGGAGCTGCTGCTGGTCCACCGGCTCCAGTTCCTCGAAGACGGCCAGGGCCCGGTCCTTGGGCAGCAGCCGGAAGGGCACCATCGCGGAGACCGCGTCCATCCGGGCCAGCTCGTCGGCGATGACATGCGGTGGGTTCTCGTCCAGCCACCGCCGTACGCCGTCCAGGTCCTCGTGGTCGCTCAACCGCCGCAGCACGTCCGTCCCCACACCCCTGTCCTTCCGTCTCCGGGTCCTTCCGGACCATCGTCCACGCCGAATCCGCGCACCTCGCGGCCACCGCCCGGACGCCTGTCCTCACCTGCCCTGGACCGCGCCGCCGGACACCACCGGACACCACCGCGGAGGAGGGGGAACGACGGGAGGAGAACCCGTCCGGCAGGCGTCGGCCGGTCCGGGCCGGGCACCCGGAACGGACATGGGCGCCCTTCTCGCACTGGCCTCGGCGGTCTGCTACGGCGTCGTCGACTTCGCCGGCGGAATGCTCTCCCGCCGGATCCACTTCGCCGTCGTCACCTTCCTCGGGCAGGTCGGCGGCCTGCTCCTCGCCCTTCCCCTGGCCCTTCTGGTCCCCGCCGGGCGGGTGGAGGCCGCGGACCTGCTGTGGGGGGCGCTCTCCGGGGTCGGCAGCGGCGGCGCGATGCACTTCCTCAACCGCGGGCTGAGCCGGGGCGCGATGAGCGTGGTGGTGCCGGTGAGCGCCGTCACCGGGGTGGCGCTGTCCGTGCTGTGCGGGGTGTGCTTCCTGGGCGACCGGCCCACGGTGCCCGCCTGGTCGGGGATCGTCCTCGCGGTGCCCGCGCTGTGGCTCGTCTCCGGCGGCACCGGCCGCCGTGCCGGGGCGGCGCGGGAGGCGGCGGGAGGGACGGGCCGGGCCTCGTCGGACGGCCTGATCGCCAGTGTGGGGGTGGCCGTGCAGTACATCGGGCTGGCCCAGGCCGATCCGGCGAGCGGGCTGTGGGCCGTGTTCGCCGGGCGGGTGGCGGCCGTACTGGTGCTGCTGCCGGGCACCTGGCGGCACGCCTCCCGGTTCCGGCAGCCGCCCCGGCTGCTGGGCGGGGCGGTGCTGATCGGGGCGGGCGCGGCGCTGGGGCTGAGCCTCTACCTGTGGGCGACCCGCCAGCAGATGCTGGCGGTCGCCGTCGTACTGGCCTCGCTGTACCCGGCGATCCCCACGGTTCTCGGGCTCGCGATGCTGCGCGAGCGGCTCACCCGGGCGCAGGCCGTGGGCCTGCTGGGGGCGACGGCCGCCACCCTCCTGCTGACACTGGGCTGAGCGGCGGCGGGCGGCCCTCCCCGGAAGCCCGGGTGAACCACCGGTGGATTTCGGATGTCCCCGCGCCTACCGCGCTGTCCGGAAGGTGCCGTCGGCGGTCCGGGGCGCGGGCGCCGTCGCCACCTCGGTGTACCACTCCCGGCCGAGCAGCAGCCCGAAGAGGGGCGCGGGAAGGCGGACCAGCGCCCGCAGGAGCGGTGAGAGCCGGCCGGGCCCCGTGACCTGGGAGCGGTGGGCGGCGAGGGCCGCCTGCTTGTGCCTGGCGAAGCGCCGTACGTCGACGGTGTGGGTGACGGCCGCCTGCGGGCTGTAGACGGTGTGCAGGAGCGCGGGGTCGAAGCGGAGCGGCACCCGGACCAGCCGGGCGAGCCGCATCAGCCGGGCGACGGTCTCGCGCGGCACGGTGGCCTCCAGCAGGCGGGGGGTGCCGGCGAGTTCGGCGGCGCGTCTGCCGACCCGGTGCACCTGGACGTGGTCGCGGTGCCCGTAGCCGCCGTTGGCGTCGTAGCCCAGCAGGACGTCCACGGACTCCTCGCGCAGGACGGCGGCCAGCCGTCCGGCGGCCTCCTCCGCGTCGGCCCGCACGAAGCGGGTACGGCCGGGCGGGTCGGGGTAGAGCACCGGGCCGTGACCGCTGTCGGCGTAGCCGAGGTGGACGGTGCGGGCCACCCCGAGCACGGCCGCGCTCGCCCGCAACTCGGCTAATCGGGGGGCCTCGCGGTCCGCGGGGACCGCTCTCACGTGGCCGTCGGTGGCGGTCACGACCACCACCCGGTGTCCTTCGGCGGCGGCGCGGGCGAGGGTGCCGCCGGTCAGCAGCACCTCGTCGTCGGGATGGGCGTGAAAGGCCAGGATTGTCGTCATGGGCCCACATCCTGGGCCTTGCCCCACCCGTCCCGGGACGCTCCTTCTGGCCACAGCGCCCGGACCGGAACCCGCGCCCGGCGGGCGTACGCGACCACGTCGGCCCCGCCCGGTCCGGCCCGCTCCCGTCACAGCGCGATCAGCCCCGCCCGCGTCGGCCGGAAACCGCAGGCGCCGAAGTAGAAGGGGGCCAGACCGTCCTCGAAGTCGACGTGCAGCCACTCGCACCCGGCGGCGCGGGCCCGCTCCGCCGCGACCGAGACGAGCGCGGCGCCGGTGCCGCGCCCCCGGTGCCGCCGGGCCACGACGGTGTCCACCAGGAAGGCGTGGGGCCCGCCGTCCCAGGCGACGTTGACGAAACCGACCAGGCGGCCGTCCTCCCCGGACTCCCCGGACTCCCCGGACTCCCGGGCACAGACCCAGCCCAGACTGTGCCGGTGGAGCCGTGCGCGCCAGTCGGTCCCCGTGGGCCGGGGGCCGAAGCCCTCGGCGTGCAGGGCGTCGAGGGCGCCGTTGTCGATCCCGCCCCGGCACTCGTAAGCGATCGTCGTGGCGCCATCGTGGCGCGGGAGGGGCCCGGCAGTGGCCCGGCAGGGGCTGCCGGGTGCGCCGGACATCGGCATGGCGGGGTCTCCGCCCGTTCGCCGGGACGGGCCGGTTGCGGCGTCCGTGCACCGGGAAGGACGGCCGGGGACGAGAGGGAGGACGCCGGTGGCACGCAGTCGGGCCGAGCGGGACGCCGTCACGGTGGAGATCGTCTACGCGCTCCTGACCGGGGTCCTCCTCGCGGTGGCGGCAGGGCTCCTCGCGGCGAGCCCGGTCCTCCTGTTCGACCTGGACGGCTCCGCCCGGAGGGTCGTCACCGTCGTCGCCCTCGTCCTCGCCGCCGCGGTGCTGCTGTGGCGGCTGGCCGGTGTCCTGTGGGGGTTCGACCCGCGGCGGCGGCCCGGCCCCGGCGGCGATGACCCGCGGAGCTGAGCGAACGGGCCGGGGCGCGGGTCGCGGGGAAGGGGGACGGGCATGGGTGTGGCGTCGATCGGGGTGTGGCTCACCGGCCGGACGGCCGGGGACGCGGGTGAGGGGTATGTGTACTCCTGGCTGGTGCCCGACGACGGGCGGCGCGGCTGGATGCTGTTCGTCCCGGCGGAGCGGGCCTTCCGGGAGTGCGACGGGACGGGGGCCGTCCCCGGGGGCGGCATGGAGGTCCGCGTCGGGCTGTCCGAGGAGGAGGCCGGACGCGAACAGGCCCGGTGGGAAGGCCGGCCGGAGTGGCGGGTGATGGTGACGGCGGCCGTCGGCGTCTGGCGGAGGTTCCGGGCGGACGGGGAGCCGCCGCGGACCGCCCACCGCACCTTCTGGTGAGCCGGCCGGACCGGGTCCGGCGGGGCGGCGGCGGTCCGGTTCAGGTCCGGTGGAAGAGGGCGAGCACGGTGTCGAGCCGCGCCGTCCAGGTGTCCAGCTCGGCTCCGTGCGGAGTGGTGACCCGGCAGGAGTAGGTGTTGGCGTCGTCCAGTGTGACCGTCACCGTCAGCCCGCCGCGGGCGTCCCGGGCGTACCGGGCGGCGCGGATCTCGTGCCAGGAGAAGTCGACGCCCAGGCCCTTCACGCTGAAGGAGATCCCGTCGGCGTCCGCGACGATGTCGCTCCGGCGGTCCGTCGCGAGGAACTCGGCCTCCGGCGGCGGAGGCGTGGCCTGGGTGGGGAGGTCGGTCACGGGCGGGTACGCGCCGGGCCGGCGGGCGGGCTGCGAGGGGACGGCGAGGGCGGTGGGGACGGTGGGCGCGGCGGAGACGGCGGAGACGGCCGGGACTGCCGCGGCGGCCGGAGCGGCGGAGAGAGCGGGAGCGGCGGCGGGGAGCTCCGCCGCGTCCGGTTCCTCCGTGAACCAGTCGAGCAGCAGCTCGGTGCCCGGCCGGTCCTCCGGGTCCTTCGCCAGACAGGCGGCCACCACCGGCCGCAGCCCCTCGGGGACCGCGGAGACGTCCGCGCCGTGGTGCGCCGACCGGTACAGCAGCGCCGACGGGGCGCCCTCGCCGAACGCGCTGCCGCCGGCCGCCGCCACCAGGACCGCGCCCAGCGCGAACACGTCCGCCGCACTGGTCACCGCGTGCCCCCGGGCCTGTTCGGGGGCGAGGAACCCCGGGGTGCCGTACGCGGCGCCCGCGCCGGTGAGCCGGGTGCTGCCGACCGCCCGCGCGATGCCGAAGTCCAGGACCCGCGGGCCGTCCTCGGCCATGACGATGTTGCCGGGTTTGAGGTCCCGGTGGACGAGCCCGCAGGCGTGTATGGCCTGGAGCGCCTCGGCGAGCGAGGCGCCGAGCCGGCGCAGGGCGGCCTCGTCCATCGGGCCCTCGGCGGCGAGGAGCTGGGAGAGGGTCGGGCCGGGTACGTAGGCGGTGGCGAGCCAGGGCGGCTCGGCGTCCGGGTCGGCGTCGACGACGGGCGCGGTGTGGAAGCCGCCCACCTTCCGGGCGGCCTCGATCTCCGCGTGGAAGCGTTCCCGGAACGCCGGGTCCGAGGCGAGCTCCGGCTTGGCCACCTTGACGGCCACGGCCCGTCCGCCGCGCGAGCGTGCCAGATACACCGTGCCCATGCCGCCCTCGCCGAGCTTGCGCTCGACGGCGTACCTGCCGATCCGTTCCAACCCCGCCCCCAGGAACTCACCAACCCGCGGGCCAGTATGGTCCCGTGGGGCTTTCCGCACGGAGGGCGGGGTCGGCGGCGCAACCGTCATGTGATCTGCCGGTCCGTCAGCCGGGCGCCTGCCGGGCCGTCAGTCCGCGGCCGGGGCGAAGCGGGTGGTCAGGTCGGCGGCCGCCAGCAGCCGGACGTCCGGGCCGAGACCGGCGTCCAGCGGGCCGGGGAAGAGCCGGTACAGGTCGCCGCGCTCCCACCGGGCCGGCAGGTCGCCGTCGACGAGCGCGGCGAAGCGGCCGTCCGCGCCGAGTTCCCCGGCGAGCACCCCGCCGATCTCCTTCGCCGTCCCCGTGCGCAGCTCGTCGTGGCCCCGTCCCGCCAGCACCCGGGCGGCGAAACGCTCCACGGGCTCCTGCCCGCCGCGCCGGTAGCGGGCCGCGGAGCGCCCGTCGGACGCGCGGACCCACACCTGCGCGGAACCGGCCGCCGCCAGCCGGGCCGCGAGGTCCCACACGGTGGCGCGGGCGCCGGGCGCGAAGTGGGCGGTCAGGTCGGCGGCGAGCCGGCCGAGCCGGCCGCGGTGGCGGTACACGTTGTGCAGGCCGCCGGCGACCGACAGGTTGGTGTCCGTCCACAGCGCGGTGCGCTCCGCCAGGTCCAGGACCATGGGCATGCACACCCGGGCGCGCCCGGCCAGGTCGAAGCGCTGCCGCACCCGCCGCGGGTCGTACGGCCGGGACCGGCCGCCCGTCCGCGCCCCGTCCGGCCGCATGACGCCCGCGAAGGCGTCGGACAGCTCGTCGAACGGCACGTCGTTGTAGCTGAGGACGACCATCACGGCGTACCGCGCCCCGGCCCGGGCCAGCAGTGCCGGGTCCAGGTCGACGAACTCCGTCGCGCCGCGCGGCGGCGGGGCGGAGGTGTGGTCGCCGGAGTGGACGGCGGCGCGGTCGGCGAAGGTCAGACGGGTGTAGTCGCACAGGCCGGTGAAGCGCCACTCGGCGTCGTACAGCGCCACCGACAGGTCCAGGTCGACCCGCTGCCCCCGGGGCTCGGTCCAGTGCAGGAACAGCCGCAGCGGACCGTCGCCGCCGGGCAGCGGCCGACGGCTGCCGCGCGGCACGGCGACCAGCGTCCGGGCCGCCGCCCGCTCGGCGAACGGCACCACCAGATCGGCCAGCGCGGCGTCCAGGACGGCCGTACCGCCCGGCCCGCCGTCCGCCGTGCCCGCCGACTCGCCCGCGCGGCGCAGCAGTTCGGCCTCCAGCACCGCGCACACCGCGGCGGCCGCCGCGGGCGGCACCGGCGGCGCGTGGTCGTCGGTGCCGTGGGCCAGGGCGATCGTGCCGCGCGGGAAGAACACCCGGCGCTCGCCCGCCTCGTGCGGGACGCGCAGCCGCCCCCACGCCCCCAGCAGCGGCCCGGGGCCCACCCGGCGCAGGGCGGCCGGCAGGGCGTCCAGCAGACCGGGCGGGACGTCGTCGGCCCCGGTCCACAGGCTGTGGACGCGCAGCAGCCGGTGCAGCCGCCGCACCAGTTCGCCGGGCCGGCGCAGCAGCAGCGCGGTGGCGCCCGCGGTGTCCCCGGCGCCGAGCAGCCGCTCGGTCTCGGAGGCGAAGGTCCGTATCGCCGGGCGGACGGCCCCGCCGGGGCGGCCGGAGACCAGCCGCACCCGCTCGCCGAGCCCGGCGGCGGCGTCCAGCAGCCACTCGTTCGGCCCGTCGGACAGGTCCGTGCCGCGCACGACGGCGAACGCCACGGCGGCGCGCGGGAAACGGGCCCGGTACTCGTAGGGGTGCAGCACCTCGCCCGCCCGCTGCCACGCCTGCCGGCGGCGGAGCATGTCCTCGGCCACCGACTCGGGCGGCAGGGCGTCGAGCACCCCGAGCAGCTCCCGGCGCAGGACGCGCGGCAGCGACCGCAGCCGGGGCGGGTCCAGCAGGTCGGGCTCGCCGCCGGAGTACGCCCACAGCAGGCGCAGTACGTCGGTGGCCGTGTCCAGGTGGGCGGGCAGCAGCGCCCGCGCGGCCGGCGCGGTGGCCTCCCGGCGCAGCAGCGCGGCCAGCACCGCCGCCCTGGTCTCGCGCACCGGGAGCCCCGCCGGCAGCCAGTCCGGCGACGGGTCGGCGTGCGGCAGTAAGGCGGCCAGGTCGGCGCGGTCCCGCGGCGGCAGCGGGGTGCGGCGGGCCAGCAGGTCGGCCAGCACCGCCGCCGCGCCGTCCCGCGGACCGGCGCCCGCGCCGAGCCGCAGCGGGCGCAGCGGTGCCGGGGGCTCGCCCTCCCGGACCACCACCGTCCGGCCGTCCCCGGCGGCGCGGGGCCGCTCGGCCGGCTCCGGGTACGGCCGCCCGGGGTCGTCCGGGTGGGCGCCGCACACCGGGCAGGGGAAGCGGCGCGGGGCGTCCGGCTCGTCCCGGCCGGACCCGGCCAGGCAGGCCGAGCACACCAGATGGGCGCACGGGGCGAGCGCGCCGATGTCGCCGGTGCGGCCGCACGACAGGCAGGGCTGGTGCGGCTGGCTGAGGAGGAAGGCCAGGATGCGCTCGCTGTAGAGGCTGTGCGCGTGGTCCGGCACGGCGTCGGGGAAGCCGCGGAACAGCGGCTCGTGCCGGCGGTCGGCGCCCAGCAGCGCGTCGATCCGGCCGAGCAGGCGGATGCCCTGTTCGGCGAGGCCTGCCGGGGACAGGGCGGCGAGCGCGCGGCGCAGCGGGGCCGTCAGGACGTGGCCGCGCCCGGCGAGGTCGGCCTCCAGGGCCGTCACCCCGGCGGCGTTGCGCTCGGCGTTCCGTTCCGCGTCCGCCCCGGGGGTGGTCGGCCTTCCGTCCTCCGCCGGTGCCGCGACGTACACGACGGACAGGCGCCGCAGCAGCACGCCTTCGAGGTCGTCCGCGGCCGTGGCCGTGCTGACGCCGCCACGGTCGGCGGCACGCGCGGTCGCCATGCCCACACCCCCAGGGAAAGCGATGCCGGGCGGCGGACGCCGCCCGGTGCAAGAACGCGCGGGGGCGGGAAGTGGGCGCGCTAGGGGTTCTCAGAGAAGAGGAGTGAGAAGGAAGCACGCCGCGGAGCCGCCCCCGCGCCGGGTCATCCTAGAAGGCCGGTCCGACAGGCGGCGACCGCTTTTGCGGACGTACCGGCGCACCGGCGCCTCCGGGACCCGGCGGGGCGCGCCCCGCCCGGGCCTTCCAGGAGCTCTCCCGGAGACGCTCAGCCCTTTCGGGCAGCTTTGACCGCCTGCTGGGCTTCCAGGAGGGCCGTCTTCAGCTCTGCGGCCGCGTATCCCTGCTGTTTGGCGTGGATCAACAGGCTTCTGGCCTCCCGCGGGCCGAGGCCGGCCGGTGTCCGTTCGGTGCCCGGATCCCCGCCGGTCACCGCGTCGGCCAGGGGCATCGCAGTCTTGGCGTATTCGTCGATGCGCTGGATCACCGTCTCCAGCGGGACCCACAGTGCGCTGTGCCGGTCGACGGCTGCTTCGAGCAGTTCGCGCCAGTGGAGCAGCGGTGCGAGACCGTCGTCCGTGACAGGCTTTCTCTTGAGCCGGAGGTTGAGGGCGAAGACCTCCTGCAACTGTGCGGCCAGCTGGTCCAGCTCATCGCCCCGGGCGTCGCGCCGGTGGCTCCTGCGCGTCCATAGGTAGGTGAGCAGACTGATGACCACCGTGGGGGTCCCGAGCAGCAGGGTGACGACCACGTAGGCCGTGGTCGAGGAGGCCGCCGCGAGGTCGGTGTGCGTCTGGGACGGTGGTGCGGGAGGGAGGAGAAGCATCCTGTTTCCGTTCTGCGGGTCGCCGGCGTGCCGCGGGAGAGTGGAGCCGTCCCACCGCGTCGGCGGAGAAGTGTTGGGAGCGCCCGGAGCGGCGCGCGCCGGTGTGCCGTCCGTACCGTCCGCGCTGCGGGCGGCACACCGGTGACCGGGTCAGGCCGACAGCCGGAAGTCCCGCGGGACGCCGGCGAGACGGGCGAGTCCCGCCGGGTCCGTCACCACGAACCGGCGGTAGCTGCTGGCGACCAGATTTCCGGTGCGCAGGACGGACACCGCGTTCTCGACGGTCGAGCGGCTGACCAGCAGGGCCTCGGCGAGATCCGTCTGCCGTGGGCCGGTGATCCGGACGCTGCCGTCCGGGTGCCCGGTACCGGCGGTGACGGCGAGGTGGTGGAGGAGTGCGCCCACCCGCCTGAGGGGTGGGCGGGTCACGGTGCCGTAGATCATCTCGTCGGTCCGGTTGCGTTCCTCGAGGCTGGCCAGCAGAGCGCCCCGCCCCTGGCCGCCACGGCGGCCCAGCAGCCTGTTCAGGTGGTCGGCGGAGTACGGCAGGACCCAGGTGTCGCTTAGGCACACCGTCTCCACCGACGAGCACGGGTCGAGGAGCTTGGCCTCGCCGAGAAGTTGCCCGGCTCCCCGGAAACGGAGGATCACCGGCTCTTTCGCGCCGCGCCCGTAGGGGTACCGCCGCTGGGCCACACAGCCCGTCAGCGTGAGGTAGACGGTCTCGTCCCCGGGGCCGAGCGGCAGCCGCTTGTCCTTGGCGTAGCAGACGGGGTAGAGGGGGGCACCGGAGCCCGGGTCGGTGGTGAGGAGCGAGGACCAGAGCGAGTCCGGCAGGAGGCTCAGGAAACTGCCCGGGGGCATCGGCACCTCACGGCGGAACACCCCGGTGAGGTTGAGCGGATCGCTCTTGGGGAGCCGGGTCACCACGCGCGGGCCTCCGCTCCGGCCGCCGGGGTCCGGCAGTGGCGCCCGTCACCGGTGGGCGGGACGCGCAGCACAGCGCCGTGCGCGGGGGCGCGGCGGGCCGGACGCCGGGCGGGGTGCCGGGCGGCCGGTGTCGCGGTACTCCTGGGCGGGGGGACGGCGACGCCGGAAGGTATGGCGGGAGCCATGGGTCCGAGCCTCCTTGTGCGTGTATACGGCAATGAATTGGTGGGTCCAGACCTGCCCGGCACCCGCTCCCCGGTTGGTTGGGCCGGGAGGCGACGGACAGTCAGGTGGGGAAGAACATTACAGCGGTCGGGGAGGAGAGCCCAGTCTTCCGGGCCGCGTGCCAGGGCCGGGCAATCCCGTTGCGCGAACAGCAGGCTGGTAGGCGGTGGGGAAAATCCCCGTCGCCGGTGATTTCCGTATCGACGGGAGTCCGGGATAATGTGCCCCATGGTCGGCCCGCCGACGAATCTCCGGCTTTTCTCCGACGCTTCGCGGAGCCGGTCGAAGGGGCCGGCTGCCGACCTTTCCTGAGTTCCGACAGTCTTCGGATGCCTTGGAATCGGAATGCGCGAAACCTCGGGGCCGGCGCTTCGGATAAACCGGTTTTCTGCCTTCCTGGAAGACTGGGGATCCGGGGTAACCAGTCCCGGACCCCCAGTCGGGGCAGGTCTGGACCCACCAAGGCTCAGACCGAAAGCAAAGTAACACCACCTCGCTCGTGACAGTCTGGTCACTCTGTGGAGTCAGGGAAGACTCTCCCTTCGGGTGGGGAATTCGGGTGTCCAATCGTGGGCGCGTCATGGTCAACCGGCGCGGGCGGGCAGTGCGGAGGGCAGCAGGAGTGCCCTCCCCTGTCGGCTCGATGCGTCTCACCGAGAAGACGCGCGCCATCACCTTCCGTGTCGCCGTCGCCCGCATCACTCCCGGCTCCGTCAGTTCTGCGGCTGATGCCCTGTGGAGCTTCCACAAAGCGTGCGCCCCTGGTCGAGGAGTTGCGATTGGCCGGATCTCGACGGCCTGCGAAGGGGGCCGGCGCGGGTGGCGGACAACGGAAAGGTTCCGAAATATTCCGGAAGGCTCCGGCGATCGCCCCGTGATCCTGGTGGACGGAGAGACCGGTGCGCCTAGCGCGCTCCCGGAATCCAGGATGGCAAGCGGAACGCCGGGATTTCCGTTTCCCGGAGGCGGGGAGTGCTTCCAGTGGGCATCCGGTTCATCCCATGGCTTCCCCGACTTTCATGGGAGCGCTCTCACTCGTGCATCCCTTCGGGATGCCGCAATCGGAAGTGCCCGCCATTCCCTTCCCCCCCGGGGTGGTACGGGAGACGTATCTTTTTTCCCGGAAACTCCCCCGTGGGGAGAAGCTGAGAGTTCCTCCTGTCGGGCAGCCGCTTTTACGGGGGGACACCGAGGGGGAGGGCAGAGGCACCGGTTGTTACGGAGCGTGACAGCCGGACTCGGCGGCGGCCGTACGACCGGTCCCGGCCCGTCAGCCCGTCAGGCGGGCCGTCCAGACCTCCTCGCAGGGCCAGTTGCGCGCCCAGTCGGCGGAGACCTCGGGATAGTCCCGGTGCGCGTCGCGCGGTGCGCGGACCTCGGTCAGGCTCTCGACGGTGAAGCCGCTCCCGCGCAGCACGCGGATCATCTCCCCGTGCGGCAGCACGAACTCCACGCGCCCGCCCCGCTCCAGCCGCCCCAGGCCGCCGGCGCCGAACTGCGGGCGGCGCAGGAAGGCGGACGCCTGCTCCCCGTCGGAGGCGCACAGCGCGTACAGCGGCGAGTAGCGCATGAAGACCAGCAGGCCACCGGGGACCAGCAGCCGGGCGGCCTCCGGGATCCAGCGGCGGGGGTCGCACCACAGCGAGGCGCCGTACTCGCTGACGGCCAGGTCGAACGAGCCGTCACGGCACGGGACGCGCTCGGCGTCGGCGAGGAGCAGGGGGAAGTCGAGGCCGAACTCGGCCTGCATGGCGCGGGCGGTGGCGAGCTGCTCGCGGGAGAGGTCGACGCCGACCGGGCGGGCGCCGGCCCGGGCCAGCCGGGCGGAGACGTAGGCGGTGCCGCAGCCCAGCTCGATCACGCGCCGCCCGGTCAGGTCGCCGGGCAGGAGGGCGAGTTCCGATTCGGGGGTGGCCCACAGGCCCCAGCCCGGTTCGGGGTCGGACCAGTGGGCGCGGGCGAGCGGACCGTGCGCGGCGGCGGCCTCCTCGTCCCAGTAGCGCCGGTTCAGCCGTGAGTGGGTGGGGGGTTCGACGTGCGTGCCGGAAGCCGTCATGGCGGTATTGGACCGGGCCGGATCCGCACCCGCAACGGTTTTCCCGGCTTCTGGAAGGGGCGTGCGGGGGACGGCGTCCGCCGCGGTGGCGGTTCTCCCGTTGCCGGGACTCTGGCCGGCCGTCCGTACGAGCGCTACGTTACCGACGGTAAGTTACCCGTCGGTCCGACTCCGGGAGCGCGCCATGCCGACAGCGACGTCACCCCACCGCACCGTCCCCCACCACCCTGCCCCGCGCCGCCGCCGTTCCGCCGCGCTCGCCGGCTGCGCCGCCGCCCTGGCGCTGGCGGCCATGGCGGCCACGGCCGTCACCCCCGCGGCGGCGGCCCCGGCGCCCGCGGACGCCGGAAGTGCCGGAAGTACGGAGGCCGGAAGCGCGGACGGCCTGCGGGAGGTGCTGTTCGTCGGCAACAACTGGGACGGCACCGCCGACGTCCTCGCCGCCACCGGCGACCACGCGCGGATCGGCCGCCTCGACGTCATCCCCGACCGGAAGCAGCGACTGCGGGAGATCCACCTCAACCCGGTGCGGCTCGCCTTCTTCCTGGGCATCCGCGCGACCGTCGGCGAGGGGCACGACCAGTACGTCGACGACATGTACTCCACCCCCGACGGCTCGGCCGTCGTCGTCTCCCGGCCGAGCTTCGCGGACGTGGTCTCCATCGACCTGGCGACCGGGAGGATCAACTGGCGCTTCCCCGTCTCGGGCTTCCGCGCCGACCACATGGCGGTCTCCCCGGATGGCGGGCGCGTCGCGGTGTCGGCCTCGACCTCCAACACCGTGCACGTCCTGGACATCGTCACGGGCGAGGAGGTCGGCTCGTTCGGCACGGGCGACAAGCCGCACGAGAACGTCTTCACCGACGGCGGCCGCTACCTGTGGAACATGTCGATCGGCGAGGTAAACAACGCCCTCGACGCGCCCTGGCTCGACTGGACCAAGGGCGACCGGCGCATCACCGTCGTCGACGCGCGCACCTTCGAGCGGGTGCGGGTCGTCGACATGCGGGAGCGGCTGGACGCCTTCGGCCGCGAGGACCTCTCCGACGCGGTGCGGCCCGTGGCCTTCACGCCCGACGAGTCGAGGCTGTACTTCCAGGTGTCGTTCTTCAACGGCTTCCTGGAGTACGACGTGGCCGCGGACCGGATCACCCGTCTCAAGGAGCTCCCGAAGAACCCGGACACCGACGAGGACCGCACCACCTGGGTCAACGACTCCCGCCACCACGGCATGTCGATGAACCCGGAGGGCACGAAGCTGTGCGTCGCCGGGACGATGGACGACTACGCCGCCGTCGTCGACCGCGCCACGCTGCGGGAGGGCCCGCTGGTGCCGGTCGCCAAGCCGTACTGGGCGACGGTGAGCGGCGACGGGAAGCACTGCGTGGTCTCCGAGAGCGGCTCCGACAAGGTCACCGCCATCGACTTCGCCACCGGCCGCAAGGTGGTCTCGGTGCCCGTGGGCGACCACCCGCAGCGGGTGCGGCTGGGGCACGTCCCGGCGGGCTGGACGGGTCCCTCGGCGGGCTGATCCTCGCCGCCTCCCCGGGCCGTGCGGGATCCGGCGGGGCGCGGCGGCCGAAATGACCTCGCGGGACGGTCTCCCTTGTGTGAGGCTGACCGGTGCAGCCTTCCCCCTGAGAGGTCCACATGCCGGAGAACCAGGCCGAACGTCAGGCCGACAGCCAGGCCGATCCCGAGACCGAAATCGAGACCGGGACCGCGAACCAGAACGAGGACGACGCCGAGAACGACGTCAAGCGGAAGTTCCGGGAGGCGCTGGAGCGCAAGAAGCAGACCGGCCAGGAGCGCCGGACGCACGAGGCGGGCCGTTCGAAGGCCGGTGGCACGCGCCGCGAGGCCGGCCGGAAGCGGAACTTCCGCCGCAAGGCCGGCTGACGCCGGCCGCATGCGGTGCGCGGGGGCGGACGGGGTTTCCCCGTCCGCCCCGGACGCTCCGGCGGCCGGTGAACCGCCGGACGGACCCGCGGCGTGGGAGACCACGACGAGTCCTTGGCGTACGTCGACGCCCTCTACGAGCCCTCCACGAGCGCGGGTGACAGACCGCTTGCCGACCCGGCCGGCAGCCGGGACCGGCCCGCTGGGCTGCCCGACGGACAGGTCCCCACGGGCATGGCCAGACCAGGGGCGCGGGCGCCGCAGTCCTGTGGTCCAGCCGGAAGGTCAGGCGCTCTCGGCGTGCGGGGTGAGGTCCACCCGCAGGTCCAGATCCAGCGCTGCGGCAAGCCGTGCCAGTACGGGCAGGGTCGGGACCGTGCCGCCCGCCTCGAAGCGGGCGACGGCCGACTGCGTCATCCGGGCGCGGTGCCCGACCTCACCCTGGGACAGGCCGAGTTCCAGACGGCGGCCGCGTACCTTCTCGCCCAGCTCGAAGCGGAGCCGCGCCGCCGCGTACTCCTGCTCGATCTCGGCACTGGCCGGTCGTGCGCCACGGGCCTGGGCAAGGCCGGTACGTCCTGTCGGCTCAGGCTGTCCCGGGGCCGGGAGGCCGGGTCAGACCCGGGGAAAGCGGGCCTGGAGATCCCAGACCACGGGGTTGTCGGCCAGCTCCTCGTGCAGGTCGGCGAGGTCGGCGAGCAGGTCGTGCAGGAAGTCGCGGGCCTCACGGCGCAGCGCGCCGTGGTTGACCGTCAGCGGCGGCTCGCCGGCGGGCAGCCAGTCGGCGGTGATGTCCACCCAGCCGAAGCGGCGGGTGAAGCGCAGGTTGTCGGCCGACTCCACGAAGTCCAGCTCGGCGTGCTGGGGACGGGAGGCGCGGCTGCCGAGCGGGTCGCGGTCGAGGCGCTCGGCGATGTCGCACAGTGCCCAGGCGAAGTCGAGTACCGGCACCGTCCCCCGGGCGGTGGACAGCTCCCGGTCGGTGTCGGTGTCCGCGAGGTGGACGTCGCCGCAGAACAGGTCGTGCCGCAGCGCCCGTACGTCCGCGGTGCGGTAGTCGGTCTGCGGGGGGTCGGGGAAGCGGGCCGAGAGGGCGTAGCCGATGTCGAGCACGGGAGCGATGGTGGCACGCCGGGGGAGGGGAGGGCGCGGCGGCGCCCGGTCACTCCCGGTCGCCGCCGGAGCCGGTCTCCGGTGACGGCTGTTCGGTCACGAACGAGCCCTTGCCCACCACGGTCTGCACGATGCCCTTCTCCGCCAGGAGGACCAGGGTCTTCCGTGCGGTGCCACGGGCGATCCCGAACTCCTGGACCAGCCGGTCCACCCCCGGCACGGCTCGCCGTGGCGGGTAGTCGCCCCGCCTGATGCGCGCCACGAGGACGGCGGCGAGTTGCAGGTAGACGGGTTCTGGCGCCTCGTGGTCGATCTCGTCGTCGGGGCCGTAGCCGTCTGGGATCTCCACCATGGGCTCAAACGTACGAGGGCAGGGAAAGCCTGATGAATCTGTGTCATGCCATGGAAGGGCATGACCAGGTATATGTATCGTCACCCACAGCAAGTACCCCCGCGACGGGTGTGAGCCGTCCGGGGGCGTGGCCAACGCTGCGAAGGAGCGTCGACGTGGGTGAGCTTATCCGTTGCTGTCTCGGGTGGGTCAGGGCTGTGGTGTGGCCGCCGGGCGGCGGGCGGCACCGGGCCGGCGGGGGCGGCGGCCCGGTGAGCTGACGGCTGCTGCACTGCTGCCGGTGCGGACGGCTGACGGACCGGCCGATCCTGGTGGAGGTGATCGAGGGCGGTTCCGGTCCGGGCGGGATGCTGTACGCCTGCCCGGCGCACGCCCGCTGGCTCACCCGGCCGGGGGCCCCGGCATGGATCGCCGGGGAACTGCGGGCCCTGGCGGCGGAGGAGGGCTACCGCTCGGTGGCGTGCCGCCTGGGGCAGCACGTCACGTGCCGGGAGGACGCGGAGCCCGTACCGCCCTGTGAGGGCGTCACCGTCCTGCGCTGCTCCTGTCCCTGCCACCCGGCGCCCGTCCCGACGGGGTGACGCGAGCGGTGTCCGTGCCGCTCGCCGGACTCCCCGGCGGGCGGCGCGGGCGCGGGCGCCGTGGGGCACCGGCGCGGAGGTCACTGCCGGTAGCCGGTGAGGAAGCGGCCGATGCGGCTGATGGCCGCGTCGAGGTCGTCGGCGGCCGGCAGGGTGAGGATGCGGAAGTGGTCGGGGCGGGGCCAGTTGAAGCCGGTGCCCTGCACGACCTGGATCTTCTCGCGCAGCAGCAGGTCGAGGACGAACTTCTCGTCGTCGTGGATGCGGTGCACGGCCGGGTCCAGCCGGGGGAAGGCGTACAGGGCGCCCCTGGGTTTGACGCAGGAGACGCCGGGGATCTCGTTGAGCTTCTCCCAGGCCCGGTCGCGCTGCTCCCGCAGCCGCCCGCCGGGCAGCACCAGTTCCCGGGCGCTGCGGGGACCGGCGAGGGCGGCCCGGACGGCGTACTGCCCCGGGGCGTTGGCGCACAGCCGCATCGAGGCGAGCATGCGCAGGCCCTCCAGGAAGTCGGCGGCGTGGTGCTTCGGGCCGGAGACCACCAGCCACCCCGCGCGGTATCCGGCGACCCGGTAGGCCTTGGACAGACCGCTGAACGTCAGGCACAGCACGTCGGGGGCGACGACGGCGGCCATGTGGTGGACGTGGTCGTCGTAGAGGATCTGGTCGTAGATCTCGTCCGCGAACACCATGAGGTGGTGGCGGCGGGCGAGGTCGAGCATGCCCTCCAGGATCTCGCGCGGGTAGACCGCCCCGGTGGGGTTGTTGGGGTTGATGATCACCAGGGCCCGGGTCCGGTCGGTGATCTTCGCGGCGAGGTCGTCCAGGTCGGGGAGCCAGTCGGCGCCCTCGTCGCACAGGTAGTGCACGGGCCTGCCGCCCGCCAGGGTGGTGACCGCCGTCCACAGGGGGAAGTCGGGGGCGGGGATCAGCACCTCGTCCCCGTCATCCACGAAGGCCTGGACCGCCATGGAGATCAGTTCGGAGACGCCGTTGCCCAGGTAGACGTCCGCCACGTCCACCTCGGCCAGCCCGCGCTCCCGGTAGTACCCGGCCACCGCCTGCCGGGCCGGCAGTATGCCGCGGGAGTCGGTGTAGCCGTGGGACTCGGCCAGGCCGCGGCCCACCTCCCGCACGATCTCCTCGGGCGCCTCGAAGCCGAACAGCGCCGGGTTGCCGGTGTTCAGCCGCAGCACGCTGTGCCCGGCGGCCTCCAGGGCGTCGGCGTGCTCGATGACCGGCCCGCGGATCTCGTAGCAGACCCCCGTCAGCTTGCTCGACTGCCTGAACTCCATGCGACGCGCTCCTGACCTCGTCCTGCCTCGGCTCTCACCCGTGCCCGGCAGCCTACTTGGTTTTTCCAAGTCTACGGTTGGAATTTCCAACTCTCGCCTACACTGGCGGCATGCCGCGCCGAACCTACGATCAGTACTGCGCCGTCGCCCGGGCCCTGGACCGGGTGGGCGACAGATGGACCCTGCTGATCGTGCGGGAGCTGCTGGCGGGCCCGCGCCGGTACACCGACCTGCACGCCGACCTGCCCGGCGTGAGCACCGACGTCCTCGCCTCCCGGCTCAAGGACATGGAGAAGGACGGCCTGGCCGCCCGCCGCCGCCTCCCGGCGCCGAGCGCGTCCACCGTGTACGAGCTCACCGAGCGCGGCCGGGAGCTGACCCCGGTGCTGGCCGCGCTGGCCGGCTGGGGCGCCGCCGAGCTGGCCGGGCGCGGTCCCACCGACGCCGTACGGGCTCACTGGTTCGCCATCCCGCTGCTGCGCCGCCTCGCCGACGCCGCCGCCCCCCGCACCGGGGTGGCCGAGGTCAAGGTCGACGAGGGCGTCTTCCATCTGCGCCTCACGGCCGACGGCCCGTCCTACGGGGACGGCCCGGCGCAGCGGCCGGACGCCCGTCTGGTGATGCGGACGGACACCTGTGTCGCCCTCGTGCAGGGACGCCTGACCGTCCCGGAGGCGCTGGCGGCGGGCGCGGTCGAGATCACGGGGGAGGGGGCGCTGGCCGGGGCGTTCCGCTCCCCGGCCGCGGCGGGGAGCCGCTGAGCCGCCGCCGGCCCGCCGGGCGTTCCGGCCTGGATCGCCGAGGAGCCGCGGGATCCGGCCGCGGAGGGGGCTACCGATCGGTAACTTGTCGTTCGGGGCGGTACGCCGCCCGCCGGAAGCACCCGCGGGCCGCGCCGCCGTGCGAGGGCGTCGCCGTCCTGCCCCGTGCCCGTTCCCGGTGCGGCGCCGAACAGGCCCGTCGAGCGGCGGCCCGAAGATCGTAACTCTGAGTCATTGACAACAGAACGGTAAGGAAGTGGTAGAAGACTTGACCTGTTCTGCGCGCCGATCCTAGGGTTCGAGAACTTAAATCCCATGTGTAGACACGAAATGATCGGGAATCCACGCGGCCGCCGTCGTCGCCGCCGCCCGGACCGATACGCGCGAGGCAGGAAGTCGATGCGGCCGTTGCGGCGGGCCGCCCGGCCGCCGCTGCGGGCCTGCCACCGGCGCACGCGTTTCTCCCCGGGATCTTCGGTATGGGGGAACACAGGTGAAGGGTCTCCGGGCGCGGCCGCTTCCGGCCGCGGGGGGTTAGTCGCGCGACTGCCATAGGACGGCCCGTCGCCGTGTGGTGAAGGCCGATTCCGCGCAGCCCTTACCTGTCCCGTTCAAGCAGCCTTACGTCACTACTGAAATTCTCATAGCTCTTTCCGGAAGGTGCACGATGCAGAGAGCAGCGCTGGGGTCCACCACGGCGGGCCGCAAGGGATTCCGGCGGCACCGTGCCGTCACACTGACGGCGGCGGCCATGGCCGCCTCGCTGGTGCTCACCGCCTGCGGCAGCGGTAGCTCCAGCGAACCGGCCGGTGACGCCCTGGAGGTCTGGATCTACCAGGACGCCTCGGTCAAGGTGCAGGAGGCCGCCGTCGAGCGTTTCAACGAGAAGTCCGACGTCAAGGTCAAACTCGTCCCGGTGCCCGGTGAGAGCTACCAGGACAGGATGCGCACCGCCATGGGCACCTCCAACGCCCCCGACATCTTCTTCAACTGGGGCGGCGGCAGCATCCGCAGTTTCGTCGAGAAGGACATGCTGGTCGACCTCACCCCCGAGTTCGAGGCGGACGCCGATCTCAGCAGCGCGTTCATCCCCTCGATCCTGGAGTCCGCCAAGATCGACGGGAAGTACTACGGCGTCCCGATGCGCGGAATGCAGCCGGTGATCCTCTTCTACAACAAGGACGTCTTCAAGAAGGCGGGCAACGAGCAGCCCCCGTCGGACTGGAAAGAGCTCCTGGCGCTGATCGACGTCTTCAAGGAGCAGGGCGTCACTCCCTTCGCGCTGGCCGGTACGACCGCCTGGACCGAGCTGATGTGGGTCGAGTACCTGCTGGACCGCATCGGCGGCGCCGAGGTCTTCGACCGGATCCAGAATGGCGACTCCGAGGCCTGGGGCGACCCGGCCGTCCTGAAGACCGCCGAGACCATCCGCGACCTGGTGGACCGGGGCGCGTTCGGCGACACCTTCCAGTCCGTCGACTACACCTCCGACGGCGCCTCCACGCTCTTCGCCAAGGGCAAGGCCGCCATGCACCTGATGGGCAGCTGGGAGTACTCCAACCAGCAGACCAACCAGCCGGAGTTCGCGGAGAAGGGCCTGGACTGGGTCACCTTCCCCGAGTTCCCCAAGGGGAAGGGCGCCACCGGGAACGTGGTGGGCAACCCGGCCAACTTCTGGTCGATCAACTCCAAGCTGGAGGGCAAGGAGCGCGAGGCGGCCATCGAGTTCGTCAAGACCGCCGCCGACGAGGAGTACGTCGAGGAGATGGTGGACAACGGCGAGGTCCCCGCCACCACCAACGCCGAGAACATGCTCATCGGGCACCCCGCCCCGGGCTACGCGCTCTTCCAGTACGACCTGGTGCGCGACGCCTCGTCCTTCACCCTCTCCTGGGACCAGGCGCTGCCCGCCCAGCAGGCCACGCCGATGCTGACCAACATCCAGAAGCTGTTCAACAAGCAGCTCAGCCCCGAGGAGTTCGTCGAGGAGATGAAGTCCCTCAAGTGAGGCGGACCGGGTGAGGCGGACGGCGGCCTGACCGCCGCTCGACCGACGCGGGCGGGCCGGCCCGGGGCACTGTCCCGGGCCGGCCCGCCCGCACGTGCGCCCGGACCGGGCGGCGGCTGTGCGGGGTGCCGGAACCGGAGGACTTCGCCCGGGTCGCGGCCCGGGGACTGCGCTCCGCCGTCGCACGCCACCCCGGCGACCCGGAGGTGACCGGACCGGTGGACGAACCGCGGGCCGGCAGCGAGCGCTTCGCCCGGCTGTGGGCCACCCGTGACGTGAGCGCCGAGCCCGTTCCGCGCAAGACCTTCCGGCACCCCCAGGCCGGCCCCGTCGACGCCGACTGCGGCGCACTGGACATCACCGACCGGGACCAGCGGGTCCTCGTCTGCACCGCCGACCCCGGCTCGCCGTCCGAGGAGGCGCTGCGGCTGCTGTCGGTCATCGGCACGCAGCGCATGGACGTGCCCGGCTGAGCCCGGCCGGGGCGGGGCTGGGCGGGGGACGACGGAACGCGGGAGGGCGCCCGGCACCGCGCGTGCGGCACCGGGCGCCCTCCCGTGAAGCGCCGGGGCGGCGCCGGGGCGTCCGTCAGACGCCGACGCCGAAGTCCTGGGCGATGCCCGCCAGGCCCGAGGCGTAGCCCTGGCCGACCGCGCGGAACTTCCACTCCGCGCCGTGGCGGTACAGCTCGCCGAAGACCATGGCGGTCTCGGTGGCCGCGTCCTCGCTCAGGTCGTAGCGGGCGATCTCGGTGCCGCCGGCCTGGTTGATGATGCGGATGTAGGCGTTGCGCACCTGGCCGAAGTTCTGGCTGCGGCTCTCGGCGTCGTAGATCGACACCGGGAAGACGATCTTGTCGATGTCGGCGGGCAGCGCCGCCAGGTTGACGTTGATCTGCTCGTCGTCGCCCTCGCCCTCACCCGTGCGGTTGTCACCGGTGTGGACGATCGACTGATCCGGGGTGGCCTTGTTGTTGAAGAAGACGAAGTGCTGCTCCGAGTAGACCCGGTTGTCGGCCTTCACCGCGATGGCGCTGGCATCGAGGTCGAAGTCGGTGCCGGTGGTCGTACGGACGTCCCAGCCGAGGCCGACCGTCACGGCGGTCAGGCCGGGGGCCTCCTTGGTGAGCGAGACGTTGCCGCCCTTGGACAGGCTTACAGCCATGGGGATGCCCTTCTGTGCTGTTTCACTATCTGGTGGCCCTGGGCCTGGCCGGCCCGGATGCATGGTTCGTTGTCTACCCTCTCCAACGCCGTCGGCCGGTGAAGGGGTTCCACGATTCTTTACCTTCTTTGCCGGCCTCGCGGGGAGGCGCGGAACCGGTGTGGCGGAAAACGCCGTGACGCCGGCCCCGCCGGGCGGGATCATGGGAGGCATGCCCGGGCCCTATCTCATACGCGGCTCGGTCTCCCTGCCGGAGGCCGAGCTGGTCTGGCGTTTCTCCCGCTCCTCCGGGCCCGGCGGCCAGCACGTCAACACCTCCGACAGCCGTGCCGAGCTGCGCTTCGACCTCGCGGGCACCGAGGCGCTGCCCCCGGTGTGGAAGGAACGCGCGCTGGAGAGGCTCGCGGGACGGCTGGTGGACGGGGTGCTCGTCGTACGGGCCGGGGAGCACCGCTCCCAGTGGCGCAACCGCGAGGCCGCCGCCGTACGGATGACCGCCCTGCTGGCGGAGGCGACGGCTCCGCCACCGCGTCCGCGCAAGAAGCGCGGCGTCCCGCGCGGCGTCAACGAGCGGCGGCTGCGGGGCAAGAAGCACCGCGCCGACATCAAGCGCGGCCGCTCCGGCCGCGACTGGACCTGAGGACCCGCCGCTCCCGCCGCTGTCACCCCGGGGCGCTGGGCTCCCGCGCCGTGGACACAGGAGGGCCTGCGAGACGGGTGATCGACGACCGCTTCGAGCTGGTGGGGCGGCTCGGCGGCGGTGGCATGGGAGTGGTGTGGCGGGCACGGGACCTGACCCTCCACCGCGACGTGGCGGTGAAGGAGGTGCGGCCGCCGGACCCCGGGCTCACCGAGTACGACTCGGAGGCCGCCCGCCACCTGCGGGAACGCGTCCTGCGGGAGGCCCGGGCGCTGGCCCGCGTCCACCATCCGAACGTGGCGACCATCCACCACATCGTGGACGACGGCGAGGGGACCTGTCCCTGGATCGTGATGGAGCTCGTCACCGGCGGCTCGCTCCAGAACCGGTTCGACAAGGGGCCTCTGACCTCCGGGGAGGCCGCCCGGACGGGCCGCGAGGTGCTGGCCGGACTGCTGACCGCGCTGCTCGTACGGGACCCGGCGGCCCGGCCCGACACGGAGGCCGTGGACCGGATGCTGGCGGCGGCAGCGGCGGGGCAGGAGGAGGGTGCCGCCTCCCCCTCCGCCTCCTCCGGCGGCTCCCCGGCCGGGGACCGCCAGCGACGGCGACAACGGCAACGCCGATGACGCCGATGACGCCGATGACGGGGACGAGGCCGCCGGCCTGCTGACCCCCGAGGGGATCCGCACCGCCGTCACCGAACTCGAGAAGGTGACGAGCGGGACGGCCGTCACCCAGCTCGCGATCTACGAGGAGTACGCGATCGCCCAGGCACCGGTGAAGGGCGACAAGAAGCTCTACGACCGGTTCACCTACCGCGCCGGAAGCGACGCGGCCGTCCGCGACGGCGCCGGCGGCGCCATCACCGACGGCACCGTGCCGGTGGACCCGGGCGAGTACGACTGGGACACCGTGCCCGGCCTGCTCGGCCGGGCCGAGCGGCCCCTCGGTGTGGAGAAGCCCACCATGCGGTACGTCCTCGTCTCGCCCGGGTCGACGGTCTTCGACTCGGGGCCGAGCATGAACGTCCACCTCACCGACGACTACGGCGGCGCGTATCTGAAGGCGACGCCCGAGGGGGAGGTCGTCGCGACCTGCCCGAGGGAGAACGGCTGAGACATGACGCAGGGCCCGTACCGCCGACGAACGGTGGTACGGGCCCTGCCGTCGGTCCGTCAGCCGCCGGTCATGCCCGGCGCCGTACGGTGATGACGCCCGCGGTGGCGGCGACGACCACGAGTGCGGCGGCTCCGATGCCGATGGCGAGCCACGGCGTCCCGCTGCCGCCGCTTTCCTCCGACGCGGCGGTCTGCTCCCCGCCGGAGTCGGCGGAGGAGTCGTCGCGGTTCTTCGCGTCTTCCGCATCGGTGCCGTCGTCGGCCTCGGGGGAGGGCGACTTGGAGGCTTCGAGGGAGGCGAAGTGCTTGGAGAACAGCGGGCTCTTGTCAGCCGGCCCGGGGTCGCCGTCCCCGTCGACGAGGACCTGTGCGGGCCTGACGATGCCGTGACCGAGGTACATGCTGGGCTTCTCACCCCTCATCGACCGCCCCGTCGTCTCGATCATCACCCGCAGGACCTGGTGGTTGGTCCAGTCGGGGTGCTCGGACCAGATGAGGGCCGCCGTGGCGGATGCGACGGCAGCCGCCTGGCTGGTGCCACCAGGATCGCCGGGAGCCGAAAGCGCCAGGTGAGGGCCGTAGTTGGAGAAGTCGGCGACCTTTCCGTCCTCACCCACCGCACCTACGGTGACGACGCCCGGTAGCACAGACGGATATTCGCTCTTCTCCACATGGCGACCGGCATTTCCCGATGCGGCAAAGATGATCTTTCCGCGCTCGTTGGCTTCGTTGATCGCGTCCTGCATCTCAAGGAGGGTCTCGTAGTCCAGAGTTTCCAGACCCTGCGAAATGTTGATGACCTTGGCATCGCTCCTGGCCGCGTACCTAATGGCATTGACCAGCGTCTTGTCCCAACTGGTGATGAAGTCGGTTTCGACGTGTGTCCGCACCGGAAGGATTTTTGCCTTGGGCGCCAGGCCCTGAAGGCTGTTCGCCGTTCCCGTACCGGCGATCAAGGTGGCCATTTCGGTTCCGTGGCCGGTCACGTCCTCGTGGGCATCGGGGTCGTCCGAGGTGAAGCTCTTACCGGGCAGCAGCCTGTCTTCCAGGCCGGGGACCGGTTTCACGCCGGAGTCGATGACGGCGACCGTCACGCCTTCGCCCTTGGCGACCTTCCACACCTCCGGAATGCTCATGGCATCGAGATACCACTGCCGGTCCGCTGCGACAGCAGGCGGTGAGAACAGCCCCAGAGACATGAGCATGGCCGCCAGCAGCGCCACCACGCTAAGCGCTCGCCTCTGCGGGGGGAGGGCATGGGTTCGCATGGAACAGTGCACTTCCTCGGGAGTTAGTCGATGACCGGTGGCACCACGTTCCGCTGCCCGGCTGCCCATGTCTCCTCGTCCTCGGCGAGGTAGTCGGGCCGGTCGGGGCCGCGTCGGCGATTATCCGGGGGAGGATTCGTGGTGGCCGGCCGTGCTGCCATGCCGGGGGCGGTGCCTCCTCCTCGGACGAGTCCGGTACCGCCCGGAGTGAACTCCCTGCGGCCACTGCTCGCACGAGGCGTTCCAGCGGTGCCGCCAGGCTGCGACGCCATGGGGGGACGTCCCGCGTGCGTGCCGTTGTTAGCCGGAGTTCCGTTACCCATGCCCCCGGGGTAGCCCCCCACAGGCCGCCCCGCCGAAGGGTGCTCTCCACCGATGACGGGTCCGCGGGGGATGCCGGGCGTGAGGTTGCCCACCGGGCGGGACGTCCCGCCCGTGATGCCGTTGCCGCCGCCTGCCTGTGGCCGGCCGACAGGGGAAGTGCCGGTGACGGGAGCACGGGACGACAGGCGATCGGCTCGCTGGGCCGGCCCGGTGGACGGCACTGGGGCCACCGGCAGTGTCGATGGCCCGTTGGAGGACTGCTGAGGAGCCGGATTGGCGGTCTGCGGCCGGACCTCGTTGGCGGAGGGCAGGGTGACGGAGTCGAGCGTCGTGTTCGTATGACGGTCGGTCACGGGAGAAGGGTGGTTGGCTACAGAAGAGGAACGCGCTTCCGTACCGCCCACTCCGCTGCCGTACGTGGAGAAGGACTTGTCAGGGGCGGTGCTTGATTCCCGGTAGGACGTTGCGTCCCTCGTCCCGGCACTTGCCGCCGTGCTCAAGGTGCCCGTGTTGCCCGAGGCGCCCGCAGAGCCGAATTCTGCGGGGTCACCCGGCGGCGCTGCGAAGTTCGGCTCCTCCGCCGCCCGCATGCTCTCTCCGGCCATCCGGTAGTACGACGACAGCCGGTTGAGCTGGTTGATCGCCTCCTGGCGCTTCTTCTCCTCCGCCTCCTGGCGGGCCCTGTCCTTCTCCGGGTCGGCGTAGCACATCTCGTTGGGAGCCGGGACGGCGGCCTTGGCCTCGGTCAGGGCCTGGCTCGCGTTCACCATGTGGTTTCCCAGGGTGCGGACGTACGCGGCGAACCGCATCGACTCCAGCGCGAACTGCTGCCCCCACTCGCGGAAGGATTCGGCGCCCTGGCCCTCCCACTTCACCCGGTCGATGTACGCGCGCAGTTCGCTGCCGATGCCGTCCAGGTCGGAACCGGCGTTGGAGAGCGCGTGGCCCCGGGACGAGAGCAGACCGGGGTTGGCCTTCGAGACCATCGCGTGCAGCGCCGCGAGCGACTTGCCCTCGAACTCGCCTGTGGCCATCTCTGACCTCCCCCTAGCTGAAGTCCTCGTTCGGGTTGTCGGACTTGTCGGCGACCGCGGCCTCGGTGTCCGGTGCCGTCTCCGGAGCGTTCTGGCGCTTGTGCTGGTACTCCTCCACCTGCTGCTGGATCGACTGGAAGCGCCGCAGGTGGTCGTCCTCGACGCCCTGGTAGCCCTTGTCCACGATCTGGGTGGCGATGCCCAGCGCCTCCAGCTGGTCGCCGAACAGCCGCGAGAGGGTCTTCAGTTGTGTGTGCACCTTGTCATACAGGGCTGACAGGTCCTCGGCCGCGCTGAAGCCCGTGCCGTACGCGTCCGGGGTGACGGTCTGGTTGCCGATGTGCTTGGGGGACGCCGGAGAGCCCGCCAGCTGGTCGAGGATGCCGTCGATGCGCTTCTTGAACGCGGTGAGGGTCTCGGCCTCGTAGTCGAGGTCCTTGCCGCCTCCGCCCGTGTCGCGCCAGTCCGTCATGCCCTTCCCGCTCCCCCGGTCGGCGATTCAGTCGGCCAACTCGGCCAGTCGGCCAGGTGGCAGAGCGAGTCTACGGTGCCGTAGATCGCCGGAGGCAGAGGGAATCGGGGCATGGGCGCGTAATCGGCCAAGGAGCGCGACGCGCCGGTGAACCCGTTGACGGCGGTACGCGGGTACGCGGGTGGTACTACGCCAGCCGCCGGTACCGGCCCCGGAAGTACGTCAGCGGGCTCTTCTCCGCGCTCGGCAGCGCGGTGGCCAGCACCCGGCCGATCACCAGGGTGTGGTCGCCGGCGGCCACCCGCTGCTCGGTGCGGCACTCCACGGTGGCCAGGGCGCCGCCGACCAGGGGGGCGCCGGAGGTCTCGCCGCGGACGACGGGCATGTCCTGGAAGAGCAGCCGGTCGCTGACCCGGCCCCGCATGGAGAAGCGGCCCGCGATGTGCCGGTGGTCCTCGGCGAGGAGCGAGGCGGCCCACAGTGGCTGCCGCTCCAGCAGTTCGTCCATCCGGGAGTCCTCGCGGACGCTCACCAGCACCAGCGGCGGGTCCAGCGAGACCGACAGGAAGGCGGTCGCGGTCATCCCCACGTCCTCGCCGCGCGGCCCGTCCTCCGGGTCGTACGCCGTCACCAGCACCACACCCGCGGCCAGCCGTGCCATCGCGGCACGGAACTCCTCCTCGCTCACCCCTCCAGCATGGGGGAGGCCGGGGGCCTGCTGCGAAGTGGGGACGTTCTCGGACATCTGCTGCTGTGGTGTCGGGTGCACATCATGAACGCTAGACGCCGCCGCGGGGGCGCGCATCGGTCCGGGGGACCAGGCCGGTCCCGCCCCGGACCTAGGTACACCGGCTGAACGTTCCGCAGGTCAGAGCCGGGATTTGCGTTCCGCAAGAGTGCGGGAGCGAGGGGGCGCCGCCGGGCGCGGCGACCGTGCGCCCCCGTCTTGTTGTGACATGAGTCACACAGTGGGGGAATTGTTGACCCTGTGTACCGACTGGGCAGCTCACTGTGATTCAGTGGCTTGTCAGAGAAGACGTTTAAAAGCGGATCATCTGGAGTTGCCCACTCAGGAACCAGAGGGGGGAGGGCGATGGAAGCCGAGTCGGAGCCCTATGTGCGCCTCGCCACCCTGCGCATGCTCCACCAGTCCATGGCGGAGCTCAACACCGGGCGCAGCCTGGCGGACACCCTGCAGACCGTCGCCGACGGGGTCGTGAAGGGCCTCGACTTCGAACTGGCCGCGGTCAACCTCGTCAAGCCCGACGGGGACCTCGTGGTGGCCGCCGTCGCGGGCAGCGAGGGCGCCGAGGCCATGCTGGCGGGCCGTACGGGCTCGCGCGCGGCCTGGGAGCGGCGGCTGGCCATGGGGGAGCGCTGGGGCGAGCTGCGGTTCATCCCGTACACCGAGTCGTGGGTCCTGCTCGACGACGACGTGCCGCAGTGGCACGCCGCCGGGCCGGCCCCCCGGTACGCCGACGAGTGGCACCCCATGGACATCCTCCTGGCGCCGATGTACTCCTCCGACGGCGATCTGCTGGGCGTCATCTCCGTCGACAAACCCCGCACCGGGAGGCGCCCGGGAGCGTGGGGGCGCGAAGCGCTGCAGATGTACGCCTTCCAGGCGGGCATCGCGATCAGCAACGCGCGTTTGCGGGCGAACATGCAACGCGCGCTGGTCCGGCTGGAGCGCGAGCAGCAGGCGCTGCGGGCCAGCGAGGAGAGCTTCCGGCAGGCGTTCGAGTACGCGCCCAGCGGCATGGCCGTCGCCGAGCTGGGCGGCGACCACCACGGCCGGCTGGTGCGGATCAACGACGCCCTGTGCCGGCTGCTGGGCCGCCCCGCCGCCACGCTGCGGCGGTACGGCTTCTCCGACCTGGTCCACCCCGAGGACCTGGCCACCCTGCTGCGCACCTCCGCCGAGGGCGGCCGGGCCGAGCTGCGGCTGTGCCGGCGCGACGGGTCGTACGTGTGGGTGTCCCTGCGCAACTCCGTGGTCGCCGACGCGGCCGACGGCCCGCGCTTCCTGCTCACCCACGTAGAGGACATCGAGGAGCGCAAGCGGCACGAGCTCCAGCTCGCCCACCGGGCCAGCCACGACGCGCTCACCGGGCTGCCCAACAGCGCCGAGCTGCGGGCCAGGCTCAGCGCCCGGCTGTGCGACAAGCCCGTGGCGGTGTCCGGCGCGGCGCAGCTGGCGCCCAGCGGAGCGGTGCTCGGCGGCGGGTTCGCGGAAAGCGGCCCGGGGGGCGGTGCCGCGGGCGGCTTCACCGGCGCGTTCCCGGAGCCGGTGAGCGGCTTCGACCACCATGTGCACACCTTCCCGCCCACCGTCGACAGCCCCGCCGAGAAGGGGCTGGCGGTCCTCTTCTGCGATCTCGACGGCTTCAAGTCGATCAACGACCGCTTCGGCCACCACTGCGGCGACGCCGTGCTGATCGAGGTGGCCCGGCGGCTGGCCAACGGGGTGCGGGAGAACGACACGGTCGCCCGGCTGGGCGGTGACGAGTTCGTGGTGCTGGCCGACAACCTGGCCCGCTCCGACGCGCAGGACCTGGCGGTACGGCTGCGCAACGCGATCATCCCGCCCATCAGGGTGGATGGCCGCGCGGTGCGGGTCGGGGCCAGTTTCGGGATCAGCTGGGCGGGGTGCGGGATGTCCGCCGAGGAGGTTCTGCACTCCGCGGACCAGCGGATGTACGTCGAGAAGCGGTCGCGTTCGAAGGCCCAGCGCAGGGCGGGCTGAGTTCCGTTCCAGGCCGCCCGGACTGTTCCGGAACGGTTACGGGGCCGGTACGCAACCGAGTGCAAGGAGGACACTCCCTTTACCCCGAAAGAGGTAGGCTGCGCCGGGCAGGTACCCGTAGTGGAGGAGCGCACGGAATGACCGCCGGTAACAACGGTTCGGGCACGCCGGAGAACGACGACCCGTTCGCCTACCTCTACCGCTCCGACGGCAGCGCGGGCGGAGGTGCGGGCGGCGCGGCGACGCAGCAGCCCGGGGTTCCCCGGACCTCGTACAACCAGGTCCGGGCGGTGGGTGAGCGCCGGTACGGCGGCCAGCAACCGCCGCAGCAGCCCCACCCGCAGCAGCCGCAGCCGAACGCGCACTACGCGGCCCCCGAGACCGTGCCCGGCGGCCGGGCCGCGGTCCGGCACGGCGCCGCGGCGGGCCCCGGCGGGCGCGCGGCGGCCCGGGGCCGCAACCACAAGGGCCTGCTGGTCGGCGCCCTCGCGGTCGTCGCGGCCGTGGTGCTCGGGGTGGGCGCGGCCATCGCCTTCAGCGACGACGAGGGCTCGGCCGGGAACCAGGCGGGCAGCGTCCAGGAGCCCGGCGCCGACGGCGGCGCGGGCCAGGACGGCGAGGGCGGTCAGGACAAGGAGAAGAACGCCGACCAGGACAAGAAGCCGCAGAGCACCCTGCCCGAGGAGGACGCGGTCAGCCTCCGGCTGGAGGGCGGCCCGGCGGTGGCCGGCGACATCCCCGGCGCCAAGGCCAAGGGCGGCAAGTACGTCGCCGGCTTCAACGCCCCCGGCGCCTCCGCCTCCTGGAGCTTCGACGTCCCCGAGGACGGCAAGTACACGCTGTTCGTCGGCTACGGGGTGCCCGGCAAGGACGCCGACTCCACGCTCGTGGTGAACGGCGAGCCCCGTGAGCAGGGGCTCAACATGAAGAACTTCGCCCAGGCCAAGGAGGGCGAGTGGGACAAGGGCTGGACCCGCACCTTCGCCTGGCTGGACCTGAACAAGGGCACCAACACGGTGCAGATCTCCTGCGCGGAGGGCAACCAGTGCGAGTTCGTCCTCGACCAGGTGTGGCTGAAGAAGGGGCACGTCCGCGGCTGACGGCCGGCACCGGGCCCTGACGGCGGTCCGGGCTTCGAGCCGGTCCGGACCTTCGGACTTCAGGGGGCGACGGCCTTCAGGAAGGCCGCCACCGTCTCGGCCATCGCCTCGCGGGCCGTCCGCAGACATCCGCGCGGGTCCACCGTCCGCGCGTCCCCGGCCAGGGCCGCCCGGACGGCGCCGGTGAAGGCGGCGTTCAGCGCCGTCCCCACGTTGATCTTGGTCATGCCGGCGCCGACCGCCCGCCGCAGCTCCCCGTCCGGCACCCCGGAGGAGCCGTGCAGCACCAGTGGTACGGACAGGGCCCGGCGCAGCTCGGCGATCAGGGCGTGGTCGAGGACGGCGGTGCGCTCGGTCATCGCGTGGGAGCTGCCGACGGCGACGGCGAGGGCGTCCACCCCGGTGGCCGCAGCGTACTCCGCCGCCTCGGCCGGATCGGTGCGCACTCCCGGGGTGTGCGCGTCGCCGGGCTTGCCTCCCACCCGGCCCAGCTCCGCCTCCACCCACATGCCGTGCCCGTGGCCGAAGCGCACCGCGTACGCGGTGGCCTCGACGTTCTCGGCGTAGGGCAGCCTCGAGGCGTCGAACATCACCGAGCCGAAGCCCGCCGCGGGGGCGGCGTGGAGCAGTTCGGTGCTCTCCACGTGGTCCAGGTGCAGGGCCAGCGGCGCGCCGGAGGACCGTGCCACGGCCGCCGCGGCGGCGGCCACGGGGCCGGGCCGGCCGCCGTGGAAGCGCACAGTGTTCTCCGACACCGCGAGGATCGCGGGGGCGCCCGCGGTCTCCGCTCCGGCGGCGATCGCCTCGGCGTGCTCCAGGGTGACGACGTTGAAGGCCAGCAGGCCGCGGCGGGCGGCGTACGCGGCCCGGAGGAGTTCCGCGGTGTCCACCAGTGGCATGTCCCGCCCCGTTCCCGTGCCGTGTGCCGTGCTGTCCGTGTGGCGTGCTGTCCGTGGCGGGCCGTCAGGCCGCCACCGTCTGCGGGTTGACCGTCACCTCGGGCAGCAGTTCCTCGTAGAGCGCCCGGTCGAACTCGCCGGCCGCCGCGGCCCCCACGGTCGCCGCCGCCAGCGCGGCGGCCCGGGCCAGCCGCTCCGGCCAGGCCAGCCCCTCCACCAGGCCCGCGAGCAGCGCGGCGACCACCGAGTCGCCCGCGCCGGCCGGCGCGCCCGCCAGCCGCCGGGGCGGGGGGACGCACCAGGTGCCGTCCGGGGTGAGCGCCAGCAGCCCGTCCGCGCCCAGGGAGGCGACGACGCTCCGCGCCCCGCGCCGCCGCACCAGCCGCGCGGCGTGCAGCGGCTCGGTGGAGCCGGTGATCCCGGCCAGTTCCTCGGCGTTGGGCTTGACGAGGTCCGGCCGGGCGGCGAGCCCGCGCCGCAGCGGCTCCCCGCCGGTGTCCAGCAGGACCGGCACGTCCGCGGCGCGGGCGGCGCGTATGAGCGTCCCGTACGCGCCGACGGGCACGCCGGGCGGCAGGCTGCCGCACAGGGCGACGGCGTCGGCGCCGGGCAGCAGACCGCGGTAGGCGTCCAGCAGGCGCTCCCACTCGCCGGGGGCGATGTGCGGGCCCGGCTCGCCGAACAGCGTGGCGCTCCCCGTCCCGCCGCCCGCCCCCGCCCCGGAGTCCGGCGGGCACTCCGGCACGACCGTCACGGTGCGGCGGGTGGCGCCGGCCGTGGCCACCAGCGCGTCCGTCACGGAGGTCTCCGCCGCGAGCAGTTCCCGCAGCCGTTCCCCCGCGGTGCCGCCGGCGAATCCCGTCACCACCGTCCCGTGCCCCAGCGCGGCCAGCACCCGGGCCGCGTTCACGCCCTCGCCGCCCGGGCGCTCGGTCACCTCCCGGACGCGGTGGGAGCCGTGGAGTTCCAGACGGGGAACGCGGTAGGTGATGTCCAGGGCCGCGTTGAGCGTGACGGTCAGGATCATCGGGGCTCCACCTCCCACCGGCGGGCGTACGTCTGCGCGTGCGTCTTCGCGGGCCTTCCGCGGTACCGCGGTGCCGCGGGTGCGGCGACCGCGCGAGCGATCATGCCAAAGCGGCGGCGGTTGGCCCAGGGTGCGTGGGCCAACCGCCGCCACATCGTTGTGAACCGCGCGTCATCCCGCGGCGCGGGCGCCGGGGGAGACCACCCACTCGCCCTTGCGCATGACACCCGTGAGGCGGTACTCGGCGTCCAGCACCACCAGATCGGCGTCCTTGCCCGGCTCGATCGACCCCACCCGGTCGGCCACCCCCAGCAGCCGCGCCGGATTGGCCGACAGGGCCCGCACCGCGTCCTCGACCGGCAGTCCGTCCACCGTCACCGCGCGCCGCAGCGCCCGGTCCAGGGTGAGCGTCGAGCCGGCGATCGAGCCGCCCTCGGCCAGCCGGGCGACACCGTCGGTGACCCGTACGGTCAGCGGGCCGAGCGGGTAGAGGCCGTCGCCCATCCCGGCCGCGCCCATGGCGTCGGTGACGAACGCCACCCGGCCGGCCCCCGCGCGGGCGAAGGCCAGCCCCAGGACGGCCGGGTGCAGATGGACGCCGTCGTTGATCAGCTCGACCGTCACCCGCTCGTCCGCCAGCAGCGCCGCCACCGGGCCGGGCGCGCGGTGGCGCAGCACGGGCATCGCGTTGAACAGGTGGGTGGCGACCGTGGCGCCCGCCTCGACGGCCTGGAGCGTCGCCTCGTACGTGGCGTCGGTGTGACCGACGGCCGCGATCACGCCCTCCTCCACCAGCAGCCGCACCGACTCCAGACCGCCGGGCAGCTCCGGCGCGAGCGTCACCATCCGCGCCGTGCCGCGCGCCGCGTCCAGCAGCTTGCGGACGTCGGCCGGGTCCGGGTCGCGCAGCAGGGCGGGGTCGTGGGCGCCGCAGCGGTGCGCGGAGATGAACGGCCCCTCGAAGTGGACGCCCGCCAGCTCGCCCTGCTCGACCAGCTCCGACAGCACCGCCGCCTGCCGGGACAGGTCCTCCAGGTCGCCGGTCACCGTGGAGGCGACCAGGGTGGTCGTGCCGTGCGCCCGGTGGGTGGCGACCGCCCGCAGCGACTCCTCGGCCGAGCCGGAGGAGAAGGAGGCGCCCCCGCCGCCGTGGACGTGCATGTCGACGAAGCCGGGCACGATCCAGTGCCCGGTCAGGTCGAGCGTGCCCGCCTCGCCTGGGGCGTCGGCGGCGATCCGGCCGCCCTCGACGGTCACCCGCCCGTTCCCGTCCACCCCGTCCGGCCGCACCACCCGGGCGCCGGTCAGCACGGTGCGCCGGGCGGACCCCTGAGCCGGCCCCTGAGTGGACACCGTCTTCGCCGTCATGGGCTCGAAACCTCCGCGGAGAGTAGGTCCCAGGCGAGGAGACCCGCGCCCAGGCAGCCGGCGGCGTCCCCGAGGGCCGCCGGGACGATCGTGGGGAGCCGCTGGAAGGTGGCCTTCGCCGTCAGGGCCGCGCGCAGCGGGTCCAGGAGCGTGGCGCCCGCCCCGGCGAGCCCGCCGCCGACGATCACCGTCCGCGGGTCCAGCAGGGTCACCGCGGTGAGCAGGCCCTCGGCGAGCGCGTCCACCGCGTCGTGCCAGACGGCGGCGGCCCGCGCGTCGCCCGCCTCGACGGCCGCGGCGGCGCCGGCCGCCGTCGCCGCCGGATCGCCGCTCGCCCGTGCCCAGGCCCGGCCGACGGCGGCGGCCGAGGCGAGCGTCTCCAGACAGCCGCGCCGCCCGCAGCCGCACTCCGGGCCGTCCGGGCGTACGGTGATGTGGCCGAGCTCGCCCGCGCCGCCGTGCGCCCCGGGCTCCACCCGGCCGTCGATGCCGATGGCCCCGGAGATGCCGGTGCCCAGCGCCGTGAACAGGAAGCGGTCCACCCCCACCCCGGCCCCGAGCCGCCCCTCGGCCAGCCCGCCGGCGCGCATGTCGTGCCCGACGGCGGCGGGCACCCCGCCCAGCCGGTCGGCGAGCAGGGCGCGCAGCGGGACGTCCCGCCAGCCGAGGTTGGCGGAGTAGACGGCGGTCCCGCGCGCCTCGTCGACCAGCCCCGGCACGGCGGCCCCCACGGCGGCCGGCTCGGCGCCGTACCGCTCGACCCCGGCCTTGCGCAGTTCCGCGGCGAAGGCGAGGACGCCCTCGACGACGGCCTCCGGCCCGTCCTGGCTGCCGGTGGGCCGCCGCTCCCGCAGGAGCGGCGTGCGGTCGGCGCCGATCAGGGCGGCCTTGATGCCGGTGCCGCCCACGTCGAGGGCTACGACGTACGGGGTGTAGGCGGTGTCGCTGTCACGGGTCACGGGGACAGTGTCACCCGCGCCCCGGCAAAGGTCTAGTCCACTCCCGCGATCTCTCACCGTACGGACGCCTCCGGCCGTCCCTCTGCCGCGTCCCCCTCGTCTTCGTCCCCGTGTCCGGCCCCGCCGGATGCGGGGGTGGCACGGTCTTCCGTAGGGTCGGCGGCGTGTGGGCCGTCCGGCCGGGGTGGAGCCGGTGGCGGGGCGAGAGTGTGGGGGCTGGGTGACCGACGCGGGGCGGGAAGACGGAGCGGCCGGGCGGAGACCCGGCAGGCGGACGAGGAGCGGTGCCGGAGGCAGGCGCGGTCGGCGGTTCCGCCGTCCCCGGACCGCCGTCCCCGCCGTCGCCGTCGCTCTGGCGGTGGTGGGCGGGCTCGTCCACTGGGGACTGAACAGGGCTGGTGCCGACGACGACGCCGGGAGCGTCTGCGGCGGTCTGCTCGCCCGGGAGGAGATCGCGCCCCTGGCGATCGACGACAAGGGGGAGTACGAGTCCTCCCCGGCCGAGTTCCTGGACGAGGAGGGGGGGTACCGCAGCCGGCTCGACGAGAAGCGGGGGAGGATGTCCCGCTGCCCGGTGTGGCAGCGGGAGGGGAAGGTCGCGACCTTCGAGGTGATGCGGGCCTGGGACTTCGGCCCGTACCGGAGCGAACCGATCCCGGTGAGCCGGTACTTCGGGGTCTCCCCGCTCGGCTCCGGCCTCAACGGCTGGACGGAGGAGGAGCGGGCCGTGGTGTGGCTGCCCGAGGGGTGCTCCCGGAGCCTCGGCGTGAAGGACGGCGAGCCCGTCCAGGTGGTGCTGGAGCTGGAGAACCCCCTCCCCGCGAGCCGGTTCGGCACGGATCTCACCAGGAGGCTCACGGCCGGGGTCCTGATGAGCTACGCGGGCAACCTGGCCGAGGAGAAGGACTGCGGCTCGGCGGACTTCCGGCTCACCGGCGAGGTCCCGGGGGACCCGGTGGAGGAGGAGCTCCCGGCGGACTCCCAGTGCGGTCTGCCCGGCTTCACCGCGTCGAGAGCGCTGGCGGACCGCGAGGCGCTCGCCCAGCACCGGACGGGCGAGCCCGGGGAGAACTGGAGCTGTGTGCTGACCCGCGGCAACGGCACCCCGTGGCCCTATCTGCTGGCCGCGTTCGCCGTCACCGGCGACGAGCGGCTGGTCGACCGCCACCGCAGACCGGACCGCGAGGAGTCGGAGGACTTCCGTACGGACCTCGTCGTCTGTGCCGGACACGAGTACCTGGTGACGATGGCGTACCCGGCGGCCGACGCCTGGAGCCGCTCGGAACACGAGCGGCTGGAACTGGAGCACGCGGAGAGCGAGCTCCAGCCCCGGGACACCCTCTACGAGGCGTTCCTCGGCACGATACGCCCCGAACTGGGCTGCTCCGCCTGACGCGCGCGGCGCCGCGCCGGGACCGTCACGTCCCCGCCCCGCCACCGGTGCGGAGCCGGGGCGGGGCGCGCGTCAGCGCAGGATCACGCTGCGGGTGAGGTTGCGGGGGTGGTCCGGGTCGGTGCCGTGGGACTCGGCCACGGCCACCGCCAGGCGCTGCACGCGGATCAGGTCGGCCATCGGGTCCAGGGCGCCCTCGCCGGTGCCCGCGCAGTCGGACTCCGCCAGCAGGGTGCCGCCCGCCGCGGCGATGTCGCCGGACAGCCCTTCCGGCAGGGAGCCCAGCACCCAGACGAGGCGGTGCGGACCGGCGATCGCCACCGGGCCGTGCCGGTACTCCATCGCCGGGTACGCCTCGGTCCACGCCCCGGCCGCCTCGCGCAGCTTCAGGGCCGCCTCCAGGGCCAGCCCGTACGTCCAGCCGCGCCCCAGGAACGTCCACTGCTCGGCGGCCGGTGCCGCCGCCGGAAGCGGCTGGACGACGGCCAGCTCCGCGTCGACCGCCGCCCGCTCCACCGGCTTCACCCCGGCCGGGAGCGCGCCGTGCCACTCCAGGCCCGCGCGCAGCAGGGCCAGGGCCGTGGTGGCGAAGCGGGTCTGGACGACGGACTCCTCGTCCGCCCAGTCCAGTACGACGGCCCGGTCGGCGGCGTCCGCCGCGGGGGCGGCGCGGTCCGCGGTCAGGACGGTGACCGGGACCGCCGGTGAGCCGCCCCGCAGCGCGGCGACCAGGTCCAGCACCTCGGAGGTGGTGCCGGAGCGGGTGATCGCCACCACCCGGTCGTAGGCGCGCCTCACCGGGAACTCCGAGGCCGCGAAGGCGTCCGTCTCGCCCTGCCCGGCGGCCTCGCGCAGCGCCGCGTAGGACTGCGCGACGAACCAGGAGGTGCCGCAGCCGGTCACCGCCACCCGTTCACCCGGCCGGGGCAGCGCCTCCGCCGTCTCGCCCCCCGCTCCCACGGCCTCGGCCGCCCGCCGCCAGCTGCTGGGCTGGGTGGCGATCTCGGCGGCGGTACGGGACTGCTCGGCGGCGGCCATGCGGGGGGCTCCTCGGAAGCGGGGGCGTTCTTCGGACGGTTTTCCGGCGGTTCTGCGGGCACTGGGTACAGGCATGTGCATAGCAGCCCTGACCTGCGGAGGAGAAGGAGCGTTGCCGAAGCGATACGCGGTGCGGCGCGGGCCGGGCGGGTGCCGTACGGCCCGGGATGCGGTGTCCGGAGGCGGCAGTAGGTTGGAGGGGTGAGCACCGGTAGCGAGCAGCCGCGCGAGGACGGCGGCCTGTCCGAGCAGGACCAGGCCGTGCTCGCCGTCGAGCGGCGCGGCTGGTCCGGCCCCGGCGCCAAGGAACGGGCGATACGCGAGCGGCTGGGCATCTCGCCGACCCGCTACTACCAGCTCCTCAACGCCCTGCTGGACGATCCGCGCGCCCTCGCCCACGACCCGGTCACCGTCAACCGCCTGCGCCGCCGCCGGGACGAGCAGCGCGGCCGGCGGCGGTGACGGCGCCGGCGGGCGGGGCCGGACGTAGGGTGCCCGCCGCTGGGTAGGGTCCCCGGCATGGGCAGCCACTCCTCACCTCAGCTTCCGGAGCAACTCCCCACCCCGGCCACCCCCGCCGGGCGCGACGGCCTCGCCGCGCTGCTGGCCGACCCCGGGCGGGCCGTGGTCGCACTCGACTTCGACGGCACGATCGCCCCCATCGTCCCCGACCCCGACCAGGCCCGCGCCCATCCGGACGCGGTGCCCGTCCTCGCCCGGCTGGCGCCGCTGCTGCGGGCCGTGGTCGTCGTCACCGGCCGCCCGGCCGAACTGGCGGCGCGCTACGGCGGCTTCACCGGGGCGGCGGGCCTGGAGCACCTGGTGGTGCTCGGCGCGTACGGCGCGGAGCGCTGGGACGCGGCCACCGGCGAGGTCACCGCGCCGCCCCCGCCCCCCGGGGTGGCGGCGGCCCGTGCCGAGCTGCCGGGGGTGCTGGAGAAGGCGGGCGCGCCGGACGGGACCTGGACCGAGGACAAGGGCCGGGCCGTGGCCGTCCACACCCGCCGCGCCGCCGATCCGGCGGCGGCCTTCGAGCTGCTGCGCGAGCCGCTGCGGGAGCTGGCCGAACGGCACTCGCTGTCCGTCGAGCCGGGCCGCTTCGTGCTGGAGCTGCGGCCCCCGGGCATGGACAAGGGCGTGGCCCTGACGGACTTCCTGCGCGAGACCGGCGCGGGCTCGGTGCTCTACGGCGGCGACGACCTGGGCGACCTGGCCGCGTACGACGCGGTGGACCGGCTGCGCGGCGCGGACGTGCCCGGGGTGCTGCTGTGCAGCGGCAGCGAGGAGGTCACGGCGCTGGCCGAGCGGGCGGACCTGGTGGTGGACGGCCCCGCCGGGGTCGTCGGCCTGCTGGGGGAGCTGGCGGACGTCCTGGCCGGACGGGCGGGCTGACGGAGGACGGCGGCGGGCGCGGTCCGGTTCGCGCCCGCCGCCCGTGCGGGTACTCGCCGCACCTGCCGCACCGCCCGCCGCGGGCGGGGCGGCGGAACGGTGCGGGCCGCGGGTCCGGCTCCGGCGCGCCCTCGGCGGGTCCGCCCGCCGGAGCGGGCCGCCCGGGTCCCGGGGAGGCGGGCCCCGTGGGCCGGCCCCGTCGGTCGTGGCCGGCCTTGCCGCGCGTGGCGCGGTCCCGCCGCTGTCGTGGGCCGGCGATGTGTCGGGGACTTGTCGGTCGGGTCGGCCGGGTCCGTGCGGGCCTGCCGCGTCTCCTCCGGGCCGGGCAGGTCGTGTCCGGTGCCGTTTCGAGGCGTGCCGGGCGTGGCGTGGCCCCGCCGCTGTCGTGGGCCGGTGACCGGCCCGGTTGCCTGCCGGACGGGTCGGCCGGTGCCCGCGGTGCCCGCTCGGGACCGACCCCGCTGACCGCGCGCGGTCGGCTGTGCTGTGCCGTACGTGGCGGCCCGCCGCTGTCGTGGGCCGGTGGGGCATGCGGTGCTCACCGGCCGGTGAGCACCGGCGTGCGGCGCGGCGCGGCCCCGCGGGCCCCACCGGGCCCGCTCAGCTCCGCAGGGCCTCCAGCTGGTCCAGGAACCACTGGGTCGGTGGCAGGGCGGTGGCCGCCGCCGCGAGGCGCTTGGTGCGCTCGGCGCGCTCGCCCGCGTCCATCGTCAGCGCCCGGTGCAGCGCGTCGGCGGTGGCGCCGATGTCGTACGGGTTGACGGTGATCGCGTCCTCGGCCAGCTCCGCGAAGGCCCCGGCCTCCCGGGAGAGCACCAGCGCGCAGCCGCCGTCGGAGACCACCGGGATCTCCTTGGCGACCAGGTTCATGCCGTCCCGGATCGGGTTGACCAGGGCGACGTCGGCCAGCCGGTACGCCGCCAGCGAGCGGGCGAAGTCGTCCTTGACGTGCAGGACGACCGGCGACCAGTCCGAGGTGCCGTACGCCTCGTTGATCTCGCCGGCGACCCGGGAGACCTCCTCGGTGTACTCCCGGTAGACCGCCAGGTCCTGCCGGGAGGGGTAGGCGAAGGCGACGTGCACGACCCGGCCGTGCCACTCGGGGTGGTCGTCCAGCAGCCGGCGGTAGGCGAGCAGGCCGCGGACGATGTTCTTGGACAGCTCGGTGCGGTCCACCCGCACGATCGTCTTCCGGGGGTTGTCCGCGGGCTCGTACCCGATCTGCTCGCGCAGGGCGGCCATCCGCTCGGCCACGTCCTCGCGGTGCGCGCGCTCCCGCAGGAAGTCCCCGTCGGCGCCCAGTCCGTGCACGCCTATCCGGGTCGCCCGGCCCTCGTGCACCACCGCGAGCTGCCCGTCCTCGGCGGTGGTCACCTCCGCGCCCAGCAGCTTCGCGCAGCACTCGGCGAACGCGTGGGCCCAGCGCCGGGTGAGGAAGGCGGCCCGGTCGGCGCCCAGGATGCCGCGCAGCACCTCGGCGCCCACCCCGCCGTCCGGGTCGTCGGGCAGCAGCCGGAAGTAGTCCGGCGGCGCCCAGGGGGTGTGCGAGAAGTGCCCGATGCGCAGGTCGGGGCGGCGTTCGCGCAGCATGCCGGGGACGAGGGTGAGGTGGTAGTCCTGCACCAGCACCGCCGCGCCCTCGGCGGCCTCCTCGGCCAGCGCGTCGGCGAACGCGGCGTTGTACGCCTCGTAGGAGCGCCACTGCCGCTCGAAGGCGGTGTCGAAGACGGGCTCCGCCGGGGTCTGGTACAGCATGTGGTGGACGAACCACAGCACGGAGTTGGCGACGCCGTTGTAGGCGTCGGAGAAGACCTCGGGCGCGATGTCCAGCATGCGCACCTGCTGGCCGCCGGTGTCGGACGGGTCGAGGACGCCGCCGGTGCGGCGCGCCGCCTCGCGGTCGCCGTCGCCCAGCGCCGCGCACACCCACACCGCGTCGCCCTTGACCGCGGACAGGCCGGACACCAGCCCGCCGCCGCCGCGTTTGGCGGTGAGTTCGCCTCCCTCCCCGAGGGAGTAGGAGACCGGACCGCGATTGGACGCGACGAGAACCTGGTGCCGAGTGACCATGCCCCGAACCTAGCCGCAGACCGTACCGGTCAAACGTGCGGTTCCCGCCGCGCACGGAGCGTTTCCGGCCGGGTACGCGACCGGTACGCGGCCGGGCGGCCCCGTACCCGGCCGGTACGGGCCGGCGGCCGTGCGGACGCGCCGGAACGCCCGGGGCGCGCCCGCCCGTGCCCGTACGCCCCGTACCGGTGCCTCACGCCGCCGCGCGGTGCCGCGCGTACTCCGGGACCGTGCACATCGGCGGGCGCTCCTCGGTGTCCACCGGGTGGGTGCGCGGCACGAAACCGCCGTCGGGCGCGCGTTCGAACTGGGTCAGCTCGGGGCGTATCAGCGGGCCGCGCGCCTGCCGCACATGGGCCGTGCGGTAGATCGCCGCGGCCATCCGGCCGAGCGCCTGCCCGTCCTGGTTGCGGTGCTTGCGCACCCCCACGTCCACCTGGGCGAGCGCGTCGAGCCCCACCGTGTGCAGCGCGTCCACCAGCAGCCCCAGTTCCACGCCGTAGCCGACGGGGAAGCTGAGCCGCTCCAGCAGTGAGCGCCGCGCCGCGTACTCGCCGCCCAGCGGCTGCACGAAACCGGCCAGTTGCGGCCAGTACAGGTTGAGCAGGGGGCGCGCGACCAGCTCGGTGACCCGGCCGCCGCCCGCCGGACTGTCCCCGATGGCCCGGTCGTACATCGCCTTGACCATCGCCAGACCGGGATCGGTCAGCAGCGGTCCGACGATGCCGTGGACGAAGGCCGGGTCGAAGTCCCGCAGGTCCGCGTCCACGAAGCAGACGATCTCGCCGGTGGTGGCCAGCAGCGACCGCCACAGCACCTCTCCCTTGCCCGGCACCGTGGGCACCCGGGGCAGCACGGCGTCGCGGTGCACCACGGTGGCACCCGCGGCGGCGGCGACCTCGGAGGTGCGGTCGGTGGAACCGGAGTCCACCACCACCAGCTCGTCGACCAGGGGCATCGCCTCGGTCATCAGCTCGTGGCGGATCGCGGCGACGATCTCGCCGACCGTCGCCTCCTCGTTCAGCGCCGGAAGCACCACGCTCACCGTGCCCGCCGGTCCGGCCGCCCGCTTCGCGGCCAGCAGCCGGTGCAGCGGGCGGTCGACAGCGCTCCAGGAGCGTCGCTCCAGCCAGTGGTCGACCTCATCCAGCACGTGCTCGTCTCCCTGCTCTCGGCGTTCTCGGGCTTCTCGGGGTCCCGGGCGTTCCCGGCGTTCCCGGCACCCTCGGCTTCCTCGGGTGACCCCCTGAGTCCCAGGCATTCTGCGGGACCCGGGTTTCCCGGATGTTCTCGGCGTCGGTCGTGATCGGGTCGGTACCGGGTCGGGACCGTTGCGCGGTCGTGTCGGGGGTGTGTCGGACCGGTCCGCCCGGCCTCCCGCCGCCCGTGGGGCGGGTACGGCCGGGTACGCGGTCCGTCTCGCGGTTCGGACGGCCGACCGGGTGGCCGGAGGCGTCGGTTACAGTCTTGGACAACGTCCGGGAGTTCCGCATCTTGGGGCCCGGCGTGCACAAACGCCCCGGCCACGGTATTGGCCGGGTGCCACAGAGCTCATCCAGAGGGGCAGAGGGAACGGCCCGTTGAAGCCCCGGCAACCCTCCCGCCGGCTCTCGTTCACAGAAGTCGAGGCCACGGTGGGGAAGGTGCCAATTCCGTCCCGGGCGAAAGCCGCCGCGGGGAAGATGAGGAGAAAGGGCCTCGCCAACCATGGCTGTGCAGACTGTTGCAGGCAGCACCGATGTCTCGCTCGGCTCCGCCGCCGCGCTCTCCTGTCGCGAGTGCGGTGAGCGCTTCCCGCTCGGGCCGGTGTTCGCCTGCGAGATGTGCTTCGGGCCGCTGGAGATCGCCTACGACCTCCCCGCGGGCGACCCGGAGGGGCTGCGGAAGCGGATCGAGGCCGGACCGAACAGCATCTGGCGCTACGCCCCGCTGCTGCCCGTACCGGCCGACGTGGCGGACAAGCCCAATCTGAACCCCGGCTTCACCCGGCTGGTGAAGGCCGACAACCTCGCCCGTGAGCTGGGCGTCACCGGTGAGCTGCACGTCAAGGACGACTCCGGCAACCCCACCCACTCCTTCAAGGACCGGGTGGTGGCCATCGCCGTCGAGGCCGCCCGCGCCTTCGGCTTCACCACCCTGTCCTGCTCCTCCACCGGCAACCTGGCCGGCGCCGTCGGCGCCGCCGCCGCCCGCGCCGGGCTGCGCTCGTGCGTGTTCATCCCGCACGACCTGGAGCAGGGCAAGGTCGTGATGGCCGCGGTGTACGGCGGCGACCTGGTCGGCATCGAGGGCACCTACGACGACGTGAACCGCTTCTGCTCGGAGCTGATCGGGGACCCGATCGGCGAGGGCTGGGGCTTCGTCAACGTCAACCTCCGCCCGTACTACGCGGAGGGCTCCAAGACCCTGGCGTACGAGATCTGCGAGCAGCTCGGCTGGCGGCTGCCGGACCAGCTCGTCGTCCCGATCGCCTCCGGCTCCCAGCTCACCAAGATCGACAAGGGGCTGCGCGAGCTGATCGCGCTGGGCCTGGTCGAGGAGAAGCCGTACAAGATCTTCGGGGCGCAGGCGGCGGGCTGCTCGCCGGTCTCCCGGGCCTTCAAGGAGGGCCACGACGTGGTGCGGCCGGTGAAGCCGGACACCATCGCCAAGTCGCTGGCCATCGGCAACCCGGCCGACGGCCCGTACGTCCTGGACATCGCCCGCCGCACCGGCGGCGCGGTGGAGGACGTGGACGACACGCAGGTCGTCGAGGCGATCAAGCTGCTGGCCCGCACCGAGGGCGTCTTCGCCGAGACCGCGGGCGGGGTGACCGTCGGCGTGACGAAGAAGCTGCTCGAGGCCGGCCTGCTCGACCCGGCCGCCACCACCGTCGTCCTCAACACCGGCGACGGCCTGAAGACCCTGGACGCGGTGGCGCCGACCACCGGACCGTCCGCGATCATCCGTCCGAACCTGGACTCCTTCCGAGAGGCTGGCCTGGCATGAGTGTCTCCGTCCGAATCCCGACCATCCTGCGCACCTACACCGGCGGTCAGGCCGAGGTGACGGCGGAGGGCGCCACGCTCGCCGAGGTCCTGGCCGACCTGGAGAAGAACCACCAGGGCGTCTCCGCCCGGGTGCTGGACGACTCCGGCAAGCTGCGCCGCTTCGTGAACGTCTACGTCAACGACGACGACGTGCGCTTCGCCGACGGGCTCCAGACGGCGACGCCGGACGGCGCGAACGTCTCGATCATCCCGGCGGTCGCGGGCGGCTGCTGACGCCCCGCGGGCCCGCGCCGGCGGCCCCGCCCCCGTCCCGGAGCTCCGGGACGGGGGCGGGGCCGTCTCCGTGCGCGCCGCCGGTGCGGCCGGCTGCCGACCGTTATCCGGAATTGGTAATTCCGGCCGGTGCGGAACCGGTAGAGTGAGCGTGCCTCCCCCCGAACGCGCGTACAGCGCACCATGAGAACGCGACAACTTGCGGCCGATTTGCCGCGGCAATTGTCGCGTTGGTCCGCTATGCCCGGACCGTGATGCCCCGGTTTCCCGTCATTCGCGTGCTTTTCGGCAATCCCGACGTGGCCGGAATTCTCGTTCAACAGCCCTGTTGCAGAGGGCTGTTGCCCAGATACATTCGGCCGCGGTCGACGCGTTCCGGCGCACGCCCCCTCTCGCCGGGGGGCAAACTGACCCGGGTCCGCGGAGTGCGGATTCGTGCAAGGGCCAGCAATAGGGGAGTTAGGAATGGCTCAAGGCACCGTCAAGTGGTTCAACGCGGAGAAGGGGTACGGCTTCATCGCGGTCGACGGTGGTGCGGACGTCTTCGTCCACTACAGCGCGATCCAGATGGACGGCTACCGCACCCTTGAGGAAGGACAGCGGGTCGAGTTCGAGATCTCGCAGGGTCAGAAGGGGCCGCAGGCGGACATGGTCCGCGTGACGGCCTGAAGCGCCGGCCACTCGCACCACGCACACGTAGTACGCAGTAGACGGCACAGGAGGGCCCGCATCCCCGGCGACGGGGGTGCGGGCCCTCCGTCGTGCCCGGCCGTGTCCGGCGCAACCGCCCGCCCGGCGTCCGGGACACGGCGCGAAACCCTTGGCGCGACTGAGCCCGGAGGCGGGTGCGCTTGCACTCGGAGGGGTCGAGTGCTAATCATTGGCGTTAGCACTCTGAAGGTGAGAGTGACAGAAGCAGGACCGGTTCGGTGAGGTCCGCAAGCCCGGTGGAGCAAGGAACCGCCGGGCCGGTGGGCCGTCCGTCGCGGGCGCCAGAGCGGTCCGGACACATCCCACACCCGCCCCTGGCCTTCGGCATGGGGAACCCCAGGGAGGACCACTTCACATGGCCAAGATCATCGCGTTCGACGAGGAGGCGCGGCGCGGCCTCGAGCGCGGGATGAACCAGCTCGCCGACGCCGTCAAGGTCACGCTCGGCCCCAAGGGCCGCAACGTCGTCCTTGAGAAGAAGTGGGGCGCCCCCACGATCACCAACGACGGTGTTTCCATCGCCAAGGAGATCGAGCTCGAGGACCCGTACGAGAAGATCGGCGCCGAGCTGGTCAAGGAAGTAGCCAAGAAGACCGACGACGTCGCCGGTGACGGTACGACCACCGCGACCGTCCTCGCCCAGGCGCTGGTCCGCGAGGGCCTGCGCAACGTCGCCGCCGGCGCCAACCCGATGGCCCTCAAGCGCGGCATCGAGCGGGCCACCGAGGCCGTCTCCGCCGCCCTGCTGGAGCAGGCCAAGGAGGTCGAGACCAAGGAGCAGATCGCCTCGACCGCCTCCATCTCCGCCGCCGACACCCAGATCGGCGAGCTGATCGCCGAGGCGATGGACAAGGTCGGCAAGGAAGGCGTCATCACCGTCGAGGAGTCGCAGACCTTCGGGCTGGAGCTGGAGCTCACCGAGGGCATGCGCTTCGACAAGGGCTACATCTCCGCGTACTTCGCCACCGACATGGAGCGGATGGAGGCGGTCCTGGAGGACCCCTACATCCTGATCGCCAACCAGAAGGTCTCCGCGGTCAAGGACCTGCTCCCGCTGCTGGAGAAGGTCATGCAGGCCGGCAAGTCGCTGCTGATCATCGCCGAGGACGTCGAGGGCGAGGCCCTGTCGACCCTGGTCGTCAACAAGATCCGCGGCACCTTCAAGTCCGTCGCCGTCAAGGCCCCGGGCTTCGGCGACCGCCGCAAGGCCATGCTCGGCGACATCGCCATCCTCACCGGCGGCCAGGTCATCTCCGAGGAGGTCGGCCTCAAGCTGGAGAACGCCGGTCTGGAGCTGCTGGGCCGCGCCCGCAAGGTCGTCATCACCAAGGACGAGACCACCATCGTCGACGGTGCCGGTGACAGCGACCAGGTCAACGGCCGGGTCAACCAGATCCGCGCCGAGATCGAGAACTCCGACTCCGACTACGACCGCGAGAAGCTCCAGGAGCGGCTGGCGAAGCTGGCCGGCGGCGTGGCCGTCATCAAGGCCGGTGCCGCCACCGAGGTGGAGCTCAAGGAGCGCAAGCACCGCATCGAGGACGCGGTGCGCAACGCCAAGGCCGCCGTCGAGGAGGGCATCGTCGCCGGCGGTGGCGTGGCCCTGCTCCAGGCGTCCAGCGCCTTCGAGAAGCTGGAGCTGGAGGGCGACGAGGCCACCGGTGCCGCCGCGGTCAAGGCCGCGCTGGAGGCCCCGCTGAAGCAGATCGCGGTCAACGCCGGCCTCGAGGGCGGCGTCATCGTGGAGAAGGTGCGCAACCTGACCCCGGGCCACGGTCTGAACGCCGCCACCGGTGACTACGTGGACATGATCGCCGAGGGCATCATCGACCCGGCCAAGGTCACCCGCTCCGCGCTGCAGAACGCCGCCTCCATCGCGGCGCTCTTCCTCACCACCGAGGCCGTCATCGCGGACAAGCCGGAGAAGGCCGCGGCCGGCGCCGACGCCGCCGCCGCTGCCGGCGGCATGGGCGGCATGGACTTCTGATCCGCTCCCGCAGCGGATCGGCGGTTCCCGCCGCGTCGTACGCGCGACGCATGCCGAGGGCGGCACTCCCGTACGGGGGTGCCGCCCTCGGGCGTTCCGGGGGAGTCCTCGGACCGGTCACACGGCGGTGGGCGCGGCGGTGGCCGCGGGGGCGCGGCGCCGGGGTCAGTCCCGGGCCGCTTCCAGCGCGTCGCGCAGCCGTCCGCCCGACTCCGCCAGCAGCCGGGCGGCGGTGGGGGCGTCCACCCCGGCCAGGATGGTGAGGACGGCGTCCTTCACCTCGCCGCCGGTGGCGGCCAGCGCCGCCTCGATCCGCTGCTCGTCCGCACCCGTGGCGAGCGCGACGATGTGGCGGGAGCGGGCGCGCAGCTTCGCGTTCGAGGCGCGGACGTCGACCATCAGGTTCCCGTAGGTCTTGCCCAGCCGGATCATGGTGATGGTCGAGATCATGTTGAGGACCAGCTTCTGGGCGGTGCCCGCCTTCAGCCGGGTGGAGCCGGCCAGCAGCTCCGGGCCGGTGACGACCTCGATGCCGTGCTCGGCCGCCGCCGCCAGCGGCGAGCCCGCGTTGCAGGACAGCCCGACCGTCAGCGCCCCCAGCCGCCGCGCGTGCTCCACCGCGCCGACGGTGTACGGGGTGCGGCCGGAGGCCGCCACGCCGACCACCGCGTCGGCCGGGCCCACCCCCAGCGCGTCCAGGTCGGCCACGGCCGCCTCCGCGCGGTCCTCGGCGCCCTCCACCGCCCGCAGCAGCGCCTCGGGCCCGCCCGCGAGCACCCCGACCACCTGGCCGGGACCGGTGTTGAAGGTGGGCGGGCACTCACTGGCGTCCAGCACCCCCAGCCGCCCGGCCGTGCCCGCGCCCGCGTAGAGCAGCCGTCCGCCGCGCGCCATCCGTCCGGCGACGGCGTCGATCGCGGCGGCGATGCGCGGGAGCTGGGCGGCGACGGCGGCGGGGACGCCGGCGTCCTCACCGTTCATGAGCCGGGCGATCTCCAGGGTGGGCAGCCGGTCGATCTCGGCCAGCTCGGGGCGGAACGCCTCGGTGGTGAGTGGCGCCGTCCCGGCGTGCGGCCCGGTCCGGCCGTGGGTGCCGGGACCGTCGGCATCGTCGGGGCCGGGGGAGCTGTGCTGCGGGGCGTCGTCCACCCGCCGGAAGCTATGTCCGGTGGCGGGGCCCGTCAAGCACCGGCCCCGCCGCCGTCCCGGTGCGGAGGTCCACGCCGCCCGCCGCGGCATCTGTTCCAATGGACGGGCTATGACAGAACAGCAGTCCTCCCCTCCCGAGCTCGAACAGGCCCTGCACCGGGGCCGGGCGCTCGTCCTCGCCGACCTCACCGCCTGCGACATCGCCGAGGCCGAGATCGTCTCCCTGGTGGAGGACGCGGTCGTCCACCGCCGGTGGTGGGTCGAGCAGTGGCCGCAGGGCGCCGCCTTCGTCGCCGGTCTGATCGCCCAGGACGTCCAGGACGCCCTCCTCGACCGCTACGGGAGCTGGCCGGGCTGCCCGGTGTGCGAGGGCCGGGACCGGCACGCGCTGGACGTCGAGCCGGAACTCGGCCCGGACCCGCACTGGGTGTGCGCCAGGACGGCGACGGCGGTGGCGCCGGTGGGGGAGCTGGGGAGGCTCGCCCGGTGACCGTCTACATCGACCCGCCGGTCTGGCCCGGCCACGGCACGGTCTGGTCGCACCTGGTCAGCGACGTCTCGTACGAGGAACTGCACGCGTTCGCCGCTGCCCTGGGGTGTCCGCGCCGCGCCTTCGACCGCGACCACTACGACGTGCCCGCCGCCCGCTACGCGCGGGCGGTCGCGCTCGGCGCGGTCGAGGTGGGCAGCAAGGAGCTGCTGCGGCGGCTGACGGCGGCCGGGCTGCGGCGGCGCAGGCCGCCGCGCCGCCGCAGCCCGGCCGCCGGCGCCGCCGTCGTCCCGTCCTGAGCGCCGGGCGGGGGCCCGGGCTGTGCCCGGGGCGGGTGCGGTGGGTGGTGGGGTCGCCCCTCCCCGTCCCCTCCCGCCCGTTGCCCGACTGCGGGCCGGGTCCCCGTCCACAGCACCGGACGGCGTCCGGCCCCTTCGGTAGTGTGTTCGCCGGGGAAGGCCCGGACGACCGCGGCGGCGGGGCGCCCCACGATCACGGGCACGGCGCGACCCCGGTCCTCGTCCCGCAGGACCGGCCACGAGACCGAGGGGGGAACACCGATGACGACCGCGCATGCCCCGTCCGGGACGGAGAGCGGCCCACCGCCGGAGAGCGACAAGGTCATCGACGTACGGGACCTGCGGATGCGCTACCGCAGCCAGGACGTGTTGAACGGGGTGGACTTCGCGGCCCGGCGGGGCGAGGTCCTCGTGCTGCTCGGGCCGAACGGCGCGGGCAAGACGACCACGATCGAGGTCCTGGAGGGCTTCCGGATGCGTTCGGCCGGTGACGTGACCGTCCTCGGCACCGATCCGGCCCGCGGGGACGAGCGGTGGCGTGCGCGCCTGGGCATCGTGCTGCAGTCCTGGCGCGACCACGGCAAGTGGCGGGTGCGGGAACTGCTGGCCCACCTCGGCGCCTACTACGCGCCGTACTCCACCGCCCTCGTCCGGCGGCCGTGGGACACCGACGAACTCCTCGCCGCCGTAGGACTGACCGAGCAGGCGCACAAGCGGGTCGGGACCCTGTCGGGCGGGCAGCGCAGGCGTTTCGACGTGGCCGTCGGCATCGTGGGCAGACCCGAACTGCTGTTCCTGGACGAGCCGACGGCCGGTCTGGACCCGGAGGCCAGAAGCGAGTTCCACGGTCTGGTGCGCGGGCTGGCGGACGAGAACACCACCGTTCTGATGACCACGCACGACCTCGCCGAGGCGGAGCGGCTCGCCGACCGGATCCTCATCCTGGCCGGCGGCCGGATCGTGGCCGACGGTACGGCCGAGGAGCTCTCCCGGCAGGTGTCGGCCGAGGCCACCGTGCGCTGGACGCGGGACGGGCGGTCCTTCGAGGAGGCGACGGCCGAGCCCACCCGGTTCGTCCGCCGGCTGTTCGAGGAGCACGGTGAGGCGATCGGCGGGCTGGAGGTGCGCCGGGCGGGCCTGGAGGACACCTATCTGACGATGGTGCGGGAGCTGGAGGCGGGGAGCGTCTCCGGCGAGCGGGCGGCACAGGCTTTCGGGGGAGGAGCACGATGAGCCCGGTGTGGTACGCGGCGAGGGTGGGGGTCCGGCGCGGCTGGACGGAACTCCGGCAGACCTTCACCACCGGCCAGGACGTGTTCGGCTACGTCCTGTGGACGGTGCTTCTCATGGTGCCGCTGTTCCTGGCCGGGGACGACCCGCTGGAGGGCGCGGGCATCTCGGCCGGCGCCTTCATGCTGCCGAGCATGCTGGGGATGACGCTCGCGTTCACCGGGATGATGACCACGGCCCAGCTGCTCGCGACCGAGCGGGAGGACGGCACGCTGCTGCGGGCCAAAGCCGTGCCGCACGGCATGGTCGGCCATCTGGTCGGCAAGATCGTCATGGTGTCGGGTATGGCCCTCGTCTCCATGGCGCTTCCCTTCGCCGCCGGTGTGTTCCTGGTCGACGGGGTCGCCGGGCAGGGCGGCGGGGTACTGCTGACGCTGGCGTGGGTGGTGCCGCTGGGGCTCATGGCGACCCTGCCGATGGGTGCCGTCGTCGGTTCACTCGTCACCAGTCCGCGCGCCATCGGGCTGCTGATGCTCCCGGTGATGGGGCTCATCGTGATCTCCGGGATCTACTTCCCCCTGTCGAAGCTGCCCGAGTGGCTGCAGACCGTCGGGCAGGTCTTCCCCGTCTACTGGCTCGGCCTCGGCCTGCGGGCCGCCCTGCTGCCGGCCGACGCGGTCGCCGCCGAGGTCGGCGAGTCCTGGCGGTACCTGGAGACGGCGGCCGTGCTGGGCGCCTGGGCGGCGGCCGGGCTGCTCCTCGCACCGCCCGTCCTGCGCAGGATGGCCCGCCGCGAGTCCGGAGCCGCGATGGCCGAACGGCACCGGAAGGCGATGCAGCGGGTCGGTTAGGGGGTGCCTCCGCGCCGGACCGGGGGCGGGTCTCCCGGCGCGGGGCGGGGCGGGGTGGGTGCGGGTGCTGTGGGTGCGGGGGTCGGGGCCGGTCCGGGGCGATCATTCCGGACGGTACGATTTACGGCCGTTGCCGCCCCACGCTCTGCCGCCCGCTCATCGGCCGCAAATCGCACTTGAGTGTCCGGAACGGCCGCCCCTCCCCGTCCCCTCCCGCCGTCGCCCGGCTGCCGGTCCGAGTCCCGCGTTCGCCCGGTTCTGTCGCGCTCCGGCGATCGGCCCGCTTCCGCGAGGAGCCGAGCCCCGGACGGACCCCGGGCCGAGCCGCCGCAGGGGGTGGAGCCTCAGCCGCGCTCGCGGAGGTGCGCGTCCAGTTCGGCGGCCCCGGTGAGCATCGCCCGGCCGCGGGCGGACAGCCGTCCGCGCCAGTCGCCCAGCGCGGCCTCCAGCGGCTCCAGCCCGCCGGCCGTCCGCACCCGGTCGATCAGCGGGGCGATCCGCTCCAGCAGGTAGCCGCCCCTCCTGAGCTGGTGGACCAGCCGGGCGTCCCGTACGGCGGCCTCGTCGTAGACGCGGTACCCGGTGTGCGGGTCGCGGCGCGGGCGCACCAGTCCGGCGCGCTCCCACTTGCGCAGTGTCGCGGGCCGGATGCCGAGCCGCTTTGCCAGGGGGCCGATGAACATGCCGCCGGAGCCGGGTGCTTCGGCCGGTCCGGATGTCATGGCGGCTTCCAGGTCGCGCAGCGCGGTCTCCACGGCCTGGAGGGTGCGGCGGTCCTCGAGGAGCTGGGCGTGGCTCTCGTCGATGAGGCGGAGCGCCTCGTCGACCGCGTCCTGGTTCACCGCCCGCATGACCGCCGCCGCCGTCCGGTGGCCGTGGCCGGGCACCAGGGCGAGGAACGCGCGCAGGGCACCCGCGTGCAGCGGGGTGTAGGCGCGGTAGCCGCTGGGCGTGCGAGCGGCGGCCGGAAGGATGCCGGCCTCCTCGTAGTTCCTGACCGCCTGGGTGGACAGACCGTGCCCGCGTGCCAGGTCGATCGGTCTGAGTCGCTTATTGCTTTGAAGCTTTCTGTTCATCATGACGCTTCTGTCGCGTGAAAGTTTCAACCGAAAGTTCAACGATACCGTTGAATGCATGGCTGCTGACATCAAGGACACCACTCATGCCGTCGACGCCTCCGCCGTCCTGGGGCTGCTCCCGGCCCGGCCGCGGCTGCTCGCACTGGGGGAACCCACCCACGGGGAGGACGTTCTGCTCGACGTGCGCAACGAGCTCTTCCGGCAGTTCGTCGAGCAGGAGGGCTACCGGACGATCGCGATCGAGAGCGACTGCCTGACGGGCCTGGTCGTGGACGACTACGTCACCTCCGGCACGGGCACCCTCGACGAGGTCATGGAGCACGGATTCAGCCACGGCTTCGGCGCGTCCGCGGCCAACCGCGAGCTCGTGCGCTGGATGCGTGCCCACAACGAGAGCCGGCCTTTGTCCGAACGGGTCCGCTTCGCCGGATTCGACGGCCCGCTGGAGATCACCGGCGCCGCGAGTCCCCGGCAGGCCCTCACCGCCCTTCACGGCTACCTCGCGGCCCGGATGGACGCGGACCTGCTGCCCTGCACCGCGGAGGCGCTCGACCGCCTGCTCGGCGCCGACGACCGGTGGACCGAACCCGACGCGATGAGGGATCCGTCCCGGTCCGTGGGACGGTCGGCCGAGGCCGGACAGCTGCGGCTGCTCGCCGACGACCTGGTGGCACTGCTGGACGCGCAGACGCCGCACCTGCTCGCGGCGACCTCGCGGGACGAGTGGGAGCGGGCGCGCCTGTACGGACGCACCGCCACCGGCCTGCTGCGCTACCACCACTGGATGGCCGACACCTCACCGGCCCGCATGGCCCGGCTGCTGGGCCTGCGGGATTCGATGATGGCCGACAACCTCCTCGCCCTCGCCGAGCGGGGCCCGGTCCTGGTCCACGCCCACAACGCCCACCTCCAGCGGAACAGGAGCACGATGCGCATGTGGGACCACCCGCTGCTGGAGTGGTGGAGCGCCGGCGCGCTGGTGAGCGCCCGGCTGGGTGAGGGGTACGCCTTCCTGGCCACGGCGCTCGGCACGATCCGGCACCAGGGCGTGGACACCCCGCCCCCGGACACCGTCGAAGGACTCCTGTACGCCCTCCCGGCGGACCGCTGCCTCGTCGACGCGCCCCGGCTGGCCGCCGTCCTCGGTGACGTGCGGCCCGCCGCCCGGGTGTCCCCCTGGTTCGGTTACTCCCCCCTGGATCCGGCCCATCTGGCGGACAGCGACGGCCTCGTGTTCGTCAGGGACGTTCCGCGGACCCCATCCGGCGGGCAGTGAACATCACGTCTGAGCCGGGGCTTCGCGGCTGCGGTCAGTAGATGACCGACACGATGCGGCAGGCGGCTTCGGCCAGTCCACGGTCGCCGTCGATGCGGGCCCGGGAGAGGGCGCTGTCCGGTTGGATTCCGCGGGTGCACAGGCGCCAGGCGGTCTCCGAGTCCAGACCCAGAGACGCGGCGGGATGTCCGGTGTCCGGCTGCTCCAGCGACCAGCGGGTCCCGGTGGCCGTGACCGTCCAGGTGCCGCCGGCCGTCCCGTCGATCCGCACCCGGAGCTGCGTGCCGGGTGGTGCGCCGACCTCGCGCAGGGTGTGGGGCAGGGCACGCATGAAGGTGTCGAGGGCCACGGACAGGAACCGCGGATCAGGGTCGGTGACCTGGCCGACGGCGTGGCGGATCTGCTGGCGGTGCGTCCAGAACTCGGTGAAGTCGCGGGCGCTGTCCAGCCACATCGGTGCCGGGTCGACACCGGCCCAGGACACGCCCAGCGACGGCGCGTGCGGGTCGGTGGTCTCGAAGAACCGGGCGAGCTGCCCGCCGATCAGGTCCAGGGTGTCGACGAGCGCGGCCGGGCTCACCCGGGAGAAGGCGTCCACCCACTCGTGGTTGATCCGGTGGATGAACGCCTGCAGGTTCTCGCCCGGCGCGGGGGCGGGTCCTCCCCCGTGGCCGTCGCGGTCACGGGCGAGGCGCCCGTAGGCATCACTCAGGACATGCGCGGCGAGATCACGCACGGTCCATCCCGGCACCGCTTCCCTGCCCCAGTCGTCGGGCGCCAGACCGCGCAGGGTGGCCATCAGCGCGGCGTGTTCCGGAGCGAACAGCGATCGGGCGTCGATCGGGGTGGCGAGCCCGGAGTGGGTCGGCCCCTCGGTGTGC
>NZ_JAZDCX010000024.1:0-100844 GCF_036323805.1 Streptomyces rubellus
GCCCTGGTAGACCTGGATCTGCACGCTGGGCTGGTTGTCCTCGGCCGTGGTGAAGATCTCCGAGCGCTTGGTCGGGATCGTGGTGTTGCGCTCGATCAGCTTGGTCATGATGCCGCCCTTGGTCTCGATGCCGAGGGACAGCGGGGTGACGTCCAGCAGCAGGACGTCCTTGACCTCGCCCTTGAGGACACCGGCCTGGAGGGAGGCGCCGATGGCGACGACCTCGTCGGGGTTGACGCCCTTGTTGGCCTCCTTGCCGCCGGTCAGCTCCCTGACGAGGTCGGCGACGGCGGGCATGCGGGTCGAGCCGCCGACCAGGACGACGTGGTCGATCTCGGAGAGCTGGATGCCCGCGTCCTTGATCACGTTGTGGAACGGAACCTTGCAGCGCTCCAGCAGGTCCTGGGTGAGCTGCTGGAACTGGGCCCGGGTGAGCTTCTCGTCCAGGTGCAGCGGGCCCTCGGCCGAGGCCGTGATGTAGGGCAGGTTGATGGTGGTCTCGGTCGAGCTGGAGAGCTCGATCTTCGCCTTCTCCGCGGCCTCGCGCAGCCGCTGGAGGGCCATCTTGTCCCTGGACAGGTCCACGCCGTGACCGGACTGGAACTGCTTGACCAGGTAGTCGACGACCCGCTGGTCCCAGTCGTCACCGCCGAGCTGGTTGTCGCCGTTGGTGGCCTTCACCTCGACGACGCCGTCGCCGATCTCCAGCAGGGACACGTCGAAGGTGCCGCCGCCCAGGTCGAAGACCAGGATCGTCTGGTCCTCCTTGTCCAGGCCGTAGGCCAGCGCGGCGGCGGTCGGCTCGTTGACGATGCGCAGCACGTTCAGACCGGCGATCTCGCCGGCCTCCTTGGTGGCCTGGCGCTCGTGGTCGTTGAAGTACGCCGGGACGGTGATCACCGCGTCGGTGACCTTCTCGCCCAGGTATGCCTCGGCGTCGCGCTTCAGCTTCTGCAGGACGAAGGCGCTGATCTGCTGGGGGTTGAAGTCCTTGCCGTCCAGGTTGATCTTCCAGTCGGTGCCCATGTGGCGCTTGACCGACCGGATGGTCCTGTCGACGTTGGTGACGGCCTGGCGCTTGGCGACCTCGCCCACCAGCACCTCGCCGTTCTTCGCGAAGGCCACTACGGACGGCGTGGTCCTGGCGCCCTCGGCGTTGGTGATGACGGTGGGCTCACCGCCTTCGAGAACACTGACGACGGAGTTCGTCGTGCCCAGGTCGATGCCGACCGCACGTGCCATTTCGGGTTCCTCCAGCTCATACCTTGAGTAAGTCTGACTCAAGAGTGCCGCAGACCCGGGAAAGCGTCAAGAGACATGAGTCACGCGGACTCAACTCTCCTCTTGCGGTCCGACTCAGAAGAAGCCTCACGGTCTCCTCAACCGCCCCCGGCGAGACCGCTCTTGGGGATACGCCGACGGACCCCCTCGCAGTTCCCGGACGGAGCCGGGCCGCTGCCGGGCAGCCGGCCCGACAGCCCGCCGGGCGGCTCCTCGGACAGCCGGTCGCCCGGGCGCTCGTACTCGGCGACGAGCACGGCCGCGTCGTCCCGCAGCCGCCGTCCGGCGTGCCGGGCCACGGCGTCCAGCAGCAGTTCCGGCAGCCGCTCGGTGGGCGCCGTGCGCAGCGTCTCCAGCGTGCCGCCGAGCGGGAAGAAGTGGCCGTGCTCGTCGCGCGCCTCGTCGATCCCGTCGGTGTACAGCAGCAGCCGGTCACCGGGTTCCCACCGGGTGACGTCCGGCAGCACGCCCTGGACGTCCTGGGCACCCCGGGGAGCGCCGTCCTCCTCCGGGTCCCCGTCCGCGGCGCCCGCAACCCCCGCGGCGCCCGCGAACTGGTGCAGCAGCCCCAGCGGCGGCAGCGGCTCGGCCACCAGCGGACGGCAGCCGGCGGGCGTCAGCAGTACCGGCGGCGGATGCCCGAGGGCGGCCACCCGCAGCACCGGGCCCTCGATCTCCACCAGCGCGGCGGTCACGAACAGCTCCTCCCCCTCCGCGCCGGCCAGGTCGCCCGCGGTACGGGCCACCGCCCGGGAGCAGCGGCCCGCGACGGTGCCGAGCGCGGACTCGTACTGCGCCGCCTCCCGGAACGCCCCCAGCACCGCGGCGGCCGTACGGATCGCGGGCAGCCCCTTGCCGCGCACGTCGCCGACGATCAGCCGGGTGCGGTCCGGCCGGCCCGGCGTCGGCAGGACCACCGCCTCGTACAGATCGCCGCCGACCAGGGTGTCGGTCTCGGCGGCGCGGTAGCCGGCCGCCAGCCGCAGCCCGCCCGCCCGGACCGGCACCGGGGAGAGCACCGCCAGCTGGGCGGCCTCGGCCACCCGGCGCATCCGGTCGAGCTCGCCCTCGCGCCGCTCCCGCACCGCGCTCGCCAGCAGGGCGGCGAGCCCGACCGCGACCACCGAGGCCAGGACGACCACGTGGTTGTCCGCTTCGCCCCGGCCCCCCCAGCCCTGGCCGACGGCGCCCGTCAGTCCGACGGCCAGCGCCGCCGCGGTGAGGGCCAGCACATCGCGGGGGCCGCCGCGGATCGCGGCCAGGGCGGGCACCGGGGAGAGCAGCGGCCCGGCGTGGAAGGCGCGTCCCCGCAGCGCGTCGGCGATCTCCACGGTCGCGACCCCGACGACGAGCAGCCAGGGCAGGAGCAGCCAGAACCACCGGTGCCCCCACAGGCCCGTGGCGACCCTCGCGGACCCCGCGCTCAGAGGGCGCATAGGGACCTTCCTCCCACCCACGAGAAAACGACTCATTCATTTTTACCGCTTTCAGCGGCTTTGCCAGTCTCTGTCGGCCACGGGCCGTAGGATGACCGTGCCCCCACGGACCACGGGCGCTCCGCCGCCGGATCCCGACGATCCCCGCACACCGCCTCCCGGACAAGGTGTCCGACGGGTGATTCCGGGAAGGGGCGCCGCAGCGACGCAGATCACCGTACGAGTGGCTGCGGACGGCCTCCGCCAGTGGGTAGTCTCGAACAGACCGGATAAGTTACCGCTTAGTAAGCTTGCAGCAGCAGGCACCGCCCCCGCAGGTTCGAGGAGCCGCCATGCAACTCGCCGCGATCGTCGTCTCGCTGGTACTCACCGCGGTCGGCGTTGCGCTCCTGGCACGCGCCGTCGCGCAGATCTACCGTTTCGTCAGGCTCGGACAGCCGGTACCGGCGGGCTCGCGCACCGACGAACCCGGGCAGCGCACGATCACCCTGGTCAAGGAGTTCCTGGGGCACACCAGGATGAACCGCTGGGGCATCGTCGGCTTCGCGCACTGGTTCGTGGCGATCGGCTTCCTCACCCTGCCCCCGACCCTGGCGCACGCCTACGGGCAGCTCTTCCGGGCCGACTGGACCCTCCCCGTCCTCGGCGGTTTCCTGCCGTACGAGATGTACATCGAGTTCATCGGCCTGATGACCGTCCTGGGCATCCTCACCCTGATCGTCATCCGGCTGCTGAACCTGCCCACCCGCCCCGGCCGCAAGTCGCGCTTCGCCGGCTCGACGGCCTGGCAGGCCTACTTCGTCGAGTACGTCATCCTCACCATCGGCGTCGCCATCCTCGTCCTGCGCGGCCTGGACGGCGCACTGCACGGCGTGGACGGCTACGAGGCCGCGTACTTCGCCTCGTACCCGCTGGTGGCTGCCTTCGACGGGCTGGACGCCGGCACCCTGCAGAACCTGATCTACCTCACCGCGATGATCAAGATCGGCACCTCGATGATCTGGATGATCACGGTGTCGCTCAACATCGACATGGGCATCGCCTGGCACCGCTTCCTGGCCTTCCCCAACATCTGGTTCAAGCGCGCCTCCAACGGCGAGACGGCCCTCGGCCCGCTCCAGCCCATGACCTCCGGCGGCAAGCCGGTCGACTTCGAGACCGTGTTCGACGAGGAGGGCGGCGAGGAGACCGTCTTCGGCGTCTCCCAGGTCGAGCACTTCTCCTGGAAGGGCATCCTCGACTTCTCCACCTGCACCGAGTGCGGCCGCTGCCAGTCGCAGTGCCCCGCCTGGAACACCGGCAAGCCGCTGTCGCCGAAGCTGCTGATCATGTCACTGCGCGACCACGCCCACGCCAAGGCCCCCTATCTGCTGGCCGGCGGCGGCAAGACCGCGGAGGGTGAGGAGAAGGCGAGCGAGGAGCAGCTGAAGGACGTCCCGGCCGCCGCCCTGGCCGAGGCCGAGCGCCCGCTGATCGGCACGCTGGAGGAGAACGGCGTCATCGACCCGGACGTGCTGTGGTCCTGCACCACCTGCGGCGCCTGCGTCGAGCAGTGCCCCGTCGACATCGAGCACGTCGACCACATCCTCGACATGCGCCGCTACCAGGTGATGATCGAGTCCGCGTTCCCCTCCGAGGCGGGCACGATGCTCAAGAACCTGGAGAAGAAGGGCAACCCCTGGGGCCTGGCGAAGAAGCAGCGCCTGGAGTGGACGAAGGAGCTCCAGCGGGAGGCGGGCTTCGAGGTGCCGGTCGTCGGCAAGGACGTCGAGGACCTCACCGAGGTCGACTACCTGTACTGGGTCGGCTGTGCCGGCGCCCTGGAGGACCGCGCCAAGAAGACCACCAAGGCCTTCGCCGAACTGCTGCACATCGCGGGCGTGAAGTTCGCGATCATGGGCGGCGACGAGAAGTGCAGCGGCGACTCCCCCCGCCGGCTGGGCAACGAGTTCCTCTTCCAGCAGCTCGGCCAGGAGAACGTGGCCATGCTGAACATGGCCTTCGGCGAGGACGACGAGGACCCGGCCACCAGGAAGCCGAAGTCCCAGAAGAAGATCGTCGCCACCTGCCCGCACTGCTTCAACACCATCGCCAACGAGTACCCGCAGCTCGGCGGCGAGTACGAGGTCATCCACCACACCCAGCTGCTCCAGCACCTGGTGGACGAGGGCCGCCTGGTCCCCGTCACCCCGGTCGAGGGTCTGATCACCTACCACGACCCCTGCTACCTGGGCCGCCACAACAAGGTCTACACACCGCCGCGCGAGATCATCGCCAAGGTGCCGGGCCTGCGGAACGAGGAGATGCACCGCCACAAGGAGCGCGGCTTCTGCTGCGGCGCCGGCGGCGCCCGGATGTGGATGGAGGAGCGCATCGGCAAGCGCATCAACACCGAGCGCGTGGACGAGGCACTCTCCCTCGACCCGGACATCGTCTCCACCGCCTGCCCGTTCTGCCTGGTGATGCTGACCGACTCGGTCAACGGCAAGAAGAACGAGGGCAAGGCCAAGGAGAACCTCCAGGTCGTGGACGTGGCCCAGCTCCTGCTGGACTCCGTGAAGACCCCCGCCGACCCGGCGGGCGGCGGCACGGCCGAGCCGGAGCCGGCCCCCGAGCCCGAGCCGGCCAAGTAACCGGGCGACCGGACGGCGGCCGGTCCCGCACCACGCGGGACCGGCCGCCGCGCCGTCTCCCCCGCCCGCGTCCCGCGCGTGCCCGCACGCGCCCCTCCCGCGGGCACCACCCCCGGCCCTGGGGACAGCCCCACCGGGGACCCCTAGGGGGTGTAACAGCTCGGCGGCAAAGGCACCGCCACCGACGGGGGACCGTCACCGCCGTCCGTGCGACACGGTACGTTCGAAGGCGTGGCTGGATTCAGGATGGGACGCGGCCGGGACTCCCGGAGCGCACAGCAGCATGGGCAGCACCCCCCTCGGCAGGCTCCGGGGCCGGGGCCGTACGGGCCCCCGGCGGCGCACGGCCGGCCGCCGTACGGGCCCCCGCAGCCGACGCAGCCCCAGTGGCGCCAGGGCGGTGACCGGCACGGCGAGCCGGAGTACTTCGGCGACCCGGGCCACGGCCGGCCCGGCGGGCACGACCCGTACGCCGACAACCCCGGGCACACCCAGGTGTTCGGCGTGGGCGACGTGCACGGTCCGGGCGGCCACCAGGGCGACGACTACGGCGCCGGTGCCACCTACGGGGCGGGCGGCCAGCCCGCTCCCGTCGGCCCCCGGCTGCCCTGGAAGCAGTTGCTGAGCGGCATCGTGCTGCGGCCCAACGCCACCTTCTGGCAGATGCGCGACCACACCATGTGGGGCCCCGCGGTCGGCGTCACCTTCCTCTACGGACTGCTCGCCGTCTTCGGCTTCGAACAGGCCCGCGAGGACGCGATCAACTCCACGCTCTCCACCGCGATCCCGTTCGTCCTGATCACCGGGGTGGCCGTGGTGATCTCCGCCCTGCTGATGGGCGCGGTCACGCACACCCTGGCCCGGCAGCTCGGCGGCAACGGGCTGTGGGCGCCCACGATCGGCCTGTCCATGCTGATCATGTCGATCACGGACGCCCCGCGGCTGCTGCTGGCGATGTTCCTCGGCGGCGACGACTCGCTGGTCCAGATCGTCGGCTGGATCACCTGGCTGGCGGCGGGCGCGCTGTTCACCTCGATGGTCAGCCGCTCGCACGAGCTGCCCTGGCCGAAGGCGCTGGGCGCCTCGTCCATCCAGCTGGTCGCGCTGCTGTTCCTGATCAAGCTCGGCACGTTCTGACCCCTCCCCGTGCGGCACCCGGCAGGGGGCTCCGGCAGGGACCGGATCAGGACTCGAGGACCTGCCCCTGCCGCCGCACCACGGGCGGCTCCACGGACCACGGGAAGTCGATCCACCGGTCGGTGCGCTTCCACACGTACTCGCACTCCACCAGCGACTGCGGCTTCTCGTAGATCACCGCGGAGCGCACCTCGGCCACGTGCTCCGCGCAGAAGCCGTGCACCAGCCTGAGCGTCCTGCCGGTGTCGGCGACGTCGTCGGCGACGAGGACCTTCTTCCGGCTCAGGTCCACGGCGTTGGGCACGGGCGGGAGCATGACGGGCATCTCCAGCGTCTCCTCGACCCCGGTGTAGAACTCGACGTTCACCGGATACAGGTTCTTCACGTCGAGCGCGTAGCCGAGCCCGCCGGCGACGAACAGCCCGCCGCGCGCTATCGCCAGGATGATGTCCGGCTCGTAGCCGTCCTCCGCGACGGCCCGCGCCAGCTCCCGGACGGCCCGTCCGAAGAGCTCGTAGGTCAGCTTCTCCCGCTCCCCGCCGCCGCTGCCGCCGCTCATGCGCCCCCGTCTCCTCCCGTGCCTGTTCCCGGACCTTCTCAGACCTGTGTGCGGTGGAAGTTCAGATACGACCGCGAGGGCGTCGGCCCGCGCTGCCCCTGGTAGCGGGAGCCGTAGCGGGCGGAGCCGTACGGGTGCTCGGCGGGCGAGGTGAGCCGGAACATGCACAGCTGGCCGATCTTCATGCCCGGCCAGAGCTTGATGGGGAGCGTCGCCACGTTCGACAGCTCCAGCGTCACGTGCCCGGAGAAACCGGGGTCGATGAACCCGGCCGTGGAGTGCGTCAGCAGGCCCAGCCGTCCCAGCGAACTCTTGCCCTCCAACCGGGAGGCGAGGTCGTCGGGCAGCGTGACGACCTCGTAGGTGGACGCGAGCACGAACTCGCCCGGATGCAGGATGAACGGCTCGTCCCCCTCCGGCTCCACCAGGCGGGTCAGGTCCGACTGCTCGACGGCCGGGTCGATGTGGGGGTAGCGGTGGTTCTCGAACACCCGGAAGAAGCGGTCCAGCCGCACGTCGATGCTGGACGGCTGCACCATCGCCGGCTCGTACGGTTCGATCCGCACCCGCCCGGCGTCGATCTCCGCCCGGATGTCCTTGTCTGAGAGAAGCACGTGCCGAGCGTACAGACAGGCCGCGGGCCCGGCGATCTCACCCCGGGCCCGCGGCTCCCTCATCCTGCCGTCATCTCCGGCCGCCTACCCGGCCGTCCGACACCTTCCCGGCACCCTCTCGGCGCTCCCTCGGCGTTCTCTCGGCGTTTCCTCAGTGCCGCCCGGCCCGGGCCCGGGCCGTCACCGGAACGGCCTGCCGCAGCCGCGCGCAGCGCGGGCACCGCAGCAGCCGTCCGGGGCCGATCCGGCTGCTGCCGAGGTTCTGCATCGGGAACGTAGCGGTGCTGAAAACATGCCCTTCGGCACACTGAACGACGGTGGACTCCATCGCCTGCCTCTCCCCAGGTACGTCAACGACGAAAGCCACATTAGGGGATCAACCGCCCGGCCCGCCGCACCGGCACCCACGCCAACCGTACGCCCCAACTCCCTTCCCGCGCCGCACGGGATCACACTCGCAACATGCCGGCAACACACCCGGGCGGGCACAGCGGAAAGACCCCGCGGCTGTGCGCCGGGGGGTCTGAATGCGGTACAGTGTGCGTCGATGAGCAACGATGATCGTTCGCTCTCGCGGGCGTAGTTTAATGGTAGAACATGAGCTTCCCAAGCTCAGAGCGCGGGTTCGATTCCCGTCGCCCGCTCCACGGCAAACCCCCAGGTCAGCTGCCTGGGGGTTACTTCTTGCCCGAGCCGCGTCGTCGGCCGACCACACGCCGTTCGCGCCGGTGGATGCGGGCGACAGGGAGAGCACGGTGGCCGGTGCGACGGCGGCGTAGCGTTCGACTTTTCGCCCAACACCCTTGTCACTGGGCGGTGTCACCCACACGCGGGACAACTGGCCGACTGCCACCGCAGTGCGCCCGGAAGAATCAAGGCCCGGGACCTTGGCGCGACGGCACGGGGAGGGCGGTGGCGTTGACCACGCCCCCCGATCGCGCATTCGATACCTTGAGGTCAAGGACTGCGATATCGTTTAGGTATCGTCCGCAACGAGGGGGAAGCATGTCGAGGACCGTGATCGACCTGGATGACCAGGCAATCGAGGAACTGATGCGCCTGTACGGGGCGAAGACCAAGGCTGAGGCCGTTCGGCGGGCCATCGACGAGACGATCAAGCTGCACAAGCGGGTCGCGCTCATGGATGCCATCGACAGCGGCGAGATCGACCTCACCCACGACGCCCGGGCAGCGTGACCGTGCGCTATCTGCTCGACAAGTCCGCCCTGGCACGCCGTACCAAACCAGGGGTTCGGACCCTTCTCGACCCGCTCGTGCAACGCGGCCTCCTCGCCGTCACGGGAGTGGTCGAGGCCGAGATGCTGTACTCAGCCCGCAACGCCCGGGAGGCGGAGCTGATCCGCGATCTACTGCGCGGCTTCGACTACCTGCCGTGCCCTGACGAGGTATGGGATCGGGCCCTGGACATCCAGGTACAGGCCATCCGCAAAGGCAACCACCGCGCCCTGTCCACCGCGGACCTCCTGATCGCCGCGACCGCCGAGCGGCACGGCGTGAGCATCCTGCACTACGACGAGGACTACGAGCAGATCGCCGCCATCACCGGCCAACCCCACCGATGGGTGGCCGAGCCCGGCACCACCGACTGACCGGCCATCCCGAACTGCGGCCACCACCCGAAAGCGGCGCCCCACAGCCCCGGCAAGGACCCGGCCGCGGCGAGACACGCGTCCTGTCCGACCCCGCTCCGAACACCAGGTGGGGCGGGTGCCACCCGGGCCCCGGATATCTCAGCAGCTCAGCGGCCCGGACTGCGTCAGAGCGCGGTGATTCCCAAGTTCAGGGCGCGGGTTCGATTCCCGTCGCCCGCTCCACGCGAAAGCCCCGGGCCGGCGGCCCGGGGCTTCCTTGTTGTCCAGACCACCTCAGGCGTCGTGTGCCGTCCGCGCCCGAAGGATCGCCGCCCTCACCGGTCGGCCCTCGCCTCGTCCGGCGCCGTGCGCGCCCGGGCATCGGCGCTCTCGGTGCCCCGCTGGTGCCCGGACGAGGGACAGGCCCCTGTCCTTGACGAGGCCGAACCGCACAGCCGTGCCGTCCGCGGCTCCTCGGAGACCGACCACGGGCGCGGCGGAACCACACGGCTCGGCCCACCCCGGAGGGCTACTCGGCGGGCAGGGCGTCCCGCATGGCCTTGGCGGTGGCAGCCGGGTCGTAGCCCTCGGGGACGCCCTCGACCAGGATGACGTCGCCCTCGATGTGCCGCGAGCGCAGCGGTGCGATCTCCCGGTAGGCGGGTGAGTCCCACCAGGCCCGCGCCTCGGCGATCCCGGGGAAGCCGATCACCACGACGTGTCCGGGCCAGTCGCCCTCCTTCACCTCGTGCTGGGTGGCGTGCACGAGGAAGCGGCCGCCGTACGGCTCGAAGGTGGCGGGGATGCGCTCGATGTACTCGGCGATCTCCGGGTGCGGGGCGGCCTCCCGCAGGTGGGCTATGGCGTAGGCGGACATGGCGTGTCCTTCCGGTCGTTCGGGCTCCGTACGCCGAGAGCGTGGCACGCCGGCGCGCCGGGGTCGATGACCTGGCGGGTAAGCGGCCCGCGGGGCGGCGGTACGCCGGCGGCGTCACCGGTCCGAGTGCGGGACGGCCCCGTTGTCCGCTCCGGACGAGACTCCCCGGCCGGGCGGGCGGGCGGTGCGGGCGGCGAGCCCGTCACGGTTGTCCGGGCACCGGTCAGTGGTGCCGGTCAGCGGCGGCGGGCGGCGAGGCCGGAGCGCCAGGCCCAGGCGGCGATCTCGACGCGGTTGCGGGCGGAGAGCTTGGTCTGCACGTTGCCGAGGTGGGTCTTCACCGTGCCCACCGAGATGGACAGTTCAGCGGCGATCTCCGCGTTGGTGAGCCCCGTGGCCACCAGCCGGACCACCTCCGTCTCGCGCGCCGACAGCTCCGGATGCCACTCCTCCCGGGGCCCGGGCCCGGCCGGGGCGGCGCCGCCCGCCAGGCCGCGCAGCAGGCGGACGGTGACGGACGGGCTGACCAGGGCTTCCCCGGAGGCCGCCGCCCTGATCGCCTCGACCAGCAGCGCGGGGCCGGAGTCCTTGACGAGGAAGCCGCACGCGCCGTCGCGCAGCGCGCGGTGCACGTACTCGTCGTCGTCGAACGTGGTGACCACGACGACCTTCGGCGGGTTCACCAGGCCGGGGCGGGTCAGTCTGCGCAGCGCCTCCAGGCCGTCCAGCCTGGGCATGCGGATGTCCATCAGCACCACGTCCGGCCTGTGCCGTTCGGCCAGTTCCAGCGCCTGCACGCCGTCCACCGCATCCCCGACGACCTCGATGTCGTCCTCGGCGGACAGGATCATCCCGAAGCCGGTGCGGACCATGGCCTGGTCGTCCGCGATCAGCACCCGGATCGTCATGCGGTCTCCTCCACCGGCAGCGTCGCTCTGACCGTCCAGCCCCCGGACGCCGCGGGGCCCGCCCGGACGCTCCCACCGATCATGTTCACCCGCTCGGTCAGTCCCCGCAGGCCGAAGCCCCCGCCCAGGGAACGGCCCAGGGCGGAGCGCGACCGCCCGTCGTCGCTCACCTCCACCGTGACCCGGCCCCCCGACCGGACCAGACGTACGTCCACCTCGGTGCAGTCGCGGGCGTGCTTGCACACGTTGGTCAGGGCCTCCATCACCACCCGGTGCACGGTGGAGGTCACCTCCACCGGCAGATCGCCGAACTCGCCCTCCGTCCGCAGCCGCGCCCGGCCGCCCCCACCCCCGTCGCCGTCACCGGCCGGGGCGAACCCCGCCACCAGGGACCGCACCTCCTCGATGCCCGCGAGCGGCGTGAGGGCGGCGCCCTTCGGGGCGGAGCCCGGGTCCGCCCCGCGCAGCATCCCGACCATGGCGCGCATGGACGTGAGGGCCTCCGTCCCGGCCCGCTCGATCCGCTCCAGCGCGGGCGGCACCAGGTGGGGCTTCCGGTCCGCGACCGTGCGGGCGCCCTGCGCCTGGACGACGATGCCCGTCACATGGTGGGCGACGAAGTCGTGCAGGTCCCTGGCGAACTCGGCGCGCTGCTCCAGCCGTACGGCGGCCTCCCGCCGCCGTCTGTCCGCCGCGACCAGGCGTACGGTCAGGCCGGCGCCCAGCGCCGCCGCCGCCGTCAGGGCGAAGAAGAACGCCACGACGACGCCGGTCTCCTTCACCCCGGCGGCCATCGGCCGCAGGACGACCGCCGCGATCAGCGCCGGTGCCGTCACCGCCGCCCACACCGGTGCCGCGCGCCAGGCGACGAGCGCCAGCAGCGCCAGCAGCGCGACCGGTTCGGTGAGGCCGTAAGGGTCCGGGGGCGTGGCGCCCGTCTGGCCGGCTCGGACGGCGGCCGTGGTGCCCAGCGACACCACCGCCGCGGCACCGGCCGACGCGGGCAGTCCCCGGGGGCCGAGCCAGGGGGAGAGGAGGAGGGCGGCGGCCGCCAGCAGGGCGCAGCCGAGTTTGAGCGCGCCGGCCGGGGTGCCGTGGAACATGCCGTAGTCGTGGTCGAGCAGCCCGAGGCCGAACAGCGGCACCGCCGCCACCACCGACCACACCACGGCGCGCGGCCGGGGCCCTCGCCAAGACCTCATGGCGGCGAGCGTATCCGGAAGGGGCCGGTCAGGGGTCGGCCGAAAGTCGCAGTGAACGGCCGGAGGTTCCGTCTTCGGGGAGATCCGCCGCCACGGTGCGGCGGGCGAGAGTGGCACCGCCGCCCGCACGACGTACGGGTGGCTGTCCGTCACAGCGAGGAGCATGCCCCATGGGCGACATCAACTTCGAGATCGGTTCCGCCACCGTGCTGGGACCGCTGCTGGCCGTGTACTGCCTTCTGCTGGCCGTCCGCGCGGCACGGGGAAGGCCCGGGTGGGCCGGGAAGCGGGCCGTGACGCGCCTGGCCGGCGCCTTCTACCTCGCGGGGGTGCTGAGCCTCACGGTCTTCCCCGTCGTCGTGACTTACGGCACGTACGCGAACCAGGTGCCCTGGTACGAGCTGGTCCAGCCCGTACCCCTGCTCGTCGTCGACCTCAGCTTCGTGCCCAACGTGGTCATGCTGGTCCCCTTCGGGATGCTGCTCCCGCTGATCTCCCGGCAGGGCTCCTCGCTGAAGCGGGCCACCGTCCAGGCGGCGCTTCTCAGCCTGTCGATCGAGGTGACACAGTGCCTCATGTACGTCCTGTTCAACAACGGCCGTTCGGTCGACGTCAACGACCTCGTCGCCAACACCCTGGGCGGAGCACTCGGTTACCTGGCCGTCCGGACGGTGCTCCGCAGCCGGGCGGCGGCGGACGAGCTGCGCGCCTTCGCCCTGCCGGGCTCCGCGGCGGCCCCGGACACCGTGGGGTGCCGCGTCGAGTCCGCTCCGGGCCGGCTCCCTGGCGCCGGTGGCCCCGTCCCGCTGTGACCGTTCCTCCCCTGGGCACGGCCGGTGGTCCGCGGGCGCGGGGTGGGACCACGGTTCGTGGACGTACCACGCCACCGAGAACGGCGCGGGATGCGGCGGCGGTGCACCCGCCGCCCGAGGGGATGGTGTTGCCAGCCCCCTGAGAACCGGGGGATCAGGGCCACTGGATCGCCGCGGGAGCGTCTCTGGGCTCTGTCGCGTCGTCAGAACACGGCGACCCGCGGGAATCGGTGAACAACCGCTCGCCATTTCTGTTCAACGTGCTCCCAGTTCCCGCCGCACCACCTCGTGAGTCGTTTCCGGCGTCAGTTCCCCCATGGAGAAATCATGTTCCGCAGGATCAATGCTTCCGTCGTGACCGCACTGTGCTGCGCCGTGGCGGGCGTGGGGCTCGTGGGCTGCGAGGAGTCCACGGCGGTGGGCGCGAAGCCGTCCGCCACCACCCCCACCGCGCGGAACACCGACGAGAGCATGTTCTCCGGAACCAGGAAGATCGATGTCGAAGGCATGTCGGTGAACGTGTCCTGCTCGGGCAGCCCGGCGGAGGACAGGCCAGTCGTCGTCCTGCTGTCCGGGCTGGGCGACGGAATGGACAAGATGGCCGCCTTCCAGAAGACCCTGAGAAGAACCGCGTCTGCTCCTACGACCGGCTCGGTGAAGGAGCCAGCGACCAGCCGGAAGACCCGCAGAGCTTCGAGAGCACCGGGGAGGTGCTGACCGCGGTGCTCGACCGGGTCGCCGGCGACAACCCGGTCGTCCTGACCGGGCATTCGCTGGGCGGGGTGATCGCCGCCCGGTACGCCCCCGACCACCAGGACAGGGTCAGGGGACTGGTGCTGCTGGACGCCACGTCGCCGACGCCAACGAGGTGATACCCGAGTCCGCCACCGGCCCGGGAGCCGAGCTGCGGACACAGGCCCTCGCGGTCCACGAGGGACAGAACCCGGAGAAGCTGGTCATCACCGATGGTGAGGTCCGTTCCGCCGGGGACATCCCGGTGGAGGTGGTCCAGCACGGGCAGCCGTACCTCGCGGCCGTCCCCGAGTACGGACCGCGCCTGGAGCGGACCTGGGCCGAGGGCCAGCGCAAGTGGCTCGCGGTGTCCAGCGACAGCAGGCTCTCCACCGCCGAGAGGAGCGGTCACTACATCCACGTCGACCAGCCGGGCGTCGCCGTCGAGGCCGTCCAGCGCGTCACCTCGCAGGCCGCGCGCTGAGGGGCGGCCGGGGCCGGCGGCTCTGCGGGGTCCTCCCTCTCTTCGGCCCGGACAGAGGCGTTCTCCGCCTTCTGCCCGGGCCGGGTTGTTTCCGACCGGGGTGTTTGCGACCGGGGTGTTCCCGGCCCTGCCGTTCGCGGTGTGGACGGGCCGGGGTGGAGCGGTGCGGGGGTTCCGATGTCACGTCACCGTCCGCACGCTCCGGGTCGTGGGTGGAAGTTGTGGGTGGAAGTTGTGGGTGGAACAAGCGGTTCCGGATGATCTGCCGGATACGTCGTGTCGGCGGCGGGTGTGTGGGCAGCACGGAAGGTGAACGCAGTTCGCCGACCGACTCCCGAACCGGAGGCGCCTTCCGTGTCCGAAGCGCTCCCCAGGACCGACCGGCTGACCCTGGCCGACACCCCCAACGCGGTGGCCTGGGCCCGGCGGTACGCGTCCGATGTCCTGCTGCGGTGGGGGGTGCCGGATGGGGTCGTCGAGACCGCGCACCTGCTGGTCTCCGAGCTGACCACCAACGCGATACGGCATGCCCGGCCGGAGCCCGGGATCTCCCCCTACTCCCCGCTCTCCCGGGTCCGCACCGTCATCCTGGGACTCCGGCTGGCGGGTGACCAGTTGCTGGTCCTCGTGGAGGACGGTGACCCGCGGCCGCCCGTGGTGCGGGAGACGGGCGCGGAGGCCACGGAGGGGCGGGGACTGTTCCTGGTCACGGCGATGAGCCGGAACTGGGGCTACTACTTCCCCGGTCGGCAGCCGGGGAAGATCGTGTGGGCCGAGCTGTCCCTCCGGCTGCCGCACGGTTATCCGGATGAGGAGAAAGGCAGGTTCGCCACCGTCGGCGAGCAGCGCGAGCAGGTACCGACCGCGCTCGTGGCCCGTACGCTCCTCGGCCTGCGGGAGCTGTGACGGCCGCGGCGGAGGAGCGGCGAGAGAACGGCGGAGAAGTGTCAGTGCCCCGGGCGATACTCGCCCCGGCGGATCGCCGTCCGGGCGCCGCGGGGACGGAAGGGTCGACATGGCCGAGGTGCTGTTGTTCCATCACGCGTGCGGGCTGACGCCCGGGGTGCGCGAGTTCGCCCGGGAACTGGAGCGGGCCGGACACACCGTCCACACACCGGATCTGTACGAGGGGAGGGTCTTCGGCAGCCTGGCGGAGGGTGTCGCGTACGCGCAGGAGGTCGGGTTCGGCACGCTCACCGAGCGAGGGCTGCTCGCGGCCGAGGGGCTGCCCGACGGGCTCGTCCACGCCGGATTCTCCCTCGGTGTCCTGCCTGCGCAGCGTCTCGCCCAGACCCGGGCCGGGGCCAGGGGCGCGCTGCTGTTCCACGCCTGCGTACCGGTGGCCGAGTTCGGCGGTGCGTGGCCCCGGAAGGTGCCGGTGCAGATCCACGGCATGGACGGGGACGAGTTCTTCACCGGGGAGGGCGATCTGGAGGCGGCCCGAGCCCTGGTGGGGTCCGCCGGGGACGCCGAGTTGTTCCTCTATCCGGGCGAGGGGCACCTGTTCGCGGACCGTGGTCTGCCCTCGTACGACGAGCGGGCCGCCGCGCTGCTCATGGAGCGGGTGCTCGGTTTCCTCGACCGGATCGGATAGCCCGGCCGGGCGGGCGGCCGGGAGCCGGACGGACAACCGGTGCGGTTCACCGCTGTCGCTCGGTGAGTTCGATACGCAGGAGCCGGTCGTCGCCCGGGCGGGGCGGGGTACCGCCCCAGGTCGCCCCGTCGGTGTTGGATGTGGTGATCCAGAGCGAACCGTCGGGCGCGGCCTCGACGGTGCGGATGCGTCCGTACTCACCGGTGTAGTGGGCCATGGGCTCTCCGGTGGCCTCGGGGCCGTCGACGGGCAACTGCCAGAGCCGCTGACCGCCGAGTGCTCCCAGCCACAGCGAGCCACCCACGCAGGTGATGCCCGACGGCGAGGCGTCGTCGGGGTGGAGGGTGAACAGGGGCGGCTCGCCGGTCCCCCCGGCGGTGCCCTCCGTCTCCGGCCAGCCGTAGTCCCGGCCGGGCCGCAGGACGTTCACCTCGTCCCAGGTGCGGTGGCCGAGCTCCGAGGCGTAGGCGGTGCCGTCGGGGCCGAAGGCTATGCCCTGCACGTTGCGGTGACCGCTGGAGTAGATCGGGCCGTCCGCCGGGTTGTCCTCCGGGGCCGTGCCGTCGGGGCGGACACGCAGGATCTTGCCGTTGAACGAGTCGTCGGCGGCGGCGTTCTCCGGTTCGAAGGCGTCGCCGGTGCCGATCCACAGGTTGCCGTCCGGGCCGAACCGCAGCCGCCCGCCGTGGTGCCGGTCGGCCGTCTCGATGCCGTCGAGGACGACCCTCCGTTGCGTGAGCGAGCGCAGGTCCTCACCGACGCTCAGGGCCACCACCCGGTTGGCGGGCGAGGACGACACGTACGCGTACACGGTGCGGTCCTCGGCGAAGCCGGGTGATACGGCGATGCCCAGCAGCCCGCCCTCGGAGCTCCGCTCGACCCCTGGGACCTCGCCGACCGGCTCGGCCTCGCCACCGTCGGCCGGGATGCGGTGGATCATGCCGGACGCCCGCCCCGAGACCAGCGCGGATCCATCCGGCAGGAAGTCCAGCCCCCAGGGCATGTCGAGGCCGTCGGCCAGCTCGGTCACCTCCCCTGGAACGAGCACCCCTTCGGGTGGCGGACCGGCGGATCCGGGTGTGCGGCTCGCTGGTGCCGGGGCCGTCTCCCGCTCGCCGGGTGCCGTGGCGCACCCGGCGAGCAGGAGGGCCGTAGCGGCGCCGGCCACGAGAGTACGGATGCCGTTCACTGTGCCTCCCAGGACTGCGTTTCCATCGATACCGTAGATTCGATATCAGCGACAGTCAAGGCGGATACGGAAATCCGTTATCGTCGATATCGGGCTGCCGTGGGGGCGTGCGGCGCGGTCCGGGGCGGCCGGGCGCGGACTACCGGCTGTCGGCGGCACCGTCCCGGGCGCCGTCCGGGACACGGTCGTAGGTGACGAAGAACGCCCCGCTCTCCAGGGCGGTGTGGTCCACGACCTGCCAGTGCACCGGCGCGAAGGCGGTGCCGCGGGAGAACAGCGGGATGCCGTCGCCGATGGTCAGCGGCCCCACCTTGAGGACCAGCCGGTCGATCTCGCCGTACAGCGCGCTCGCCAGCTCGGCGCCGCCCAGCAGCCAGATGTCCTTGCCGCCCTCCCGCTTCAGCTCCCGCACCTTCACGGCGGGGTCGTCGGCGACCAGTTCGACGGCCGGGTCCGGGCTCTCGGTCAGCGTGCGGGAGAAGACCAGGTGCCGCAGGTGCGGATAGGCGTTGGTGACACCGGCCGCGAGCCCGATCTCGTAGGTGCGGCGGCCTTCGAGGACGGTGTCGAAGTGGGTGCCCGGTTCCGTGACGGACAGCGCGGCCCGTGCCTGGGCGGGCAGGATCTCCGGGTACCGCGCGATCAGGTGCCGCAGATAGTCCTCGGGGATGGGCCAGAAGCCGTCCGGGCCGGTGGGATCGGCGCCGTCCGGGCCGGCGATGAAGCCGTCGAGGGTGGTGGCGATGCAGTAGACGAGTCTGCGCACGGGTGAACGTCCCTTCGTCGGTGGTGGGCCGGGGTGGCGGCACGGTGGCGGTGTCGTGGCGGTGCGGTCCCGGGTGATCACGCCCGGCGGCCGGTCCGGCGGCCACCGGTTTGCGCCTGCCGCGGAGGGCGCGCCGGCGGAACGGCGGCCCGCCGACGCGACGCGGACGTCCGGTGCCCGGCCGACCGGGTGGGTCGGCCGGGCACCGGCTGCCGTGTCCAGCGGAGCGCGGGGGCTACTCCGTGGTGAGGTAGGCGCGTTCGACCGTCTGGACCAGGGTGTTGCCCTGCCGGTCGGTGAGACGGGCCCGCAGGGAGACCGAACCCGGCGTCTTCGGGTGCCTGAGCAGCAGGTGCTTCCCGCCCACCGCCCTGGCCTTCTTCCAGGTCTTCCCCTCGTCGTGGGAGACCTCGAAGGACAGCTTCCGCACCCCTGCCTCCCGGGCCGCGCCCTCCACCGCGAACGGCACCCTGAAGCGCTGCCCGGCCTTCGCCGTGGAGGTCGGGGACAGCTCCGGCGAGAAGCGCACCACCGACAGCGGCAGCCGCTCCCAGGCGTCCTCCGGTGTACGCGCCGAGTCGAACGACCACTCCGCCCGCACCCGGTTGCTCACCGAGGCCTGGGAGACGGGCCGGTACTCCTCGGCCGTCAGCGTGTACCGCCGCTCCCCGGCCGGAAGGACGAGCGGTTCGCCGTCCTCCGGGAGCGGGCCCCAGAAGGGACCCTCGTAGCCGTACTCCGTCAGGAGGCCGTCGTACTCGTCGGCGAAGAGCTCCTCGCCGCCGGCCCGCAGGGAGACGCGTCCCTCGGTGGCGGTCATGGCTCCGCCGTGCCCGGCGCCGTCGGAGTACAGCGGCAGCTGGACGTGCAGCGTGTCGCCCCGCCGGGCGGCGCCGAGCGGCAGCCCCTGCGGATCGATCCGGTCCGCGGGAAGGCCCGGACCGTACACGCCCGCACCCAGCCGCTCCCGGTACGTCCGGCCCGCCTCGTACGTCCGCCGGTCGCCGAACAGCGTCCGCTCGGTCCCGGAGTCCTCGTCGTCGGCGGTCAGGTGGGGCCGCCACGCGATGCCGCCGAGGACGTGGGTGGTGTACGAGGCCGGCAGGGCACGCCGCTCGTCCGTGACGAGCCAGCTGGCCAGGGTGCCGCTCCTGCCGTACGGGTCCACGGGGGCCATGAAGAGGGCGGCGTTCTCGCCGGGGGCCGGTGAGGAGGCCGTGACCTCGACCTTCGCCAGGTCCTCGGGCCCCACCTCGGCGGTGAAGCCGCCCAGGTCCGCACCGCGCCGGTTCCAGGCCAGGTGGTACAGGTCCGCCGGCTCGTCCTCCCCCGTCTCACGGGCCCAGACGCCCTGGTACTGCACGAACGCCTCGTCGTCCGTGTCGGGGCCGACGTGGCCGACCAGGGTGCCGTTCAGGTCCGGGTCCGGGTCGTCCCCGAAGTGGGAGAAGGCGTCGAAGTAGCTGGGGTAACCCCCGGCCGCGGGCGCCAGCCTCTCCGCGCACTCGTACACGCAGTACCCCACCTCCGCGTGCACGGCCCTGGTCTCGCCGGTCCCGTCGCCGGGGAGGGTGACGGAGACCGGCTCGGCCTCGCGGGCGTCCATGGTGACGGTCATGTCCCGGTCCAGGTTCAGCCCGGGCCGCAGCAGCAGGGCCGTCTCGTCCTCCCCCTCCTTCACCGGCACCAGGCTCTCCAGGGCGTAGCGGCCCCTGGGCAGCCGGAAGGTGAACTCGTCCCCGATAAACGGGCGTTCGGAGCCGTCCGGGCCGAGGAGGAAGGTGAAGCCGTCCTCGGCCGGTCTGCCGTCGGCGTCGAGGTGCCGGATGGTCAGGTTGTACGACTCGGGCTCGCGGTGCACGCCGAGGGCGGTGCGCACGGTGGTGGCCCCGTCGGCGGAGACGGCGGTGAGGACCCCGCCGAACGCCTCCTCCTTCTCGGTGGTCCGGGTGTCGGCGGTCACCTCCGCCGTGGCCGTGCCGCCGGGCGGGACGGTCAGCGTCCGGGGCGAGACGGTAAACATCCCCTCGGGGACGGCGGCGTCGTCCGTCCGCACCGACAGCTCCAGCTCGACGGGCTTCCCGCCCATGTTGCGGTAGGTGACCTCCTTCGTCTCCGGCTCCCGGACGGTGTGCGGCCAGGGCACCAGGGTGAAGTTCACCGGGCCGCCCTCGGCGAAGACCTCCCGCTCCAGGGCGGCGGCCACGTCCACCCGGCCGGTGCCCTGCTCGTAGACGGTGTACGGACCGGGCACGGTGCTGCCGGTCAGCACGGACTTGAGCCGCTCGCCGTCCCAGCCGGGGTTCTTCTGGAGCAGCAGCGCCACGGCGCCCGCCACATGCGGGGCGGCCATCGAGGTGCCGTCCAGGGAGGCCACTCCGGTGCCCTCCTCGTCGAACAGTCCGGCGGCGGCGGCGACGATGCCGGCGCCGGGAGCCGTCAGATCCGGCTTGACGTCGCCGTCCCCGACGCGCGGCCCCCGGGAGGAGAAGTCGGCGAGCCGGTCCTCCTTGTCGACGGCGCCGACGGTCAGCGCCGCCTCCGCGGTCCCCGGGGAGCGGAGCGCGCCGGGACCGCCCGCCCCCTCGTTGCCGGCGGCGACGACGAAGAGGGTGTCGGACTCGGCGGAGAGCCGGTTGACGGCCTCCTCCATGATGTCCGTGTGCGGCTGGTCGGGCCAGCCCAGGCTCATGTTGACCACCTGGGCGCCCTGCTCGACGGCCCACTCCATCCCGGCGACGACGTCCGACTCCCGGCCCCCGCCCTGGTCGTCGAGGACCTTGCCGTCGAGCAACCGGACGGCGGGGGCGACGCCGGTGCCCTTCAGCTTCTGCCCGGTGCCGGCGACGGTGGAGGCGACATGGGTGCCGTGGCCGAGCCGGTCGGCGGTGTCCGGGGCCTCGGAGAAGTTCTTGTGCGCGATCACCTGGCCGGCCAGGTCGGGGTGGGAGCCGTCCACACCGGTGTCCAGGACCGCGACCGTCACGCCCTCGCCGTCGTAACCCGCCTCCCAGGCGGCCGGGGCACCGATCTGCGGGACGCTCTCGTGCAGGGTCGCCTCGACCCGGCCGTCGAGGCGGATCTCCCGGACGCCGGAGGAGGACGCCAGCCGGGCCGGGTCGCCGGAGGAACCGCCGCCGTCGGTGACCGCCGTCCAGAAGTCGTCGCCCCGGTTCTTGCGGGGCCGTACGGCACTGCCGTTGACGGCCGGCAGCTTCCGGCCGACCTTCGCCCCGGCCTCGGTGAGCGGCTTCTCCGGCGGGGTCCGCCCGCCCGCGTGCCTGACGATCAGCGGCAGATCGGACCGCTCCCGGTCGTCGTAACCCATCTCGATCAGCTCAGTGACGTCGAACAGCCGCGCGTCGAGCTTCCCCCGGGCGACCAGCGGGGCCGCGTCGACCGGCAGGACGTGGGTGTGGCCGTCGACGCTGCGGACCGAGAAGGCGACCTTCTCCCGGCCCTCGGCCCGCTCGATCCGGGCCACCCGGCCGGACGCCTCGACGTGCACGGTGTCGCCGGTGACCAGCGTCACCGCCCGCCGGTCGCCGGTGCGCTCCCCGGCGTTCTCCCCGGCGCCCGGCGAGGGTGCCGCCAGGGCCCCGCCGGCCGGTGTGACGGCCAGTACCGCCGCCAGTACCGCCGCCAGACCGGCCGACGCGGCGTGCGTGCCCGGGTGTCCCGGGCGGTTCGGACGACTCGGGTGTCTCTGATGTCTCGGATGTCTTCCGGGCATGTGCGCTGTGCTCCCGTCTCGCTCGGTGTGAGCACACCGCGGGTGCGCGGAGCGGAGGTGCGGCACGGGCGCGGAGCGTTCACACGGTCCGGGTGGTGCGTTCACTCCGTCACATGGGCGGGAGGAGAGCGGGGTTGCGCGACGGGAGCGGGATTGGCGCATTCCCTGCGCCGGGGCCGAAACGGATCGGTCGCCGGAGCCCGGTCCGGGCACCGGCGACCGGGGCGGTACGGTGCGGGCCGCCGCACGGCGGGGCGGGCCCGTCCGGCCGCTCCGCCTCAGCGGCCGGATCCCCCGGCCGGCGGGCGGCGGAGGCGGGCGAGCAGCCGTTCGGCGGCGTCCAGGGCCGGTTCGCGCACCACGTAGTGGGTGATGCCCCAGCGCCGCTCGTACTCGGCCAGTGCGGCGGCGATCTCCTCCTCGGTGCCGATCCAGGCGTACGGCGCGGCCAGGACGTCCCGCACGGTGCAGCCGACCTGCTCGGCGAAGCGGTGCGCGGCGGCCTCCGCGTCGTCGGTGACCTCCACCACCTGGACGAGCGCCTCGCGTACCGGCCCGTTCTCCCGTCCGGCGGCGGCCCGTTCGACCAGTTCTACCTGCCGGTCGACGTCCTCGGTCCGCCACCGCGCCTCGTGGCGGTGCCCGTCCTCCAGGGTGCGGCCGAGCCCGCTCAGCCCGACGGTGTCCGCGTGCCGTGTGGCCCACCGCAGGAGGGCGGAGTTGCCGCCGCCGAAGGTGAACGGCACCCGGTCCCGCACGGGGCGGGGGGCGTCCAGCCGGGCCGCCCGGGCGTACGCCTCCGGGCCGTCGAGAGTGACCTCCTGCCCCGCCAGCAGCGCGCGGCACGCCTCGGCCACGGCGATGAAGCGCCGTACGCGGCCCGCGACGTCCGGGCGGTGCGAGCCGAGCATGGCCCACTCGGCGGGGGTGTGCCCGGCGCACAGAGGCCGCGCGCTACGCCTCCGGAGCCGTCCCGGCCGGGCGGGACGGCCGGGCCGGGCGGGACGACGGGCGGACGAAGGGGCGGTCCCGGTCGGTGACGGCGCCGGCCGGGCCGGCGGCCCGCAGCACGACGTCGAGCGCCCGGTCCCGGTCGGCGGCGTACCGCCCGCTCGCCCAGGCGGCGTTGGCCTCGACCACCGCCCAGTGCCCGTCGGCCGTCTCCCCGACGTCCACGACGATCGCGGTGGGCAGCGTACGGCCGCGGGCTGCGAGCAGTTCCGTGCCGAAGGCGCGGGCGCCGTCCGGCAGCGGGCCGGGGCTGAGCCGTCCCCGCTCCGCGTACCGGCTGCCGGTGTGCACCGCGCCGTCGAGCACGTACAGCCGGTACTCGGCGGTGAACTCCAGTACGTCCGCGACCAGCACGGTCGTCTCCGGATCCACCGCGTCCGGGCCGGGCAGCCGCGAGCCGTCCGGGTAGACGCGCGCCGGTACGCCCTTGTCGTTGGGCGACTTGACGAACGCGGGCCGCCGCAGCTCGTACGCCTCGCGGATCGGCACGGCCAGGATCTCGCGCCGGGTGTACGCGCGGGGCAGCCGGGCGAGCCAGTCGGCGGGCGCCTCCAGCGGGGCGATGCCCAGGACGGGCGCCACGGCGTCCGCGAAGGACGGCCCGGCGTGCAGGTGCCGGGCGCGCAGGCCGTCGGGCACCTCGAAGGCGGACAGTCGGACGGTTCGCAGGCCGCGCCGCCGGGCGGCCGCCGCCAGGACGCGCGCGGAGCCGGTGAGCCGGGGCGGCAGGACGAGGGTCGCGGGTGCCGGGTTCGCGCGTGTGGTCACAGGCCGCGAGCATGGTGCACGGGCGGCCGTCCGGACCACCGGACATCCGGGGCCCGGGCCGGTGTCGGCGGCCCGGGGTAGATTGCACCGATCACTCACGGTTCGACGACTGGGGGGCTCGACATGGCTCTGTTCGGGAACGCGCACGCGATCGACCCGGCCACCGCGCAGCAGGACTACGCGCGGCTGCTGGGTCAGGGCGAGCGGGTGCACGCCGCGTACCTGCTGATCCGCGACACCATCCTGTTCACCGACCGCCGGCTGATCCTCGTCGACAAGCAGGGCATCACCGGCAAGAAGACGGAGTACCACTCCATCCCGTACCGGAGCATCACGCACTTCTCGGTGGAGACCGCCGGGACCTTCGACCTCGACGCGGAGCTGAAGATCTGGATCTCCGGCAACGCCGTGCCGGTCCAGAAGACCTTCACCAAGGGCGTCGACATCTACGAGGTGCAGGCGATCCTGACGCAGTTCGTGACGGGCTGACCGGCCGGGACGGGGGCACAGTGGGGGTATGAGCACCAGCACGGTGACCGGCCCCCCGCGCCGTCCGCGGCCCGTGCCGGGCGGGCGCCCGGCGGACACCCGGCGCGTCTGGTACGCGGCCTACGGTTCGAACATGCACCGCGAGCGCCTGATGTGCTACCTCGCCGGGGGCTGCCCGCCCGGCGGTGCCCGGACGTACCCGGGCTGCCGCGATCCCCGGCCGCCCGAGCGGTCGCTGCCGGTGCTGCTGCCCGGGCTGCTGTACTTCGCCACCTCCTCGCCGGTGTGGGGCGGCGGCGGCCGGGCCTTCCACGACCCCGACGGCGGCGGTGAGACGCCCGCGTACGCCCATCTCCTCACCGCCGCCCAGTTCCGTGACATCGCGGCCCAGGAGATGTACCGGGAACCGGGCGCCGGGCCGGACGACCAGGGCCCGGACCCGGACCTGGCCGGGGCGGTGGCACGCGGCCGGGTACGGCTGGGCCCGGGCCGCTACGAGACGCTGGTGTGCCCCGGGCTGCTGGACGGCCGCCCCGTCCTCACCTTCACCGCCCCCTGGCGCCGCGGCGAGGTGGACGGCAACCCGCCGTCGGCCGCGTATCTGCGGCATCTGACGGCGGGGCTGGTGGCGGCGCACGGCTGGAGCGCGGCGCGGGCGGCGGAGTACCTGGCCACCCGGCCGGGGGCGGCCGGGCACTGGACGCCGGAGGAGGTGGCCGCGCTGATCGCGTGAGCCCGGCCGTACCGGGCCGGCGCGGCGCGGGCACCGGGGCCGGGCGTCGTCACGGCCGGACCGCGACCCGCCAGCCGGGGTTGTACGTGTCCGGCACCGGGTGCAGCGGCCAGTCGCGGGCCCACTCCGGGGGTTCCGCCTCGCGCAGCACCACGGCGTCGGGCCGGGCCGGGGAGCCGTACTCCAGCGGGGCGCAGCCGGCGGTATGGGCGAGGGGGATGGTCATGCTGGTCGCCTTGATGCCGCACGGCGGGGCCACCCCGTGCTCGCGCAGCACCTCGGTGATCTTCCGCCAGTCGTCGCGCGCCCGCTCCTGGATGGAGCCGTGCGCGTGCGCCAGGGTGAGCTGTACGGCCGGCTGGCCCGCCATGACGAGGACCAGGGCGGCCGCCAGAGGCCGGGAGCGGCGGGCCCGGTCCGCGGCGGCGAGCAGGCCGAGGGCGGCGGGCAGGGCCAGCAGGGCGTAGCCGGGCAGCAGGAAGCGCGGTGCCGCGTAGGGGACGAGCAGCAGGTACGGCGCCATCGACGCGGCCGCCACGGCCACCGCGAGCCACAGCGGCGCCCTGCCCGCACCCGCGTCCGCACCCGTCGCCGCCCCGGCGCGCCGCGCCGCCCACAGACCGAGCGCGACCAGCGCCGGGAGCAGCACCCACCACCCCAGCGCGGGCAGCCGTACGCCGTCCCCCGCGCAGGGGCGGCACAGCAGCGGCCCGTCGAGGGCGGTGAGATGGGCGGTCAGGCTCAGGACGGGGCTGATGCCGCCCTGGGTCTCGCCGGCCCGGGCCAGCCGCTCCGGCACCCCGCCGAACCGCACCTGCGCCTCGACCACCCACGGCAGCGCGCCCGCCGCGACCCCGGCCACCACGGCCAGGGACCGGCCCCGCCACCGGCCCCCGGCCCGCAGGGCGGGCACCGCGAGGGCGGCCGCCAGCAGCGGGGCGGCGACGGCCACGCCGTCGTTGGGCCGCATCAGGGTCACCACGGCCAGGCCCGCGGCCGCCCCGGCGTACCGCGCGCGGCCGGGGCGGGGGTGCAGGAGGCAGCCGGTGGCCGCGACCGCGCCCATCGCCGTGTAGTGGTTGGGCATGGCGGAGTTCGCGTAGAACAGGGGGACCCACAGGGTGCCGTACAGCGCCGCGGCCACCCACACCGCCGACGGCCGGGGCAGCACCCGCAGCCAGGGCCGGAAGCCCAGCCAGAGCGCGGCACCGGACAGGAGCAGCAGCCAGAGCCGCAGCAGGAGGACCGAGTCGCTCCAGGAGGCGACCGGGGCGATCAGCAGCGGTACGCCCCGGGTGCGCGGGGCGCTGAACGGGGTCGGCGGGCCGTACGGGCCGAAGCGGCTGGCGTAGACGAGTTCGTCCCAGCCCAGCGGCAGGGTGACGGGCACGAGCAGGGCGGCCAGTACGGTCACCGCCGCGCAGACCAGCAGTAATCGCCGGTGTGCCCGCCGCGGGGCCGCCGGGTCCGGAGCGGTGCCGCCGGGGGCGGGCGCCGGGCGTCCCGGTGCCGCCGGCCCGTCCGTCGCTGCCGTCATACGCCCTCCGGTTGCGCCCTCCAGCCGGTCGCACGCGTCCCACACGTCGTACCGGACAAGCAGACCATCACACCCATGATGCGCCCCGGGCCGTTCCGGAGGCCCCGGCGGGGGCGGGCCGGTGGCCCGTTCGCGTGGTCCGGCCGTACCGGGCCCGGGACGCGGAGGCTCCGGCATCCGTGTCCGCCCCGGCCCGGCGCCCCCGGCCCCCGCCGCCCACCTGCCGGTGACCGGCCGGTCACCGGCAGGTCACCCGGACCGTCCGGGCACCCGCCGGACGGCGGCCCGCCACACCGGTCCGGGCGCACTGTGGCAGAGTCGTGCCCAGAGCGTCCGGGATTTCTACCGATCGGTACGTACCAATCCGGGCGGAACGCGGCCCGCCCGCCGGGCGGGCCCACGGCAGCATCCCCCACCGGTACTCTCGACCGGTTCACGTTCGAAGAAGCGGAGTACAGCGGTGGTACGGATCGGACTGGGCGCTGTGGTGGCCCTGGCACGTGAGGTCTCCGAGGAGATCCTGGCTCCCCAGGCGGCGGCCGTGGACGCCGAGCGGCGGTGGCCGGACAAGGGCATGGCCGCCCTGCGGTCCCGGCTGGGCGGGCTGGTGGTGCCCGAGCACTCCGGCGGAATGGGGCACGGGCTGCCCGCGGTGGCCCAGGTCGGCGAGGTGACGGGGCAGGCGTGCGCGTCGACGTCCATCTGCTTCGGCATGCACCTCGTCGGCTCGGCGGTGATCGCCGCGAAGGCCGGCGCGAAGCAGCGCGAGCACTACCTGGAGCCGATCGCGGCCGGGGAGCACCTGACCACCCTGGCGCTGTCGGAACCGGGGACGGGCGGCGAGTTCTGGCTGCCGCAGACCCGTATGGAGCGCGCCGAGCCGGACCGGCTGCGGCTGACCGGCACCAAGAGCTTCGTCACCAACGGCGGCCACGCCGACTCCTATGTGCTGTCCACCGTCGCGGCCGGCCCCGGTACCCCGCCCGGCCAGTTCTCCTGCACGGTGGTCGACGGCGACACGCCGGGTCTGGAGTGGGGCCCCGCCTGGCAGGGCTTCGGGATGCGCGGCAACGCCTCGCGCGGTCTGGAGCTGCCCGGCGTGGAGATCCCCGACTGGTGTCTGCTGGGGGAGGAGGGCGACGAGATCTGGTACGTCTTCAACGTCGTCGCCCCCTACTTCCTGACGGCCATGGCCGGCACCTACCTGGGCGTGGCCACCGCCGCCCTGGAGGAGGCCCGCACCCATCTGCTGGCCCGGCGGGCACGCGGGGGCCGGGCCATGGCGGGCCAGCCGGTCGTACAGCACCGGCTGGGCACCATGTGGGCGCGGGTGGAGCGCACCCGGCGGCTGATCTACCACGCCGCCGCCGAGGCGGAGGCCGGCGGCCCCATGGCCCTGGCCGCGCTGGCGTCGGCCAAGGCCGAGGTCGCCGACGCGGCCGTGGAGACGGTCAACGACGCGCTGACCCTGGTCGGCGGGGTCGGCTACGGGGAGAACTCCCCGCTGCAGCGGATGCTGCGCGACGCCCGTGCCGCCCATGTGATGGCCCCGGTCACCGACCTGCTGCGGGTGTGGACCGGGCGCGCCCTGCTGGACGAGCCGCTGCTGGAAGACTGACCGAAGTGAACGAGAAGACCGCACCGAACCAGTCGGCCGATCCCAGGAACCGCGTCCTGCTGGTCGACGTCCTGCGCGAGACCGCGGACGAGTTCCGGGCCGTCCTCGCCCCGGGGGCCGAGCTGGTCCCGGTCACGGCCGCGGAGGTGCTGGAACACACCGGCGGCACCCCCGGCGAGCGCCGTCCCACGGTGGTGGTGATCGGACGGCGGGTGCCGGCCCCGGTCGGCCTGATCCACTCCGTCCATCCCCACCAGTCGGACCTGGCGGTGGCCGTGGTCTCCGTCGCCAACCACGACCCCCGGCTCGCCACCCTGCCGATCCTCTTCTCCGCCGACCTCGTCCGCCAGGTGCCGGACACCCAGGCCGACCTGCTGCCGGACGTGGCGCGCGAGCTGCTGGCGGGCATCGCCCGGCGGCGCGACCGCGCCGCGGTGCGGGCCGCCGCACAGCGGCAACTGGCCTCCGGCACGGCGGCCGACCACCGGCCGGGGGAGCGGCTGCTGGGCGAGCTGCTGGTCCAGGCGCCGATCGGCGCGCTGATGCTGGACGACGACGGCGCGCTGGTCGCCTGGAACCACCGGGCCGCCGACATCCTGGAACTGAACGGGACCGAATCGCTGCGCCGCCCGCTGGCCGAACTGTTCCCGCCGGGCGACCGCGCCGCGCTGCGGCAGCACCTGGCCGTCTCCGGGGAGGACTACGCCGCCGGTCCCGACGTGGTCTTCGAGCGCACCCGCTCCGACGGCACCGGCCAGGCCCTGCGCGTCGCGCCCCAGCGGGTCACGGACGCCGAGGGCCACCGCCGCCTGCTGGTCCTCGCCGAGGACGTCACCGACCGCATGCACGCGCAGCGCAAGCTCGCCGAGCGCACCGGCCACGCCCTGCTCAGCGCGGAGGTGGCCGCCGCCATGACGGCCCCGGGGGAACTGGCCGAGCGCCTGGGCCGCTGTGTGCGGGCCGCCGCGGACCGGCTGGGCGCCGCCCGGGTGTGCATCTGGACGCTGCGGCCGTCCCGGGAGCCGGAGCACACCGTCTGCGCCGAGGCCGACCCCGACGACGGCGGCACGGGGGGCGGAGACGACGTCCCCCTCCACCCGGAGACCGAGCGGGCCCTGGTCGAGCGGATCGCCGCCGCGCGCCGTCCCCTGCTGGACACCGTGCCCGAGGACATCCGGCCCCGGGGGGCGTTCGCCGGCTATCCGCTGGTCTCCGGCGGCGAACTGCTCGGCGTGCTCTCCCTGACCACCCGGCTGACCCTGCCCGGGTCCACCCTGTCGGTCCTGGAGAGCATCGCCGACCAGATAGCCGTCGGCATCCAGCAGGACCGGCTGATGCACCGGCTGCGCGAGGCCACCCGGGCCCTGGAGGAGCCGCTGCTGCCGCCCCGGCTGCCCGAGCTTCCCGGCTTCGACCTGGCGGCCCGCTACCACCCCTTCGGCAGCGGTCTGCACATCGGCGGGGACTTCTACGACGCCTTCACGGTGCCCGACGGCCGGCACGTCCTGGTCCTGGGGGACGTCTGCGGCAAGGGGCCGGGCGCCGCCGCCATCACCGGCCTGGTGCGCCACACCCTGTGGGCGGCGGCCCAGCAGGATCCCGAGCCCGCCCATGTCCTCGGGCTCGTCAACCGCGCCCTGCGCCGCCAGAGCACCCCCTTCTGCACCCTCACCTACGCCGTCCTCACGCCCTACCCCGGACCGGACGGGTCCGCCCGCCTCCGGCTGGTCTCCGCCGGGCACCCCGCCCCCCTGCTGCGCCGGGCCGACGGCACCACCGTGCCCCTGGAGATACGCGGTCCGCTCCTGGGCGTCCTGGAGGAGCTGCACCATCCGGTGGCCGAGGTGGCGCTGTCCCCCGGCGAGACCCTCGTGCTGTACACCGACGGCTTCACCGAGGGGGCCGGCCGGGAGGACCGGCGGGAGTCCGAGGACCTGGCCGCCCTCGTCGCCGCGCAGCCGGTGCCGCCGCCCGGCGACACCGGGCGGCCGGCGAACGACATCGCCGCGGCGCTGCTGCGGGACGCCCACGACTGGTGGGGGGAGCGGCTCCGCGACGACCTGGCCGTACTGGTCCTCACCGCCCTCGGCCGAGCCCCGTCCCGTTGAGGCAGAGGGCGATGTTGCGCACCGCCGCGGTGAGCTCCTCGATGACCCGGGCCGCCTGCTCGGCGTCGTGGAAGGCGGGGCGGTCGGCGGCGAGCGAGGTGCCGAGGGAGTTGTTGAGGTCCTCCGTGAGCCGGCGCACCGCGTCGATGTCCCCGGTGGGGGGTGCCGCCGGGGCGGCGGCCGGCTGAGCGGCGGCCGGCGCGGGGGTCTCCGCCGGTGCCGGGGGCGCCGCGGGGGCGGGCGCGGCCTCGGCGGGTGCCGGAGCCTGTGGCGGCGCCGGGCACTCGGCGGGAGCGGGCGGCGCGGCAGGCGCGGCGTCCTCCGCCGTCTCCGCGGACGCACCGCCCGTCGTACGGCCGGGGGGCTCCGGCCGGTCCGCGGCGGGGGCGCCGGGACGGGCCGCCCCGGAGCCGTTCGCGGTCGCCGGGACGTCCCACCGCTTCTCGGGCTTCACCACGTCCGGCGAGAACCGCGCCTGGGCCGGCAGCGCGTTCTCGGTGCCCGGCGACCACAGCGGGGTGCCCTGCCGCGGCGCCGGGGCCGGGGCGCCGGCGTGCTCGGCCCGCCACTGCAGCCGGTAGCACTCCACCTGGTCGGCACAGGCGGTGCGGGCGTGGAAGATCGCGCTGTTCTCGCCCAGTTCCGGGTACCAGAGGTTCGGCCCGGGGAACCGCACCGTGCGCATCCGGGGCTTGACGGGTTCCGCGCAGCCGATGCAGCAGCCCACCGGTACGCACAGCCCGCCGCCCTCGCGCCGCGCCGCCTCCCGGGGACCGGTCTCGCCCCGGTACTCCCCGTTGCCGCACGGCGGCAGTTCGCCGCAGGTGCGGCAGACCGCGTAGTGCTCGGGCAGCACCTGCCAGTTGTGGCCGATGGGCGCGCACCAGTGCTTGGGCGCGGAGCGGGGGAAGTTCTCGTTGCGCAGGACCAGGATCACCGGCCGCTTGTAGAACTCGGAGCGTTCAGGGGGCAGCGTGTTCAGCCGCCCGTTCGTCCGGCGCAGGTCCTCGGAGTGCCGCCACAGCTCGACGTGTTCGCGCCAGGCGCGTTCGTAGGAGAGCGGCCACGGGTGGTCGCGGTACTCGTTGATCTCCAGGATCCGCCAGGGCTGCCGGTCGAAGACGACGACGTGCCCGGGGCGCAGGCGGAGGTACGTACCGTCCTCGCCCTCCTTCGGCCAGTCGACGCGGCCCACCCGGGTGGGCTGGTCGGGGAGCCCTTCGCGGACATGCATGACACGCTCCTCGGCAACGGGACAACCATGGTCATCATGGAGCAGTTTCTATCATTCTGGAGCATTTCGGACCGTTAACCGTTCAGACACGCTCATGGCCGTACGGGCACCGGACATGACGGGCAGTCAGCCGCACGGGGTGCGCCGGGTGCGGGCGGGGTGTCGGGTGGGGTCGGGACCAGTCCGGGACGGGCACTCCGGACGGTACGATTTACGGCCGTTGCCGCGACACGCGTCATTTCCCCCTCATTGGCCGCAAACCGCACTTGAGTGTCCGGAATACCCGCCCCTCCCCGTCCCCTCCCCGCCGTCGCCGGGTGCAGCCCGTCACCCCTGCCGCAGCCGTCCTCGGCCGCCCGCACACGCAAAGGAACCGGCTGGGACAGGCACGCCCGGGAACCGGTCCGCGCCGATGAGATCGGCACGGCACGCAAGCGCGGCCCGCAGACGGGCGACGGCGGGAGGGGACGGGGAGGGGTGACCGTTCCGGACACTCAAGCGTGATTTGCGGCCGATGAGCGAGCAACAGAACGTGGGGCGGCAACGGCCGTAAATCATGCCGTCCGGAATGGTCGCCCCGGACCGGCCCCGGCCCCCTCACCCACAGAACCCGCACCCCGGGCACAGCCCGGGACACCGCACCCCCGTGCACGGGCACGCGGCGGCCCGGCCGGGAAGCGCCTCCCGGCCGGGCCGCGGTGGTGGGGTGAACCGTTTCCCCGGCCGTGGGGCCGGGGTGAGGGATCAGATCAGACCCTGCGCCACCATCCCCTCCTCCACCAGCTCGAAGCCGGCGATGTTGGCGCCCGCCACGTAGTTGCCGGGCTGCCCGTAGCGCTCGGCCGTGGTGTGGCACAGGTGGTGGATGTGCTGCATGATCTCGGTCAGCCGGGCCTCGGTGTGCTCGAAGGTCCACGAGTCGCGCGAGGCGTTCTGCTGCATCTCCAGGGCGCTGGTGGCCACCCCGCCCGCGTTGGCGGCCTTGCCCGGGCCGAACAGCACGTCGGCCTCGCGCAGCACGCGCACGCCGCCCGGCGTGGTGGGCATGTTCGCGCCCTCGCCGACCGCCTGCACGCCGTTGCGCACCAGCGTCGCCGCGTCCTTCTCGTCCAGCTCGTTCTGGGTGGCCGAGGGCAGCGCCACCTCGCACGGCACCTCCCAGACCCGGCCGCCGGGGACGAAGTGCGCCCCCCTGCGCTCGGCGTACTCGGACAGCCGGGCGCGCTCGGTGAGCTTGACCTGCTTCAGCAGTTCCAGGTCGATGCCCTTCTCGTCCACCACGTAACCGCCGGAGTCGGAGCAGGCGATCGGGGTGGCGCCGAGCTGCCGGGCCTTCTCCATGGCGTAGATGGCCACGTTGCCGGAGCCGGAGACGACCACGCGCTTGCCGTCCAGGGCCTCGCCGCGCGTCTTGAGCATCTCCTCGGTGAAGACGACCAGACCGTAGCCGGTGGCCTCGGTACGGGCCTGCGACCCGCCCCACAGGACGCCCTTGCCGGTCAGGACGCCGGCCTCCCAGCGGTTGGTGATCCGGCGGTACTGGCCGAAGAGGTAGCCGATCTCGCGGCCGCCCACCCCGATGTCGCCCGCCGGGATGTCCGTGTACTCACCCAGATGGCGGTACAGCTCGGTCATGAACGACTGGCAGAAGCGCATGATCTCGGCGTCCGACTTCCCCTTGGGGTCGAAGTCGCTGCCGCCCTTGCCGCCGCCGATCGGCATGCCGGTCAGGGCGTTCTTGAAGGTCTGCTCGAAGCCCAGGAACTTGATGACCCCCAGGTTGACCGACGGGTGGAAACGCAGACCGCCCTTGTACGGGCCGAGCGCGCTGTTGAACTCCACCCGGAAGCCGCGGTTGACGTGGGTCCGCCCGGTGTCGTCGGTCCAGGGGACACGGAAGATGATCTGCCGCTCCGGCTCGCACAGTCGTTCGACGAGGGATTCGTCCAGCAGCTCGGGCCGCAGGGTGAAGACGGGCTCCAGCGACTCGAGCACCTCCCACACGGCCTGGTGGAACTCGTTCTCTCCCGGATTGCGGTGCAGTATCCGGTCGTAGAGTTTCTCGATCACGGGTTCTCCTAGAAGGTGCGGCTCCTTGTGTCCCGCCGTTCCGTGTCCCTACGGAACCTGCACAAACGCATGACGCCGAGCACCAGGAGGCGCTCGGCGTCATCGCACGGCGTGGCGGACTTCCAGCGTGACATGCCAAGGTCATGACGTCTTCCCGAGGTCCCGCACTACGGCCTGGGTGCCCACCCCGGGACGACCGAATCCTCACGGTTGCCCGGCTGACCGCATACCCGGCGCGGCGTCCGGTCATCCGCACCCGCGCGGGCGGGTGCGGATGACCGGACGCCGTTGCCACGGGAGCCCGGGCCCGGCCTCAGGCCGACGGTGTGAGGCCGTCCGGCCGGGGCAGGCCGGCTTCGCCGTGGCCGAGACCCAGGATCTCCGCCACCTCCCACCGCTCCGTGTCCGTGAGGTCGGCGTCGGTCGGCTCCGGGAGCGCGGGCAGCTCGGCCGCCCTCCGCCGGGCCGCGGCGATCACCACGTCGACGTGGGGGAAGCGGGCCTGCGCGGTGCCGGTTCCGGTCGGCTGCCGGGGGGCGGCGCCGGCGAGGCGGGCGGAGAAGTCCGCGCCCGCGCGTCCGCCGTACTCCCCCGCGTACTCGGCCTGTTCGCGGCGCGGACCGGCGCCGGCTCTCTTCCTGCCCATGAGGCGCACTGTATGCCGCCGCGCCGTCCACCGCACCCGGGAGCGGGCGGGCATCCGCGGTGCGGCGGGGCGGACTTGGAAAGAAACCGGAGAGACGTTAGGTTAGGCTCGCCTAACTAAATGGCGGCCCCGCCGTGGGGCGGCCGGACCGTGACGCGTGTCCGGAGGACGGCCGCACCGCCCTCCGACCCACCCCGCACCCCACCGAGGTAGAGCCCCGTGTCCATCGCCCTCCCGCCCTCCGCCGCCCCGCGCTCCGCCTACCCGGCCGACGTGGTCCCCGGACCGGTCCGCCGGCGGCTGCTGGAACTGGCGGCGGGCGAGGCCCCCGTGTCCGCCTACCTCTACGACGGCGAGGCCGCCGCCCGCCGCGCGCGGCAGCTGCGCGCGGCGCTGCCGCCGTGGGCGGCCGTCCACTACGCCGTGAAGGCCAACTCCTTCCCCGGGGTCGTACGGGCGCTGGCCCCGCACGTCGACGGCTTCGAGGTCGCCTCCCGGTCCGAGCTGGAACTGGCCCTGGCCGCCCTGCGGGAGCGGGACGGCGGCCCCGCCGCCGGCGCCCCCGTGCCCGTCGTCGCCGCCGGGCCCGCCAAGTCCGTGCCGGTGCTGACCGCCCTGGTGCGGGCCGGGGTGGAGGCGGTCAACGCCGAGAGCCCGCTGGAGCTGCACCGCATCAGCCGCATCGCCGTCGCCGAGGGCACCACCGCCCGGGTGACGCTGCGCGTCAACCCCGTGGACATCCCCGTCACCGGTTCGCTGAGCATGGGCGGTACGGCCTCGCAGTTCGGCATCCCCGAGCCCGACGTCCCGGAGGTGCTGGGCGAGGCGCTGCGGCTGCCGGGACTGGACGTGACCGGCTTCCACATCCACGCCGCCTCCAACAACCTCGACGCCGACTCCCAGGCCGCCTACCTGCGCTGGTGCGTGGAGTGGGCGGCCAAGACCGCCGACGCGCACGGCGTCGACCTGCGCCACGTCGACATCGGCGGCGGCATCGGGGTGGCCTTCGAGGAGCCCGCGGGCGAACGCCCCTTCGACACGGCCCGCTTCGGCGAGCTCGCCGGACGGGTCCAGCCGCCGCCCGGGGTGAAGGTGATCCTGGAGCCGGGCCGCTTCCTGGTCGCCGACTGCGGCTGGTACGCGGCCGAGGTCACCGACGTCAAGCACAGCTACGGCAGCGCCTTCGCGGTGCTGCGCGGCGGCATCAACCACTTCCAGCTCCCCACCTCCTGGGAGCTGGTGCACAACATCGCCGTCCTGCCCGTCGAGCGCTGGCCCGCGGGGCTGCCCCGGCCCGAGGCGGCCGGGGAGCGCGTCACGGTCGTCGGCGAGCTGTGCACCCCGGAGGACACCCTGCTGCGCGATGTCCTGGTGGACCGCGTCCGCGCCGGCGATCTGGTCGTTTTCCCCTACGCGGGCTCCTACGGCTGGGAGTTCGCCATGCACAGCTTCCTCGGCCATCCGGTCGCGGAACGCCACCTGCTCTGACCCGCCCCCGAGGGGACGGCCGACGGCCGCCCCGCCGACACCTCCTGACGGAGCCGCCCGACATGACCGTGTCCATCACCCCGCCGAGCACACCGCCCGTCGCGGCGCGAGGCGTCCCCGCGCCGTCGGCCGAGGCCATCCTGCGGCGCCAGCGGGCGCGGGAGTCCTCGGCCCGCACCTACGCCCGCTCCTTCCCCGTGGTCCCGGCCCGCGCGTACGGCATGACCGTCGAGGGCGCCGACGGCCGCCGCTACCTCGACTGCCTGGCCGGTGCCGGGACCCTCGCGCTGGGCCACAACCACCCCGTGGTGACCGAGGCCGTGCGGCGCACCGTGGACAGCGGCGCACCGCTGCACGTGCTGGACCTGGCGACGCCGGAGAAGGACGAGTTCACCGACGCGCTGTTCGCCACCCTGCCGCCCGCGTTCGCCGAGAAGGCCCGTGTCCACTTCTGCGGGCCCGCCGGGACGGACGCGGTGGAGGCGGCGCTGAAGCTGCTGCAGACCGCCACCGGGCGGCACGGCCTGCTGGCCTTCACCGGCGCCTACCACGGGATGACCGCGGGCGCGCTGGCCGTCTCCGGCGGGGTGTCCGCCAAGCGGCCGGTGCCCGGGACCGCCGCCGACGTGACCCGGCTGCCCTACCCGTACTCCTACCGCTGCCCGTTCGGGGTCGGCGGGGAGCGCGGGGCGCGGCTGTCGTCCGCCTACACCGAGCGGCTGCTGGACGACCCCAACGGCGGGGTGGTGCCGCCCGCCGCGATGATCCTGGAGGCGGTGCAGGGCGAGGGCGGCGCGGTGCCCGCCCCGGACTCCTGGCTGCGCGAGATGCGGCGGATCACCGCCGAGCGGGAGATCCCGCTGGTCGTGGACGAGGTGCAGACCGGCGTGGGCCGCACCGGCGCGTTCTGGGCGATCGAGCACAGCGGGATCGTCCCGGACGCGATGGTGATGTCGAAGGCGATCGGCGGCAGCCTGCCGCTGGCGGTGGTCGTCTACCACGAGGACTACGACGGCTGGCTGCCCGGCGCCCACACCGGCACCTTCCGCGGCAACACCCTGGCCATGGCGGCCGGTACGGCCACCCTGCGGTACGTCGCCCGGGAGGGCCTGGCGGAGCGGGCCGCGGCCGTCGGGGCGCGGATGACGGAGCGGCTGACGGCGCTGCGCGCCGAACTGCCCGCGATCGGCGACGTCCGCGGGCGCGGGCTGATGATCGGCGTCGAGCTGGTGGACCCGGCGGGCACGCCCGACGCCTGCGGCGCCCTGCCCGCCGCGCCGGACACGGCGGTCCGGGTGCGGGCGGCCGCGCTGGCCCGGGGCCTGATCGTGGAGCTGGGCGGGCGGTACGACTCGACGGTGCGGCTGCTGCCGCCGCTGGTGATCACCGACGAGGAGACCGAGGCCGTACTGGACCGGCTGGCCGACGCGATCGCCGAGGTGACGGCCCGCCCGGAGGGCGTGCCCGGCGGCGGGAACGAGCGCGGGGCGGTGCGGCCGGTATGAGGGAGAGCGTGTACGAGGTGTGTGAGCCCCACCCGGCCGACGGGGCGTTCGAGGGGCTGGTCGGCGCGGTGGACGGCGCGCTGGAGGGTGCCGCCGCCCGCCCCGTCCCGGCCCCCCGGAGCGCCGGGCCCCGCCCGGACGGCCCGGACGTCCCGGAGCGGTACGCCGCCCCGCTGTCCGGCGGTACGGGCGGCGCCGCCGCCCTGCGGCCGCTGCTCGACGAGGTGCTCACCGCCCTGGCGGCGGGCGCCGGGCGGCGCGGCGGCCCGGTGCCCGCCGGGCTCCCCGGCGAGCTGGCCGCCCGGGTGGCCCGGGAGTACGCGGCGGACGGCGACGGCGCCGGGACCGGCACGGGAGCCGGCGGCGGCGCGCTGTCCCGGCTGACCGGACTGCTGGCGTACGGCAGCGCCGACCCGGCCGACCCGGCCTGCGCCGCGCATCTGCACTGCCCGCCGCTGGCCGTCGCCGTCGCCGCCGATCTGGCGGTCTCCGCGCTCAACCCCTCCCAGGACTCCTGGGACCAGGCCCCGGCCGCCACCGCCCTGGAGACGCTGCTGCTGGCCGAGCTCGCGAAGCTGGTGGGCTGGGACGAGCAGTCCGCCGGGGTGCTGACCTCGGGCGGCACCGAGTCCAACCTGATGGGCCTGATGCTGGCCCGCGACCGGGTGCTGGCCCGCGCCACCGGGGAGCAGGTCGAGCTGGCGGGCGTGCCCCGCACCGGTCCCCGGCCGCGGATCCTCGCCTCCGCCGCGGCGCACTTCTCCGTGCAGCGGGCCGCGGCCCTGCTGGGCCTGGGCGAGGACGCGGTCGTGCCCGTCGCCGTCGACCGGGAGCTGCGCATGGCCCCGGACGCGCTGGCCGACGCCCTGGCGGCGTGCGCGGCCGCCGGCGAGCTGCCCGTCGCCGTGGTGGCCACCGCCGGGACCACCGACACCGGCGCGATCGACCCGCTGCGCGCCTGCGCCGCGCTGGCCGCCGAGTACGGCGCCTGGCTGCACGTGGACGCGGCCTACGGCGGCGGCGCGCTGCTGTCGGACCGGCTGGCCCCGCTGCTGGACGGCATCGAACTGGCCGACTCGGTCTCCCTGGACTGGCACAAGCTGGGCTGGCAGCCCGTCGCGGCGGGCGTGTTCCTGGCCCGGCGCGCGGAGACGTACGCCTCCCTGGCCCGCCGCGCGGTCTACCTCAACCCCGCCGACGACGAGGAGGCCGGCTACCCCAGCCTGCTCGGCCTGTCGCTGCGCACCACCCGCCGCGCGGACGCCTTCCCCATCGCCGTCACCCTGCGGACGCTGGGCCGGGCGGGGCTCGGGCGGCTGGTGGACGCCTGCCACGAACTGGCCCTGGCCGGAGCCGCGGCGGTACGCGACCACCCCCGGCTGGAGCTGCACTGCGACCCGGTGCTGTCCGCCTTCCTCTTCCGCTACCTGCCGGAGCGCGGGGCGGACGACCCGGAGCGGGTGGACCGGCTCAACGCCGCGCTGCGCCGCAGGCTGCTGCGCGAGGGGCGGGCGGTCGTCGGCCGCACCGAGCTGCCGGGCGAGGGGCCGGGCCGGGTGCGGCTGAAACTCACCCTGCTCAACCCGCACACCACCGTCACCGACGTCGAGCGGCTGCTGCACACCGTCGCCGCGGCGGGCGAGGCGGAGGAGAACGGGCCGGCCGAGGGGACGGCACCGTGACCGGCCCGGCGTCCCCGCCGGCCGCACCGGCGCCCTCCCCGGTGCCCTGCGGCGCGGACCCGCTGGACCACCCCGACCCGCAGCGGGCCGGCGACGCCGCCGCGACCGAGACGCTGCTGCGCGCGTACGTCCGCGAGACCGGCACCGAGGTGCCCGTCGGCGGCCGGGTGCTGCGGCTGGACCTGCCGCTGAGCGGCCTGACGCTGCACGTCCCGGTGCGCTACCGGTCGGCGGCCGGCTGGCACCGCTTCGGACGGGCCCGGGTCAGCGCCTTCGAACCGGGCGGGAACGGCTCCTCCTCGGGCGACCTGCCCGCCGACGCCGCGCTGGTGGCCGCCGCGCTGATCCGGGAGAGCACCCTCGGCCGCGGGCACCCGCCCCATCTGGGCACGGACGCGGTCGGCCGGGTGCTGAACTCCGCCCGCCGCACCGCCGTCCACCTGGAACGGCGCCGGGCGGAGCCCGCGGACGCGGCGGGGCCGACCCCGTTCCTGGACGCCGAGCAGGCCCTGCTGCTGGGCCACCCCTTCCACCCGGCGCCCAAGAGCCGCGAGGAGGCCTCGGACGCGGAGCTGGCGGCGTACTCGCCGGAGCTGCGCGGCGCCTTCCCGCTGCACTGGTTCGCCGCGCACCCGGACACGGTGGTCGGCGAGGACGCGGACGGCCGCCCCGTCGCCGGGCTGCTGCGCGCGCTCGCCGCCGGACCCGGCGGCCCGGAGGTGCCCGACGGCATGGTCCCGGTGCCCGCCCACCCGTGGCAGGCCCGCGAGGTGGCCGGCCGCCCGGAGGTGGCCGCCCTGCTGGACGCCGGGCTGCTGCGCCCGCTGGGCCCGGCCGGCCCGGTCTGGTACCCGACGTCCTCGGTGCGGACCGTGCACCGCCCGGACGCCGCGGCGATGCTCAAGCTGTCGCTGGGCATGCGGATCACCAACTCCCGCCGCAACAACCTGCGCGGCGAGCTGCGGCTGGGGGTGCGGGCCGCGCGGCTGCTGGCCGCGCAGGGCGGCCCCGGGGCGTGGCTGCGCGCCGAGCACCCGGAGTTCGGCATCCTGCGGGACTTCGCCTGGGTCTCGGTCGGCACCGGAGGACCCGAGACGGGCCTGGAGACCGCGCTGCGCGACAACCCCTTCCGGGGCGCCGCGGGCGACGCGGGCGGCACCGGCGACGCGCTGTGCGTGGCCGGGCTGCTGGCCGAGCGCACCGGCCCGGGCGACGGCTCCCCGCCGCCGTACCGCGCCGCGCTGTGCGCGGCGGTGGCCCGTACCGCCCGCGCGCACGGCGTCTCCACCGCCGAGGCGTCCGCCCGCTGGCTGGCCCGCTACCTGGACGTGCTGGCCGTCCCCCTGATCCGCCTCCAGGCCCGCCACGGCCTCGCCCTGGAGCCGCACCACCAGAACACCCTGGTGGTCCTGGACGCCGACGGGCTGCCTACCGCGGGCTGGTACCGCGACAGCCAGGGCTACTACCTCACCGCCTCCCGCGCCGCCGCCCTGGAGCGGCTGCTGCCCGGGGTGACGGACGGGGTGGAGCTGGTCTTCGACGACGCCTTCGTCGACGAGCGCGTCGCCTACTACCTGGGCGTCAACAACCTCCTGGGCCTGGTGGGCGCCTTCGGCGCGCTCGGCCTGGCCGACGAGGAGGCGCTGCTGCGCGTGCTGCGCGGCGCGCTGGAGCGGCTGCGGGCGGCCGAGCCCGGCGCGGCGGGCCTGCTCGGCATGCTGCTGGACGCGCCGGTGCTGCGCTGCAAGGGCAACTACCTGACCTGCGTGGACGGTCTCGACGAGCTGGTCGGCGACGTCCACACCCAGTCCGTCTACATCGACCTTCCAAACCCCCTCGCGGAGGTACAGCGGTGACCGAGCAGCACACGTCCTCCCCCGGCGGCGAGCCGTACGACCTGATGGGCGTCGGGATCGGCCCGTTCAACCTGTCCCTGGCCGCCCTGAGCGACGGGGTGCCCGGGCTGCGCACCCTCTTCCTGGACCGGCGTCCCGCCTTCTCCTGGCACCCGGGCCTGCTGATGGAGGGCACGGTGCTCCAGGTGCCGTTCCTGGCGGACCTGGTGACGATGGCCGACCCGACCAGCCGCTGGTCGTACCTGAACTACCTGCGCGAGCACGGCCGGCTGTTCCCGTTCTTCTTCTCCGAGCGCTTCCACATCCCGCGCCGCGAGTACGACCACTACCTGCGCTGGGCCGCCGAGAACCTGCCGTCCTGCCGCTTCGACGCCGAGGTCACCGCCCTGGAGTGGGACGCGGACGCCGGGGTGTTCGCCGTCACGCACCGCTCGGCCGACGGCACCGCCTCCCGCGTGACGGCCCGGCGGGTCGTCCTGGGCGTGGGCACCTCCCCGGTGCTGCCCGGGCCGCTGCGGGAGCTGGCGGCGTCCGGCGGGCACACCGGGCGCGTCCTGCACAGCGCCGACTACCGCACCCACCGCGCCGCGCTGGCCGGCCTGGACGACGTGACGGTGATCGGCGCGGGCCAGTCCGGCGCCGAGGTGCTGCTGGACCTGCTGCGGCGCCAGGACGGCGAGGGCCGGGGCGGCCCGTACGTGCGGTGGCTGGCGCGCACCCCGGCGTTCGCGCCCATGGAGTACTCCAAGATCGGGCTGGAGCACTTCACCCCGGACTACATCCACTACTTCCGCGCGCTGCCCGAGGCCGGCCGCGAGCGGCTGGTGCGCGAGCAGTGGCAGCTCTACAAGGGCGTCAGCGGCGACACCCTCGGCGAGATCCACGACGAGCTGTACGAGCGGACCATCGGCGGCGGCCGGCCGCGCGCCGACCTGCACCCGGGCACCGAGCTCACCGCCGTCCGCCCCACCGGCGACGGCGGTTACGTCCTGACCTGCCGCCACACCGAGCAGGGCACCGAGTTCGAGGTGCGCACCTCGGCGGTCGTGGCGGCCACCGGCTACGCCGCGCAGCGCCCGGCCTTCCTGGACACCCTCGACAAGCTCGTCGACTGGGACGACCGGGGCCGCTACCGGGTGGACGGCACCTACCGGGTCGCCCTGGACGAGAGCGTGACCGGCACCCTGTACGTGCAGAACGCCGAGCTGCACACCCACGGCGTCGGCGCGCCCGACCTCACCCTGGGCGCCTGGCGCTCCGCGGTGATCCTCAACTCCGTCGCGGGCCGCACCGTGCTGTCCGTGCCGCAGCGGGCGGCCTGGACGACCTTCGGCGCCCCCGCGGCCGCCGCCGGAGCCACCACCGAGACCGCGGACCCGCTGCCGTGAGCGGGCGGGCACGGCACGCCAAGGCCGTCCTGATCGCGGTCATCGGCCTCCATCTCGTCGCCGAGACCGCGCTGACGCCCTTCCTCCCCCAGCTCTTCGAGCGGCTGTACGGCATCGAGGACCACGGCGCGACCGGGCTCTACCTCTGGGTGTGCCGCATCGTCGGGCTGGCCATGCTCCCGCTGTGGGGGCTGGCCGCCCGGCGGTGGCCGCTGCACCGGTTGGTGCTGGGCGGGCTGTGCGGGACCGCCGTACTGGACCTGCTGCTGGGCCTGGCCCCCAGCTACGCCGCGTACACCGCGGTCTCGACGGCCGTGGTGGCCACCAACAGCGCGCTGCTGCTGGCCTATCCGGCGTTCATCGCGCAGTACGACGGCGGCGGGGACGGAGTCGAGGACACCGCCGGCGGGGACGGCGAGCGGTCCCGGCTGGCCGGGATCTGCTCGATCGTGGTCGTCTTCCACCTGTCCGCCGTGGCCGCCACGGTGGTGGGCGCCGGGGTGCTGGCGCTGCCCGACCCCCGGTGGGGCATCTCGTCGTTCGCGCTGCTGGACGTCGTCCTCGCCGTGCTCGTGCACCGGGTGATGTGCCGCCGCGCCCCGGCGGCCGCGGACGTGGCCGTCCCGGCCGCCGCCGACACCCCCACCGCCCAGGCGGCGGCCCAGACCCAGCCCCAACCGCAGCCGAAACGCCCGCGGCGCGGCCGGTTCGCGCTGCTGGCCCAGGTCGCCCTGATCGGGCTGGCCTTCGACTTCTCGGTGAGCGTGGCCCGGCCCTTCTTCACCGAGTTCGCCGCGGACCTGGGCGGCGGGGCGACCACCTCGGCGGTGCTGTTCTTCCTGCCCAGCGTCGCCGCGCTGGCCGTACTGCCCGCCGTGCGCCGCTGCCACGCCCTGCTCGGCGACCGGCTGCTGCCGCTGTCCATGGCGGTGGGCGCGGCCGGGCTGCTGTGGCAGGCGCTGGCCGACTCGCTGCCCGCCCTGGTGGGCGGGCGGCTGCTGTTCGGCGTCTGCCTGGGGCTGGGCCAGGTCGCCGTGGAGCTGCGGATGTTCCGCGCCACCGGTACGGCGGGCCCGGAGTACACGGCCGTCGAGACCGCCCGGTCCGCCGGTCTGCTCGCCGCGCCGCTGGTCGCCACGGCGGCCGTCTCGGCCGATCTGGCGCTGCCGCTGGCGGTCGCGGCGGCCGTCCAGGTGCTGGGCACCCTCCTGGCGCTGCGCCGCGCCCGCCCGGCGGTGCCCGTCCCGGCCCCGGCGCCCGCCGTACCCGCGCCCCGCCCCGAGCCCGCCCCCTCGTCCTCGCCCGTCCCCGCCCTCGCGCACGCCAAGGAGAACGACCGTTGAGCACCATCCCCCACGACGCCTGGACGGAGGCGGGACGCAGACTGCTCGTCAAGGCCGTCGAGGAGTTCGCCTACGAGGAGCTGCTCGTCCCCGAGCCCGACCCCGACGCGCCCGCCGGCCACCCCTCCGGGGCCGGCGCCTACCGGCTGGTCCTGGACGGCGGCGTGCACTGGACGTTCCGCGCCGTCCGGGGCACCTTCGGCACCTGGCGGATCGCGGACGGCACCCTGCGCCGCCACCCCGCCCCCGCCCCCGACGAGCCGGGGGAGGGCGAGACCGGCCCCGAACAGCTCCTGCTGGACGCCCGCCCGGCACTGGGCTGGGACGGCCCCACCACCGCCGAGGTGCTGCGCGAGCTGACCGCCACCCGCCGCGCCGAGGCACGGGTCATCGCCCGCGACCTGCCCGCCGCCGCCCTGGCCGACCTGGACCACCTGGCCCTGGAGTCCCACCAGGACGGCCACCCCTGCATGCTGCTCAACAAGGGCCGGCTGGGCTTCGCCGCCTCCGACGCCGCCGCCTACGCCCCCGAGTCCGCCGGCGAGGTGCGGCTGCGCTGGGCGGCGGTGCACGACTCGCTGGCGGCGTACGCGGGCGTGCCCGGCCTGGACGCCGCCGCCCTGCTCGCCGAGGAGCTGGACGCCCCCACGCGGGAACGATTCACCACCGTCCTCGCCGAGGCCGCCGCCGCCCACGGCCGCACCCCGGACGAGTACGTCTGGCTGCCGGTCCACCCCTTCCACTGGGACGAGGCCGTCGAGACCCTCTTCGCCCCCTACCTCGCCGACGGCCGCATCGCCCCGCTCGGCGAGGGACCGGACCGCTACCGACCCCTCCAGTCGATCCGCACCCTCGCCAACCTCGACCACCCGGAGCGCCGCAACGTCAAGGTGCCCCTGCTGATCCGCAACACCCTGGTGTGGCGCGGCCTGTCCACCGAGCCGACGAAGGCCGCGCCCGACATCAGCGCCTGGCTGCACGCGGTGCGCGACGCCGACCCCTACCTCCGCGACGAGTTGCGCTTCCACCCGCTGGGCGAGGTCGCCTCCGTCGCCGTGCGCCACCCGCTGTACGAGTCGGTCGGGGACGCCCCCTACCGCTACCACGAACTGCTGGGCGCGGTGTGGCGCGAGCCGGTCACCGGGGTGCTGCGCGACGGCGAGAAGGCCCGCACCATGGCCGCCCTGCTGAAGACCGGCTCGGACGGGAAGGCGCTGGTGGCCGAGCTGGTGGAACGTTCCGGCCGCGCCCCGCGCGACTGGCTGGCCCGCTTCCTGGCCGCCCTGCTGCCGGGACTGCTGCACTACCTCTACCGGTACGGAGTCGCGTACTGCCCGCACGGCGAGAACACCGTCGTCCTCTACGGCCCCGACGAGACGCCGGTCGGCATCGCGCTCAAGGACTTCGCCGAGGACGTCAACCTGCTCCCCGAGGACCGCCCCGAGTACGCCACCCTGACCGAGCGCGCCGACGCCGTCCTGCTGCGCTGGCCCGCCCACGAGCTGGCGCACTCGCTGCTGAGCGCCGTCTTCGCGGGCCACTTCCGCTTCTTCGCGCCCCTGCTGGAGAAGCACCTGGGCGTCCCCGAGGCGGACTTCTGGTCCCTGGTCCGCGCCGAGATCGAGCGCTACCACACCCGCTTCCCCGAACTGGCCGACCGCTTCGCCGCGTTCGGCCTGTTCGCGCCCGCCTTCGACCGGGTGGCCCTCAACCGCGAGCAGCTGCTGGGCGGCGGCTTCCACGACCGCGCCGAACGCGACGAGGGCTTCGACGTCGTCCACGGCACCGTCCCCAACCCCCTGGCCGCCACCGGACACGGCTCATGAGCGCGCCCTCCCCCACGGACCCGTACGAGACCCTGCGCGCCGAGGCGGAGGCGGGCCGGATCGAGGAGGTGATCGTCGCCGTCCCCGACCTCCAGGGCCGCCTGGTGGGCAGCCGGCTGTCGGTCCCGTACTTCCTCGACGAGGCGGCCCGCCAGGGCTTCGGCGCCTGCGTCTACCTGCTGGCCACCGACGTGGAGATGGACACCGGCCCCGGCTACGCCATCGACGCCTGGGACAGCGGCTTCGGCGACTTCGTGCTGCGCCCCGACCCGGCCACCCTGCGCACCGCGCTGCCCTGGGACGACGGCACCGCCCTGGTGCTGGCCGACGCCGTCTGGCCGGACGGCGCCCCCGTCCCGGTCGCGCCCCGCCAGGTGCTGCGCGCCCAGCTCGACCGGCTGGCCGAACGCGGGCTGACCGCGTACGCCGGGACGGAGCTGGAGTTCCTGGTCTTCGGCGAGTCCTACCGCGACGCCTGGGAGCGCCGCTACACCGGCCTGCGCCCCGCCACCCGCTACAACGTCGACTACTCCCTCCAGGGCCTGTCGGAGATCGAGCCGGTGGTGCGCCGCATTCGCCGCGAGATGGTGCGCGCCGGACTGGCCATGGAGACGGCCCGCGGGGAGTGCCACCCGGGCCAGTACGAGATCGTCTTCCGCTACGCCGAGGCGATGGCCACCTGCGACGCCCACGTCTTCTTCAAGAACGGCGCCAAGCAGCTCGCCGCCGCCGAGGGCGCCGCGCTGACCTTCATGCCGAAGTTCGACGACGGCGAGGGCAACTCCTGCCACATCCACCTCTCGCTGCGCGGCACGGACGGCACCCCCGTACTCGCCGACGACTCCGCCGGCGACGGCATGTCGGACCTGATGCGCCACTTCGTCGCCGGCCAGCTCGCCTGCCTGCCCGACCTGGCCCTGCTGATGGCCCCGAACATCAACTCCTACAAGCGGCTCCAGCCCGGTGCGTTCGCCCCGACGGGCATCGCCTGGGGCCGGGACAACCGCACCTGCCCCGTCCGGGTCGTCGGCTCCGGGTCCTCGCTGCGCATCGAGCACCGGGTGCCCGGCGGCGACGCCAACCCGTACCTCGCCGTCGCCGCCGTGCTCGCCGCGGGCCTGCACGGCATCGACAACCGGCTGCCGCTGCCCCCCGAGCACACCGCCAACGCCCTGGCCGACGACACCGTGCCCCGGCTGCCCGGCACCCTCACCGAGGCCCTGCACCGCTGGGAGAACAGCGGGATCGCGGCCAAGCTCTTCGGCACGGAGGTGGTCACCCACTACGCGCGGGCGGCCCGCACCGAACTGACCGCCTTCGAGCGGTCGGTCACCGACTGGGAGCGGATGCGCGGCTTCGAACGGCTGTGAGGGGGCGCCGTGCGGCGCCGCTTCTCCGGAGTGGTTGCCGTCCGGCTCCGCCCGCACCCCGCCTGCCGCAAGCGGCAGGCGGGGTGCGGTGCTCCCAGGAACAGCCCGGCCTGCCCGATCGCCCGATACCGGGGCACGCTCGTTCCATGCCCGGAAGAAACCGAGGACGGCGGCTCGTCGTGCCTGTGCTGGTCATGCTCGCGGCAGCCGCCTGCCAGCAGCCGGACGGCGGCGAGAGCTCGCCCGGTCACCGGCCGACACCGAGCCAGTCCGCCGAGAACACCGAGAACACCGAGAACACCGAGAACGGGGCCACCATGGCAAGCCACCCCTACGTCGGCATGTGGGTCACCGCCGACAACCACATCAGGCAGGAACTCCTCCCCGACGGCCGCTACGACGAGGCCCGCGGAAAGCGCAGCAGCGCCTACACCGGCCGGTACTGGGTGAAGGGCGACAAAATCGAGTACCTGGACGACACCGGATTCACCGCGGACGGCGAGTTCGAGGGCGACGTACTGCACCACGGCGGCTACGTCTTCTACCGCGAGGGGAGCCCGGCCCACCGCCGGGCGGCGCGTTCCTGACGCCGCGACCATCCCGCCCGGCCGGAGCCGTCGGCCGGCAGCCGGTCAGGCCGTCGGCAGGGTGAACAACTGGTACTCGGCGACGGTCTGGAAGCCCATGCGCCGGTAGACCGGAGCGCCCGCCGCACTGGCCTGGAGGGTGCCGACGCGCAGCCCCCGCTCCTGCCCCGCCCGCAGGGCCGCCGCGGTCAGCGCCGCCCCGATCCCCCGGCGACGGTACGCCTCCGCGGTCGTCACGATGTAGACGCCCGCCACGCCGTGCGCGTCGAGCACGAGGGCGGTGCCCACACACCGGCCGTCCAGATATGCTGCCAGCCGCACGGTGTCCGGCGCCTGTGCGCTTCGCTGCTCGATTCGCAGGCTGTCGCTCCGCAACTCCGGCGCGACGTCGAAGGACGGGCTGTAGGTATCCACCCACTCGGCGAGCGCCTCGCCGTCTTCGACCGTGTCGATCCTCAGACCGGAGGGCTGCCCGGCGTCGGCGATCCGGTCGGTCCGGACGGCCATCACGGGCATCGTCCCGACCCGCACCGCCCCGTGCCCGACCAGGGCCTCGGCGACGCCGGGGCCGCTGTCGGGTCCCACCCACCACATCCAGGGCACGTCGGCCATCATGTCGGAGACCCGCCGTGCCACGGACGGCACGCGGTCGGCGTCGTCCAGCCGCAGCACACCGTTGAGCTGGGGGTGCGCCAGCGCGCTGCGGTAGTACGTCAAGCCGTTGTCGGACCGGTCCGCCTCTCCCCAGCCAAGCCAGTAGTCACGGCAGTTGGCCAGTTGCGGCTCCACCTGGGCAACGTCCTCGACGACGTTCACGGTCATGGTCGGCAACCTCGCTGATTGTCCCGCCCCACAGCGGGGCGGCGGTATCGGCCCTCGCAACAGTTCTGATGACTGTGCACAGCGCCGGGTTCACTGCTGCGGCGGCCGGGTCACCGGAGAAGCCGACGCCCGCACGCACCCCACCCGCACCCCGGGCACGCACCCCGAACCCGCACCGATCGCGGACAGCGGATGACCGTGATCACCCCTAGCGTCCCCGCCATGAGCGAGACACCCGAGACACCCGAGCCCCGCCCCCTGACCGTCCTGGTGACCGGTGCCACCGGCAACGTCGGCCGCCCGCTGGTGGAGCGGCTGCTGGCCGACGGCCACCGGGTCCGCGCCCTCACCCGCGACCCCGCGCGGGCCTCCCTACCGGCGGGCGCCGAGGCGGTGGCGGGCGATCTGGCCGACACCGAGAGCCTGCCCCCGGCCTTCGCCGGCGCCGACGCCGCCCATCTGATCGGCTTCGGCGGCGACGACTTCGCCCCGCTCCCCAACGGCCCCGAGATCGTGGCGCTGGCCCGGAAGTCCGGGGTGCGCCGCGTGACGGTGCTGCGGGGCGACCTCGCCAAGGGCCCGCTGGAGGAGGCCGTGGAGGCGAGCGGGCTGGAGTGGACGCGTCTGTCACCGGTGGAGTTCATGTCCAACACCCTGGAGTGGGCGGAGTCCGTCCGGACCGAGGGCACCGTACGCGAGGGGTTCGGGGACGCGCCCAGCGCGCTCGTCCACGACGCGGACATCGCCGCGGTCGCCGCCACCGCGCTGACCCGCGGCGGCCACTCGGGGAAGGAATACCCGATCACCGGCCCCCAGGCGCTGACCATCCGGGACCGGGTGCGGATCATCGGGGAGGTGCTCGGCCGCGAGGTGCGGTTCGCCGAGCTGTCGCAGGACGAGGTGGTGGCGCGCTGGCGCGCGGAGGGCTGGTCGGAGCCGGACATCGACTTCTTCCTGGCGATGCGCACCGACCCGCCGGAGACCGGCTACACGGTGCGGCCGGCGGTGGAGGAGGTCACCGGCCGCCCGGCCCGCACCTTCGCCCAGTGGGTGCGGGAGCACGCGGCGGCCTTCGGCGGCTGACCGGCACGGCGGGCCGCAGGGCCCTGACCGGGCGGGTGTCCGCCGCCGTGCGGAAGAGGAGGTAGCCGAGGAGCGCGCCCGCCGTGTTGGCGATCAGGTCGTTGACGTCGACGACGTGGACGCCGCCGAGGGCGAGCAGCAGCAGCTGCGTCAGCTCGATGCCCAGGCTGACGGCGGCACCGCACAGGCCGACCCGCAGCGCGGACCCCCACCGGACGGACAGCAGCGGCAGCAGGAACCCCAGCGGCACCGTCATCAGGATGTTGAGCCAGAACGTGAGGCCGCCCGCCGTCAGCGGGCTGAGGTTGACGCCGCCCGCCTCGGGGTCCGGCGCCGGTCCCCGAGGCGCCGTCCATGGCGTCCCGCATGGCTTCTCCCGCGGCGGGTCCGCCGCCCACCTCGACCGGCAGCAGCGTGAAGTGGAGGACGCCGAGCACGTACCCGGCGAAGACGGTGAACAGCAGCAGGCGCCGCGGGTCCCGCGGCGCCGCGCCGGACCGCCACCCCGAGCCCGGCCAGGTACAGCAGGAACAGCGCCGGAAGCACCGCTGCCGAGCCGGGCACCGGCTCCACGGCCCTTCACCTCCTCATCGCTTCCGCCACCGGCCCAACGGTCAGGTCAGCGGCGCGGACCACCGGGTCCGGCGGCGGGTGCGGGCCCGGTGGCGGGCCCAGACGGCGAGGAGGACACCGGCGACCAGGGAGCTGACGAGGCCCGCCGCCATGTCGGCGACGGTGTCGTCGTAGTGGGCGGCGATCTCCAGGCCGAGCACGTCCTTGCCGAACCACTCGTACAGCTCCCACACCAGCGCCACGGTGCAGCCCAGGAGGGTGGTGAGCAGCGGGATCGAGAAGATCCGCAGGTCGTTGGCCATCAGCGGGGGCAGCAGCCGCCAGCGGATCAGCAGCAGATGGAGGGTCAGGGCGACTATGCCGGGGACCACCGCGTGCAGGGCCGTGTCGTACCAGACGGCGAGCTCGTACCAGTGCGCCGGTGAGGACCAGGCGGCCACCGACAGCACGATCCCCACCAGCAGGTCGACGGGGCTGCGGACACCGGCCAGCCGGGGCACCAGGAGGCCCAGGAACAGCAGGAGGAAGCGGATGACCCCCTCCAGGGGGAGGAAGGCCGCCGCCGCCGCGGAGACCAGGGCCCCCGCCCGGACGAGGTCGGCGGCGATGCGGCAGCCGCGTTCGAAGGCGGTGGTCGATCGGTCCATGGGGTCCGGGTAACCAGAGGGCGGAGGGGGCAACCCCCCGCATCGGCCGGCCGCACGGCCTTGGTGGGATTCCCGCCGCCGGGACCGGGTACTGCGGACGTTTCGCCGCCCGGAGACCACGGGCGGCGCTCGCCGTCGGCGGCGGCGGCGAACGGAGGAAAGGGTCTGCCGTGCCGGTACGTCCGGAGAGGTTCGCGGGACGCGAGGCGCTCGCCTGGGGGGTGACGCTGCTGGCCGGGACGGGCTTCGCCCTGCTGCTCGTCCTGGTCCGCACTCGGTGGGAACCGCTGCGGAGCGCCGACCAGGCCGTCGCCGACGCCCTGAACGGGCTGTTCGCCGGGAACCGGGTGGGCGTCGGTGCCCTGCGCGTCCTCACCGACCTGGGCGGTACGCCGGCACTGCTGTGGCTGCTGGGCGTGGGCGTGCTGTGGTTCCTGATACGCCGTCAGTGGTGGATCGCCCTGTACGTCGCGGTCGCCGCGCTCGGCGGGATGGGACTCAACGCGGTGGTCAAGGTGCTGGTCGGGCGGCTGCGCCCGGTGGTGGACGTACCGCTGTCCGAGCAGTCCGGGATGAGCTTCCCCAGCGGGCACGCCCTGGGGGCGACGGTGACGTACGGGGTGCTGCTGCTGGTGTTCCTGCCCGTGGTGCGCCCCCGGCTGCGTCCGTGGTTCGCCTCCGTCATGGTGCTGGCCGTCCTCACCGTGGGCTTCACCCGGATGGCGCTGGGGGTGCACTACCTCAGCGATGTGCTCGCCGGGTGGCTGCTGGGCCTGGTGTGGCTGGCGCTGAGCGCCGTCGCCTTCCGCCAGTGGCGGTGGGGCGCGCCGCCCTGGCGGCGCGGGGAGCCCCCGCTGTCGGCGGGGCTGGATCCCGCGCCGGAGGACGGCCTGCGGCCCGTCCCGCGGCAACACGCGCCCGCGCTGCCGCGCCCGGCGCTCGCCGCGGTCGAGCTGCTGGTGGTCTGGGTGCTGATCGCCGGACTCCTGCACGGTCTGGGGCTGCTGTTGCGCGGCGCGGGGCCCGGGGCGCGGCCGGCCGGCTGGGACAGCGGGGCGGTGCGGTGGGCGGTCGGACTGCGCACCCCGTGGCTGGACGACGCCACCTGCGTGGTGGAGGTCGTCGGCGGGACGCCGGGCATCGTCGCCGGCGCGCTGGTGATCGGCCCGCTGGGAGTGGCCGTCGCGCGCAGTTGGCGGCCTGTGGTCCTGCTGGCCCTCGGGCTCGCCGGGGAGCTCACCCTGTACCTGGTCACGACCCTCACCCTGCCCCGGCAGCGGCCGGACGTCTCCCAGCTCAGTCCCGGTCTGCGGCCGACGGCCAGCTTCCCCTCCGGGCATGTGGCCGCCGCGACGGTGCTGGCGCTGTGTGCCGCGGTCGTCGTCTTCCGGGCCACCCGGAACCGGTGGTGGCGCCTGGCGGCGGTCGTCCCGGTGGTGCTGGCCCCGCCGGCCGTGGGGTTCCAGCGTCTGTACGCCGGGGTGCACCACCTCAGCGACGTGCTGGCCGGCTTCCTGCTGGCGGCCGCCTGGGTCGCGGTGTGCTGGTGGGTGACCCGGCCCCCGCGGGGGGAGGAGCGGCCAACGCCGTCCCCGGGGGACACCGGGGACACCGACGAGGGCGGCAAGGCCCGCGGGCACCGGCCCGGCCGGGAGCGGGACCGGGGGCCGGCCGGGACGGAAGCACGTACCCGGCCGGGCGGCGGTACGGATGCCCGGCGGGCCAGCGCCCGCGGGGAGCTCGGCAGAGCCGCGCCGCGGGGGTGACGCGACCGCGGGGCGGTCCGGTGACCGGCACCGGTTCCCGCCCCTCCGCACCCGGGTGCCGCGACGGGGCGTGGCCGCTCTCGTTCCGCGGCTCCCGGGTCCGGCCTCCACCGCCGTGTGGCGGCGGGGCCGTCGCGCTCCGCTCACCGGGCCGCAGCCGGGTACGCCGGCTCACCGGGCGTCCGGGTACCGGCGGCACGGTCAGTAACCGCCGCCCGGCGTGCCCTCGCCCCCGGGGGTGCCCTCCTCCTCGGACGTGCCCTCGTCACCCGGGGCGCCGACACCGGTGGCGTAGACGTAGTGCCCGTCCGCCCATTCCGTGAAGCGGTCGTCCTCCCAGTCGCGGCCGGTCCGCTCCTCCAGGGCCGCGATGTCGAACCCCTCCCCCACCGTGCCGGTGACCCGGACGGAGTCGCCCTCCGCCACCTCCACGTCCCGCGGGGAGAAGACCAGCAGACTGCGGGGCCCGCCGCCCCCGGTTCCGGCAATGGTGAAGAAGTTCGGATTGACGGTGCCGTGGACCTCGGAGGTGATGGTGACCCGCTTGCCCACCCAGTTGCCGACGTCGTCCCAGAACCCGTCCTCGGCCAGGTCCTCGTACACCCGGTCCTGCACTCCGCCCTCCCCGGCGTCCTGCACGCGCACGGACGCCTCGGGCGCGGGGTCGTCCTCCCCGCCCCCGCCGACGCACCCGGCCAGGACGGCACCGAGGACGAGGACGGACAGCGCGGACGGCAGGGCCACGCTCCCGCGCGTACGGCGGCGCTGTACCGGAGGGCGCATGCTCGTGGTTCCTTCCGCCGGAGGGGCTCGTGGTCGTGCACCGCGCGAGGTTTCCGGTACGGGGAGGGGGAAACCGGGCACACCGCGTGTTCAGCCGTTCGGCCGGGCGGCACCGCCTCCCCGCTCCCGGAGAACGAAAGGGGCGATTGAATCGTGCACGAGCAAGTAGCGTAGTATCGATCTCTTGCCCCGAACCGCCGTCACCCCGGGAGGAACAGGACCATGAGCACGGAGAAGACCGCGGAACACCCGGCCGCCCCACCCGACGGGGCCGCTCCCCCGCTCCTCGACGACCAGCTCTGCTTCCTCCTCTACACCGCCTCGCGCACGGTGACGGCGCGCTACCGCCCGCTGCTGGACGAGCTGAACCTGACCTACCCCCAGTACCTGGCGATGCTGGTGCTGTGGGAGCGCGGCCCGGTCTCCGTGCGGGAGTTGGGCACCGCCCTGCACCTGGAGTCCAGCACGCTCTCCCCGCTGCTCAAGCGCCTGGAGGCGGCCGGCCTGGTACGCCGGGAGCGGCGCACGGACGACGAGCGCTCGGTGTCCGTCACCCTCACCGAGGCGGGTCTCGGCCTGCGGGAGCGGGTCCTCGCCGTGCCGCCCGTCATCGGCGACGCCATGGGGCTGACCGACGAGGAGTTCGAGGCCGCCGGGAAGTTGCTGCGCAAGCTGATCGCCAACGTCTCCGGCAGCCACTGACCGCCCGACCCACCGACCCGCCCGCCGGAAACCGGCGGGCGGGTCGCCGCTTTCCGGGGCCGGGCCGCGGTGACGTGCGTCACCCGGAACCAGCTGCTCCGCCCCCGCGAAACACCCCGAACAACCACATAAACCCACCTCACGCGATCGCCCACGATCAAATCGCAAGAACTTAAGTTGTGCGCTACTCAATCGAGCGCTATGTTTCTCTCATCGCCGGGAGAGACCGGCGGAGGAAGACCCCCGCCGGGCCCCGGGAACATCCCGCCGGCCCACCGGAAACGAAGGAGCACACGATGAACGCCACCTCTCCGGCCGGCACCCCCGCCGCCTCGCCCTCCTGGCCGCCGCCAACCCGCTGCGCGGCCCGGCGAGCGACGCCGCCCACCTGCGCGGTGTCCTGGACAACATCGAGTGACCGGTGGTCCTGGTCTGTCACTCCTACGGCGGCACGGTGATCAGCCAGGCCGCCGCGGGCCGGGAGGACCAGGTCAGAGCGCTGGTCTACATCGCAGCCTTCCTCCCGGACACCGGCGAGACCTCACTGGAGTTGTCGAACAAGCTCCCCGGCAGCACCCTGGGAGACGTCCTCGACCCCGCGCCCCACACGCTGCCCGACGGGCAGCAGGGCACCGACCTCTACATCGAGCAGGACAGGTTCCGGCAGCAGTTCGCCGCGGACGTGCCCGTCGGCAAGGCAAGGCTGATGGCCGCCGGGCAGCGCCCCATCGCCGCCGCCGCACTGAAGGAGAAGTCCACCGAGGCCGCCTGGAAGACGATCCCCTCCTGGGCGCTGATCGCCACCCAGGACCGCAACATCCCGCCGGCCGCCCAGCGCTTCATGTCGGAGCGGGCCGGCTCCCGCACCACCGAGGTCGGGGGAGCCTCCCACGCGGTGTCCGTCTCCCGCCCCGACGCCGTCACCCGCGTCATCACCGACGCCGCCGCCCGCACCCGGTGAACCCGGGCCCCCCGCCCACCGTGACATCCCACGAACACACCACACCACCGAGGAGAACGATCACCATGCCGTACATCACCGTCGGCCAGGAGAACAGCACCGACATCGAGCTGTACTACGAGGACCACGGGACCGGGCAGCCGGTCGTCCTCATCCACGGCTACCCGCTCGACGGCCACTCCTGGGAGAAGCAGATCCCGGCCCTGCTGAAGGCCGGCCACCGCGTCATCACCTACGACCGCCGCGGCTTCGGCCAGTCCTCCCAGCCCACCACCGGCTACGACTACGACACCTTCGCCGCCGACCTGAACACCGTCATGACGACCCTGGACCTCGACGACGCGGTGCTGGTCGGGTTCTCGATGGGCACCGGCGAGGTCGCCCGCTACCTCGGCTCCTACGGCTCGGAGCGGGTCGCCAAGGCCGTCTTCCTGGCGCCCCTGGAGCCCTTCCTGCTCAAGACCGACGACAACCCCGAGGGCGTCGACGGCAGCGTCTTCGAGGGCATCCTGGAGGCGGTCACCGCCGACCGGTACGCCTACTTCAGCGACTTCTTCCAGAACTTCTACAACCTGGACGAGACGCTCGGCAGCCGCATCAGCGAGGAGGCCGTGCGGGCGAGCTGGAACACCGCCTCCCGCTCCTCCTTCCACGCCTCCGCCGCCTGCGTGCCCACCTGGACCACCGACTTCCGCGAGGACATCCCCCGCGTCGACGTCCCCGCGCTGATCGTCGCCGGCACCGGTGACCGCATCCTGCCGATCGAGGCCACCGGCCGCCCGTTCCACCGGGCACTCCCCGCCGCCGAGTACGTCGAGATCGAGGGCGCCCCGCACGGCCTGCTGTGGACCCACGCCCGGGAGGTCACCGACGCCCTGCTGAAGTTCCTGGCCACCGACTGAGCCCCGCGCCCCCGACGGCCCGCGGCCCGTGACCACCGCCCCCGGTCACCGGCCGCGGGCTTCCGCGTGTCCGCCCGCTCAGCCCGCCAGCTCCCGGGCGCGCCGCGCCGCCGCGCGGACCGGGCCCCGGTGCACCGGGCCGTGGCCCGGCAGCAGCACCTCGGCGTCGACCTGCTCCAGCACGGCCAGGGAGGCCACCGCGCGTTCCCGGTCGTGGTCGAACATGCGCGGCAGCAGCTGCGGCCCCCGCACCCGGGACGTGGGGTGGCCGCTGACCAGCGCGTCCCCGCTGACCAGCACGCCCGCCTCCGGCAGCAGGTACGCGCAGTGCCCGCCGGTGTGACCGGGGGTGTGCACCGGCACCGGCCCGCCCGGCAGGTCCAGCGCCCCCACCGCCGGGAACGCCTCCGGCGCGGCGACCGGCACCTTCGCCGTACCGCCGGAGCGCAGCGCGTGCACGGCCCAGGGCACCACCCCGGGACGCCAGCCGTTGGCCAGCACCTGCCCGACGCCGACCTGGTGCAGGAAGTCCCGCCGGGCGTGCGGCACCTCGGCCTCGTGCATCAGCACCGGCGTCCCGTACCGGGCGCGCAGGAACTCCGCCGAGCCGAGGTGGTCGTTGTGGGCGTGCGTGATCAGCACGGCCGCCACCGCCTCCGGTCCCGCCCCGACAGCGGACAGCGAGGCGAGCAGCAGCTCGCGGTCCCCCGGGTAACCGGTGTCCACCAGGGTCACCGCGTCGCCCTCCCGGACGATCACCCAGTTCGTGTTGCTGCCCGCCACCAGGTGGACGCCCTCTCCGACCCGCACCGTCTCCGGCTCCCGCATCCGTTCCTCCCTCTCCGCCCCGCACCGCCGAGCGCCCGGACCGGGCCGCCGGCCGCGGTCCTGATGGACCATACAACCAAATGCCGCCGTCACGAGTCGGGATCGCCGACGGCCGCCCCATGGCCGGTCACCAGGACCGAAGGACCACATGAACCCATACAGAGGCAGGCCGGCGATGTTCACCGCCGCCGCCGTGCTCGCCGCCGTCGCGGGCGGCCCGTTCGTCGCCCCCAGCCCCGCGGCAGCCGCCGTGGCCTGCGCATCCCCCGTCTACAAGCGGCAGATCTTCGCGAACACCACGCTCTCCGGCACCCCGGGGAAGACCGCCTGCGACGCCGCCGTCAACGAGAACTGGGGCACCGGCGCCCCCGCCTCGGGCCTGCCCAGGAACCACTTCTCCGTCCGCTGGACCGTCACCCGCGACTTCGGCTCCGGCGGTCCGTTCTCCCTCACCGCCTCCTCGCGCGACGGCATCCGCGTCTACGTCGACGGCGTCCGCAGGATCAGCCTGTGGAAGAACGTCTCGACGACCGTCTCCAAGACCGTCAACCTGACCGTCCCCGCCGGGAAGCACACCATCCGCGTCGACTACGTGAACTGGACCGGCCACGCCAACGTCAAGTTCGCCTACGCACCCCGGACCGCGGCCTCCGTCGACAAGGTGAGGCCGCTCACCCCCACGGGCGTGTCCGTCGCGTACGACGCCGCGGCCGGCAGGACCAGGCTGACCTGGGCGAAGAGCAAGGAGATGGACCTCGCGGGCTACCGCGTCCACCGGCGCCTCAAGGGCACCGCCTACGGCAGCAGACCCCTGGCCACCACCACCGCCACCACGTACACCGACACCCCGCCCCCCACCGGCGAGACCTACTACTACGAGATCCGCGCCCACGACAGGGCGGGCAACGAGTCGGCCGGCACCGCGGACAAGCCCGTGACCACCCCGGACCGCACCGGCCCGGCCGCGCCCACGGGTCTCACCGCCCACGGCGACCTCCACGGCACGGTGCTCGGCTGGCGGCCCGTGGCGGGCGCCGCCGCGTACGAGCTGTACGAGAGGACCCCGGCCGGCGCGTACACCGCCCTCAAGCGGCTCACCGGCACCTCGTACGTCCACGGCGTCGGAGTGGGGGAGCGCACCTACGCGGTGCGCGCCTTCGACCCGGCCGGGAACCCCAGCGCGTACTCCGCGTCCGTCACCACCGACGGCGTGGACCGCACACCCCCGGCCGCGCCCCTGGACCTGCGGGCGGTACCCCGCCGGAGCGACGTGCTGCTCACCTGGAGCACTCCGGAGCACCCCGCCTCCGACGAACTGGACAACGGCGCGCGCTTCACCGTGCTGCGCTCCCCGGGCACCTCGCTCGGCGCGGACGCGGCACACCCGGAGTGCCCCGACGCCGACCACCCCACCGTCCGGACCGTCGGCACCGACCGCTTCTACTCCTTCCACTGCTACGACACCGACTGGGAGTTCGACACCGCCTACACCTACGGCGTCACCCTCACCGACGGCGAGGGCAACGAATCGGCCCCCTCCGCCCCGGCCACCGTCACCACCGCCGACCGCGTCGCGCCGCGCCCCCTCACCGGCCTCACCGCCACCCCGCGCGCCGACGGGATGCTCCTGCGCTGGGAGGCACCGGCCGACGACGACATCGCCTCCTACCGCGGCATGTTCGGCGTGCGGCAGAGCGACGGGACGATGCGGTGGACGGGCCAGTGCCCGGACCGGGCCGACGATCCGCTGGCCGTCCTGTGCCCCCACGTCCCGGACGGCGAGACGTACGTCTACGCGGTGACCGCCAAGGACGTCTGGGACAACACGATCTCCCCCGACGCCCCGTCCGCCGCCACCGTCATAGCCACCGAGCTGGACACCGCCCCGCCCGAGCACACCGCCCCGAGCACGGGCCCGCTGTACCGCAACGGCGGATGGACGGCCTCCGAGGACGCCTCCCGGCTCGGCTGACGGTGCGCGGGCGAGGTCTGCGCCGGCATCACGGAGTACCGGATCGGCCGGTACGACCACGCCACCGGCGCCTACGAACCGCTGGCCAGCGTGCCCGCGGTGACGGGCACGCTGGACTACGCGCATCCCGACCGGACCCAGCCGCTCGGTCAGACCTCGTACTACCGGGTGGTCGGCATCCTCGCCGACGGCACCGAGACCGCCGCGGCGTACCCCTGGCGGATCCGTCCCGACCTGGCCTGAGCCCTCCCGGGGGCCGGGCGCACCGGCCCCCGGGTGGCCCCACCCAGAAGGGTGGGGCCACCCCCCGTACGCTCCGGGAACCTGCCCGATGGCCCAGTCCTCCGCCCGGCGGCCAGGGTGTGGGGCATGACGACCACCAGACGCCGGACGGTCGCGGCCACGCTCACCGCCACCGCGACCGCCTTGCTCGCCGTGCTCCTCCCCGCCCCGCCCGCCGGAGCGGCCGCACCACCCACCGCGCCCCTGGCCTGGGGACCGTGTGCCGGGGAGGGGCTGGACCCCCGGCAGGAGTGCGCCACCCTGCGGGTACCCCTGGACTACCGGAACCCCGGTGGACGGCAGATCTCCCTGGCCGTGTCCCGGCTGCGCAGCGAGCACCCCGGAAAGCGCCGCGGCAGCCTGCTGCTCATCCCCGGCGGCCCCGGCGGCTCCGGCCTGAACGGCCCGTCCACCGCCGCCCGGGGACTGCCCCGGCAGGTGCGCGACGCCTACGACATCATCGGTTTCGACCCCCGGGGCGTGGGCCGGTCCACCCCGGTCGGCTGCGATCTCGCCCACGCGGACCTGGCCCCGGTCCGGCTGCTCCCCTGGCCGTCCCCCGGCGGCGGCATCGAGGGGAACACCGCGGCCGCCCGCCGGATCGCCGACGCCTGCGCCGAGAACGGCGGGCCGGTGCTGCGCAGCATCACCACCGCCAACGAGGCCCGCGACATCGACAGCATCCGGCACGCGCTGGGCGAGCGGCGCATCTCCGCGTGGGGCGTCTCCTACGGCGCCTACGCCGGTGCCGTCTACGCCCAGCTCTTCCCCCACCGCACCGACCGGATCGTGCTGGACAGCGCCGGCGACCCCGACCCGCGCCGTGTGGTCCGCGGCTGGCTCGCCAACCAGGCGGTGGGCGTGGCCGACTCCTTCCCCGTCTTCGCCCGCTGGGCGTCCGACCCCGGCAACCCCCACCGCCTGGCCGGCACCCCCCGGCAGGTCCGCGCCCTCTTCCTCGGCCTCGCCCGGCGCCTGGACCGCGAACCCGTCCCCTGGCCGGGCGCCAACCCGGCCGAGCTGAACGGGAACGTGCTGCGCCAGGCCCTCCTGGACGGCCTGTACTCCACCGACCGCTTCCCCGCCCTGGCCCGGCTGATCGAGGCCGCCCGCGGCGGAGGACCGCTGCCCGCACCACCCACCGCACCGGAGGAGGTGGTGCAGAACACCACCGCCGCGTCCGCCGCCACCATCTGCAACGACGTCGCCTGGCCGACCGACCCGGCCGGCTACGCCCGGGACGTGGCGGTCAGCCGCCTGCGCCATCCGCTCACGGCCGGCATGCCGGTCAACATCACCCCGTGCGCGTTCTGGCACGACCGGCCGCAGGAGCCGCCGGTGCGGATCACTTCCCGCGGTCCGTCGAACATCCTGCTGGTGCAGAACCTCCGCGACCCGGCCACCCCGCACCACGGCGCCCTGCGCATGCGCCGCGCCCTGGGCGACCGGGTGCGGATGGTCACCGTGGACGAGACGGGCCACGTGTCCTACACCCGCAACGGCAACGCCTGCGGGGACGCGCTGGTCACTGGCTTCCTGACCACCGGCGACCGTCCGTCCCACGACACCTTCTGCCCCGCCTCCGGCGGCTGACCGGCCCGGCCGTGCGGGAGCGGAGGATTGCCGCCCCCGCGCGGCCGGGCAGTGCATGGGCATGAGCGGCGACAGCGACAGCCACGACGCCCGCCGGGCCTTGTCCGGCGGCCCCCGCCCCGCCTGCCCGGTCGTCCGGGCCGGCGACGGCACCTGGCACGTCCACGGCCACGCGCAGGCCCGGCAGGTGCTGCGCAGCACCGACACCGTGCAGGCGGGCCTGGGCATCGAGACCGTGGAGAAGCTGCCCCCCGGCGTCCGGCGCCCCGTGCTGTACCGCGACGGCCCCGAGCACCGGGAGCACCGGCGGCAGACCGCCCGCTTCTTCACCCCCCGCCGGGTGGACGAGCGCCACCGCGAGACGATGGCCCGAGCCGCCGACACCCAGCTCGCCGCGCTCCGGGCCACCGGCCGGGCCGAACTCCGCGACCTGGGCTTCGGCATGGCGATCGAGACGGTGAGCACCGTCATCGGCCTCACCCACAGCAGACCCGGCATCCGCCGGCGGCTGGAGCGCTTCTTCCCCGAGAAGTTCGGCAGACCCGGTCTGACCAGACCCTCCGGGCTCTACTGGCTCGTCCGGCTGAACACCTCCTGGCTCGCCGTCCACCTCGCCGACGTCCGCCCGGCCGTACGCGCCCACCGCCGCGCGCGCCGGGACGACCTGATCTCGCATCTGATCGACGAGGGCTGCACGGACGCCGAGATCCTCGGCGAGTGCCTCACGTTCGCCGCCGCGGGCATGGTCACCACCCGCGAGTTCGTCTCCGTCGCGGCCTGGCACCTGCTCGCCGACGAGGCCCTGCTGGAGACGTACCGCACCGCCGGCGAGGCCGGACGCCTCGCCCTGCTGCACGAGATCCTCCGCCTGGAACCGGTGGTGTCCCGGCTCAAGCGCCGCACGACGGCCGCCCTCGGCCTGGACGGCGGCGGAGCACCGGTCACCGTCCCCGCCGGCGCACCGGTCGAGATCCATCTGGCCGACGCCAACACCGACCCGGCCGCCACCGGCCCCTGCCCGCTGTCTGTCCGTCCCGGCCGGGAGATCGGCGCGGGCCTGTCCTTCGGCGACGGCCCGCACCGCTGCCCCGGCGCGGGCATCGCCGTCCTGGCCACCGACACGCTCCTGACCCGGCTGTTCGCCCTGCCCGGCATCCGTATGGCCGCCCCGCCCCGCGTCGCCTACAACGACGCGATCGACGGCTACGAGATCCGCGGTCTGACCGTCACGGCCGACCGCTCCTGACGGACGCGCCGGTGGCGCGACGGCTTCGAGCCGCCGCGCCACCGGGTGTACGAGGCCGGGCTAGGAGGCGGTGCAGCCCACCACGCGGGGCAGGTTCCAGTTGCCGTTGGCCATCACGGTGAAGCCGAAGCCGGTGGAGGCTCCCGCCGCCAGTGTGCCGTTGCCGCTGGGCCGCACGGTCATGTTGCTGCCGCTGGTGGAGAAGGAGGCGCTCCAGGAGTTCTGGATCGACTGTCCGCCGTTGAGCTGGAGGTTCACCGTCCAGTTGCTGATGGAGGTGGAACCGGCCCGCACGGTGGCCTGGACGTTGAAGCGGTCGCCCCAGCGCTGCGACTCCTCCAGGGTGGCCGTACAGGTGGCGTTGCCGCTCCCGCCGTTGTTCCCGGCGGTCGTCCCACCGTTGTCACCACCGCCGTTGTTCCCGGCGGTGGTCCCGCCGTTGTTCCCGGCGGTGGTGCCGCCGTTGCCGCCGCCGTCGGTGAGGGTGGGGGTCTGCCAGTTGCGCCACTGGGAGAGGTTGGCGGACTTCTTGGCGGAGATCCGGAAGACGCCCGGGGCGCTGCCGGTGTTCAGCAGGAACTTCTGGATGCTCTGCTGGATCGGGCCGCGCCACTCGCTGCGGTTGGCGCAGTGCGTGCCGTCGCTGACGTCGGACCAGTAGCTGATGTTCTGCTGCGCGCCCAGGGCCTTGTAGACCTCCGCGCCGCCCAGCGCCGCCACCGCTCCGGACTGGGCGCCCAGCCACTCCACGTGCGGGTTGTCCATGATGAGCAGACCGCGCGGCGCGATCATGCCCACCACCTCGTGGGTGTCCACCGGCAGCGAGTTGGGGTTGCCGGTGTAGGAGCCGAACGCGTCCCCCAGCCAGGGCTGCTCGCCGTAGGCGCTGCTCAGCGGCTGCGCGCCGCTCTCGCGCGCGATGGAGCGGAAGGCGCCCACCCCGCCGCTGCCGGACTCGATCGGCATGGTCAGCGCGATGCGCTGGTCGAACGCGCCGGCCACGAAGGCGCCCTTGCCGTAGCGCGAGCAGCCGGTCACCCCGGTGGCGTCCGCCCGCAGCACACTGCCGCCGGAGGACTCGATGACATCGATGATCCGGCTGACGCCCCAGGCCCAGGCCCCCAGCAGCCCGGTGCCGCTCTGGGCGCCGTAGATGCTGTAGAACGCACCGGACTTGTTGTTGCGCCCGGTGCCCTCCTGCCCGACCGCGAAGGGGTCGTAGCTGATGACGGCCGCGCCGGAGTTGCGGATGGTGGCGGTGTCCGCGCCGAACCCGCCGTAGACGATCACCGCCGGGTGCGGGCCGGAGCCGCTGGGCAGCTGCACGTTCGCCGAGAAGCTGGCGGTGCGGCCCTGGTGGCTGACGTTGACGGTGATCCGGGAGGAGGAGACCGTGCCGGTGACGCTGTCGGGCTTGGCGGGCTTGTCACCGTAGACGGTCCGCTCGGCCAGCTCCTTGATCTCCGCGCGCCGGCACCGCCAGTCCTCCTTGGTGGTCACGCGCGTGCCGTCCATCTTGGTGAACGGGTCGGGCAGCATCGAGGTGTTGGCCGACCCGCCCTGGCCCACCCGGCAGTCCGCGCCCTCGTCCTCCACCGGAGGATCAGCCAGCGCGGCGGCGGTTTGGAAGGTTTCAATGTTGTCCGCCTGTGCACCACCGAGGGTGGTGACGGTCAGGCTCGCGACGGTCACGAAGGCCGCGGCCGCCCATGTCCAGGGCCGATGTCTGTGGGAGCGCATGTGGGGGGACCTCCATCGTGAAGGCGTGCGGTCGGCCGGACCAACCCCCTGCCACGACCGGCAGGAAGCCGTCCACTCGCCGGTGCACGCCGGTTTGCGGGGGGTGTGCCGAACCGGCGGCGGAGAAACGAGCGAGTCGGTGGGGTGTCGTGCGGATCGCGGAGTTCCGGGCCAGGCTCGGGAGCGCTCCCAGGCTAAGAACGCGGCCTCACACCTGACAACCTGTAGAACAACGACCACCTCAGGTTGACCTTTTTCACACCCCCACCGACAGCCACAGCGCCCGCCACAGCCGGTCAGAACAGGGAAAACCGACCCTGCGGCTCACCCCTCACACCACCACCCGATGGAAACTTCCGGCCACTTTCCGGTACATCACAGCAACTCTTCCGGAACACGTTTCAGGCGAAGCCGGTGCTTACCGTACCGGCCGGAGCCCCACGGGGAACCGCTTCACGCCCTTCCCTTCCGCACCCACAGGGGTGGGGGTGCACGGGGTGCGTGCGGGGGTCGGGGCCAGTCCGGGGCGACCATTCCGGACGGCATGATTTACGGCCGTGGACGTGTCACGCTCTGTTGCTCACTCATCGGCCGCAAATCACGCTTGAGTGTCCGGAACGGTCACCCCTCCCCGTCCCCTCCCGCCGTCGCCCGACTGCGGGCCCCATCCCTTGCACGCTTCAGACCGGGCTCATTCCCGAGACGGTCACCTGGCCGCATCCCGTACACCCCGGACCGGGCCCACTCCCGGATCGAGTCCGCTCCCGAGATGGTCGCCCGGATCGGGGGTCGGCACGGACCGGCCCGCCGAACGTGCCCGCAAGCCACCCCGGCTCCGCCAGGGGACACCCCCGCACACCGGGACGAGCAGCGCCTCGGCCGCCCTCACAGGTGCGGGTGCACGGCCGGCAACCCGGCCCGCACCGCGGCACGTCCCGGTCACCCTCGCCACCAGGAGCGAGTGGCCGTCCGGCCACGGCCAGGGGCGTCACACGACGTGCACGAGCCGGTGGGCGTGGAGGACCGCAGGCACGACGGGGCGCACCCGGCGACGGCGGGGAGGGGACGGGGAGGGGCGACCGTTCCGGACACTCAAGCGTGATTTGCGGCCAATGAGCGGGTGAGGAGACGTGACACGATCACGGCCGTAAATCATGCCGTCCGGAATGGTCGCCCCGGACTGGCCCCGACCCCAGCACGCACCCCACCCGCACCCCGCACCCCGCACCCCGGACCCCGGACCCGCCCAGGGCACATCACCGCCCCGCCTCCGGCACCCCCGTGCCCCTCCCAACACGGCGCAGGGCGAGCAGCCCCCCGGCCCCGGGCACGAGGGAGTACCAGCGGGCCGCCGGGTCGGCGGCGGTCGTCACCTGCCAGACGGCGATGATGGTGACCAGATAGGCCATGCCGTGCAGCGGACCCATCAGCGAGCTGACCGGCTCCGCGTGGACGGTGAACAGGTTGAGCAGCAGGACGGCCAGCGAAGCGGCCTCGGCGCCGGCGGCGATCCGCAGCACACGCATCACGCTCACGCTCCCGTGGTGGAGCCGGGCCGGACGATCATCAGGACGACGACGATCGCCCACAGGATGTTGAAGACGCCGGTGAGCATGGCCAGCCGGGCCGCCGCCGGACGTACGGCCACATCGGCCCCACCGCCCGCACCCGCCGACGGCGCGAGCATCCGCCGCTGCCCGGGCACGATCGCCACCACCAGCAGAGCCGCGGCGAGCGCGGTCAGCACCATCGAGACGAGCAGCCAGGCGTCGGTGAGGACACCGAGCCGCGCACCCGTGGCGATCCCGAAGACCGGGACGGCGACGCCGACGACGGCGTAACTCCGGCAGATCCGGTGCAGGAGCACGGCGACCCCGGCGTCCCGCTCCCCCGAATCCCCGCCCCCGGACGCCGACTGCCGCGCGTAACGCGGGAACAGCGAGGCGGCCACGGCGATCGGCCCGACCACCAGGATCGCCGCGAGGACGTGCACGGACAGCAGGAACTTGGTCATCGCGGACTCTCCCGTACCGACGACAAATACATTGCCTGCCAATAGATACCATGCCTACAAAACCTTTGTGTAGGCTGCCCACTCATGAAGGCGGATGCGGTACGAGGACACCTGGACGGTCTGCTGCTGGCCGTGCTCGAGCCGGGGCCGCTGCACGGCTACGCGATCATCACCGCGGTCCAGCAGCGCAGCTCCGGCACGCTCGAACTGCGCACCGGCACGGTCTACCCCGCACTGAACCGGCTGGAGCGGACCGGACTGCTGCGCAGCACCTGGGACTCCGTCGGTGAGCGGCGCCGCCGCCGCTACGAGCTCACCGACGCCGGACGGCGCGCCCTGGACGGGGAGCGGGCGGCCTGGCGCGAGTTCACGGCGGCGATCGGCTCCGTGCTGAACCCGGCCCCCGCACCCGTACGGCCGGGCCGGGCCACCGCATGAGGCCGACCGGAGAAGTGGAGGACGTCGAGGCGTACGCCGCCGAACTGGCGGCGGCCCTGTACGGCCCGGCGCGGGCCCGCGCACGGCTGGTCGCGGAGCTGCGGGAGGGTCTCGCGGACACGGTGGCGGCGTACGCCGCCGAGGGGCTGCCGCAACGGCTCGCCGTCCGGCGGGCCGTTGCCGAGTTCGGCACCGTCGAGGAGGTGGCGCCGTCCTGTCAGCGGGAGCTGACCGTCGTCCAGGTCCGGCACACCGCGCGGGCCGTCGCCCTGACCGCGCCGTTCCTGGCCGCCTGCTGGTGGCTGTTCCTGGTCACCGGCCAAGGGGTCCAACTGCCGCCCGAGGCGCGGTTCCTGGCCCTGCCCCTGGCCGGGGCCGCCGCCGGGGCCGCGCTGCTCGCGGCGGCGGCGCTGGCCGCCACCGGCGCCCTCGCCCGCCGGTTGCCCGCCCGGCTGTCCACGGCGCACCGGCTGCCGCGGGCGACCGCGTGGGCCGGCACCGCGACCGGCGTGACTCTGGGCCTGTCCGCGCTCGCGCTCTTCGTGTCCTCGCCGCTGGCCGCCAACTGGCCGCTGGTGGCGTTCACCGGCGCCCTCGCCGCCGTGTCGCACACCGTGGTGGCGGCCTCCGCCCGCGCCTGCCGCCAGTGCGTCCGCACCGGGTGACCGGGCCGCAGCCGGGCGACGGGCGGGAGGGGACGGGGAGGGGCGACCGTTCCGGACTGGCACCGGCCCCAGCGCCCACAGAACCCGCACCCACGCACCCCGGGCGCAGCCCGGACACGCGCCCCGGGCCCGCTCAGTCGAGGTTGACCTGGTACGTCTCCAGACGGCCGACGAGATCGCCGTCGAAGTGGAAGACGTCCGCGAAGCGGAAGCGCAGCACACCGCCGTCCTTCCGCACCGCGCTGCCCCCACCGGCGGCGACGACGGTGTCGCCCTCCTCGACCAGGCTGTCGACCGTGATCGTGGGGTGCCCCGTGAAGGCCTCGTTGTCGATCTCGGCGGCGAAGGCCCTCCTGCCCTGCAGCGTGGTGTAGCCGTACATGTCCCACACCACGTCGTCCGTGAGGCAGGACAGGACCATGTCGTGGTCACCGCGGCGGAACCCCTCGAGGTACTTCTCGACGACGGCCTTGCGGGTGGACATACGGGTGCCTCCGTTCCTGGCCCGGCAGGGTGGGCGAGCAGCCGGACCACTGTTACCACCCTCTCCCACTTCGATCACCGCGCGCCGCACAACTCATCGGTTCGGGCGGAGAATTCGGCCCCGCCCGCCGGTGCCGCCCTCGAACACCCGCCGCCACCGCGCCCCTGCCCGCCCTCTTTCGGGTTAAAGCACACCGAAAACGCGGGCCGGGGGAGCTCCAGCGTCCACAATTCACAACGAGGGCCACCCGGGCGCGCGAGCCCGCTCGACCCCATGCGGCGGACGGCCCGCCTCCACCCCCCGGGCGGGCCGTCCGCGTCTCCTCCCCCGTCCCTCAGCGGCCGTCCGCGCCGCGGGCGTGGCGGCGTACGGCGAGCGGGACGAGGACGCCAGCAGCAGCACCGCCCGGCCGACCGCCGCCACCACGGGATGCGCCACCGGCCAGGCGGCGCCCGGGACGTCGTTCGCCGCGGCGGCCTCGCCGCCGGACAGCTCGCGGCAGGCGGCGGCGACGGTGCTGATCGGGTTCCACTCGGTGACGGCGCGCAGCCAGTCGGTCATCCCGGCGGTCGGGGCTCAGGCGTTGGACAGGACCCGGCGCTGCCGCTGCCGGAGCGGTTCGCAGCGCCGCGTGAAGTCCTCCCGCTCCGGCATCCGCTGTCTCCGCACGGCTGTCGTCAGGCGCGGCATCGCCAAGCCCCGAACGCCTGAAACCGGTCCGGCACGCCACCGGGCCGCTCCACGAAACCGCCCGAGCGCATTCCGCCAACAGCGTTCCGCAGGGAAGTCAGGAAACCCCGGGACGGATGGCTGCCGCTCGGAAATACCGGGAGAACACGCCAGTACCCCGGCGGGCGGTCAGCGGACACCGGAGGGTCGCACCGTCCGGCCGGTCCGGGAACCGTTCCGGGCGATTCACGGCCGTACGGCCGTAACTTCTGGCCGGATCGACGGATATCCATACCGGCGGGCCGCCGGAACGGAACAGGCCGGACCGGGAGAAGCCCGGAGATCGGGAGAGGGACGATGCGGAGGAACTGGATGCGCGGCTGCGCCGTGGCGGCGGGAGCCGTCGCGGCGGTCGTGTCGCCGGCCGGGGCGGCGTGGGCCGACGAGACGCACACCGGGTCGCACAACGGGCCCAAGATGGCACTGATCTCGACCGGGCAGATCGACGACCCCATGGAGGACGTGCTGGAGCACGCGGCCGTCGTCCAGCGCGACCACCACACCGGCTGAGGGACGTCCGGCCGGGGCGGGACGCTCCGGTCCCGGACAGCCGAGGGCCCGGCAGGGGCCGTCGAGGCCGCCCTGCCGGGCCGGGCACCCGCCGGAGGCGGGGGAAGGCGTGGGGGGTTACCGGTGCACGGGACTGCGGGACGTCAGGCACGCACCTTGGCGCGGTCCACGGCGGCGACACCGACCGCGGCCAGCCCGATCTGGATCAGCAGCTCGATCCAGTCGACACCCGCGGTGCTGGCGACACCGAGGCCGGCGGCGATGAACGTACCGATCAGAGCCGCGACGATACCGACGGCGATGGTGAGCAGCACGCCCACCCGCTGACGTCCCGGTACGACCAGGCGTCCCAGCACACCGATCACGATACCGATGATGATCGCGGTAATGATGCCGGTAATCTCCATGACTTCACCTTTTCGGGACGGTTGCTTGGTTTCCTCCTTCCCGGTCCGGAAGCATGCATACCGAGGACATGTCAAGGGCGGCGTTCTCACCAGGTCAGCGGGCTCTCCGGCCGGGCGCCGCACCCCCGTACGGGCCCGTGCGCGCGAAGCGCCGCCGCCCGCCCGGGAACGGGCGGGCGGCGGCGTCCGTACGGGGGGACACGCCCGTACGAGAGGGGAGGGAGCGGCGGGGAGGGACGGAAGGGGGGTGTCAGACGCCGATGTCCCGGCCGTCCCGGCGCCAGACGGCGACGACCGACGGGCGGACGGCCCGGCCCGGTCCGTCGGGCCAGGCGGAGGCGGGCCGCTCGTAGCTGGCGCCGTCCACCTCGCCCGGGTGCTGGACGGCGACCAGCACCCGGCGGTCCTGGACGATCGGGCCGCAGGTCTCGGCACCGGTGGGCACCGTCAGGAACTGCCGTACCTCACCGCGCCGTTCGCCGGTGGTGGCGACGCCGAACAGGCCGTCGTGCGTGCCCAGCGCGTTGCCGTCGGTGGAGATCCACAGGTTGCCGTGGTCGTCGAAGGCGAGGTTGTCCGGGCAGGAGATCGGGCTGACCCGGTCCTTGGGGAAGCCGGCGAAGTAGGTGGCGGGGTCCTCCGGGTCACCGCAGACCAGGAACAGCCGCCAGGCGAAGCTCTCCGCGGCCGGGTCGCTCCGGCGCTCGGTCAGCTCCAGGACGTGGCCGTGCTTGTTGGCGTTGCGCGGGTTGGCCTCGTCCGCGAGCGGGTTGCCGTCCGTGCCGCGACGGGTGTTGTTGGTCAGCGCGACGTAGACGCGGCCGGTGCGCGGGCTGGGCTCGACGTCCTCGGGGCGGTCCATCTTGGTGGCGCCGACCTTGTCGGCGGCCAGCCGGGTGAAGACGTAGACCTCCTCGGCCGTCATGCCGGGGACGTGCGAGACGTCGCCGGTGGCCAGCGGGATCCACCGGCCGGTGCCGTCGAACTCGCCGTCGGAGGGGAGGTCCCCGGCGCCGAAGGTCTGGTCGGCTGGGCTGTCGCCGGTCAGCTTCGCGACGTACAGGGTGCCCTCGTCGAGCAGGGTGAGGTTGTGCTCGCGGGCGCGGCGGCTGTTGCCGCGCATCATCCGCCGGCTGGAGACGAACTTGTAGAAGTAGTCGAAGCGCTCGTCGTCGCCCATGTAGACCACCGGGCGGCCGTCGGCGGTCAGCCGCGGCTGGGCGGCCTCGTGCTTGAAGCGGCCGAGCGCGGTGCGCTTGCGCGGGACGGAGTGCGGGTCGTACGGGTCGACCTCGACGACCCAGCCGAAGCGGTTGGCCTCGTTGGGCTCCTTGGACAGGTCGAAGCGGTCGTCGAACCGCTCCCACTTGCGGTCCGAGGCGCCGCCGGTCATGCCGTAGCGCTTCAGCCGCGCCCTGGTGTCCGGGTCGGTGACGGCGTCGGCGTTGGCGAAGTACTGGTTGAAGTTCTCCTCGGCGGACAGCGCCGTGCCCCAGGGGGTGGTGCCGCCCGCGCAGTTGTTGAGGGTGCCCAGCACCTTCCGGCCGGTGCGGTCGGCGGAGGTCCGCAGCAGGGGGCTGCCCGCGGCCGGGCCGGTGAGGCGGAAGGCGCTGGTGGCGGTGAAGCGGCGGTTGAGGTGGTGGCGGGGGACGGCGGTGAGGCGGCCGGTGCGGCGCTCCTCCTGCACCACCACGACGGACAGGCCGTGCGCGGCCCAGGCGATCTCGACCTGCTCGCGGGTGGGGTTGTCCTCGTCGTACCCGGGGAACATCAACTGTTCGTCGGTGTACTCGTGGTTGGCGAACAGGACCTGCCGGCCGTGCTCGCCGGGCAGCGGCAGCAGGGTGAGGTAGTCGTTGTTGTAGCCGAACTGCCCGGCCTGCGCCTCGGCGCTCTGGCGGGCCGGGTCGAAGGCGGGGGCGCCGCGCAGGATGGGGTCGCCCCAGCGGATGACGACGTTCTGGGCGTAGCCCTCGGGGACGGTCACCGCGTCGGCGGTGTTCGGCGCGACGGGCGTGAAGCGCAGACCGCGCGCGGGCCGGTTCTTCCCGCGCCCCTTGTCCCAGCCCCTGCCGTGTCCCGGGACGGCCGCGGCCGCGGGGTCCGCCTGGCCGAGCACGGCCGCTCCGGCGGCGGCCGCCACACCGGCCGCTCCGGCGGCGCGCAGCACCGAGCGGCGGGAGAGGGCCTCGGCGATGATGTCGCCCGCGTACTCGTTGCCGCTGGTGTTGGGCACCTCGTGGAAGCAGGCGTCGCCGCAGCGGTAGCGGCAGGTGAGGGCGGATCTCCCGCCCGGGTGCGAACCGATCAGCGGCAGCAGCTTGCGCATGGTCCCCTCCGTGTTTCCCATGTCCGTGCAGCTCAGGACGGTATGGGCGCGGATGTGACGGGGGACGACCGCTCGGTGAACGGGAGGGGGCCGGGGCCGTAAGGATGGTTGACGTGGGCAACCATCCTTACGGCCCGGGTACGTGCCGTGGCGCTCGGTCGGTGATCCGGCCGGCGGCTCAGTCGGCGACCGCCGCCGCGGCGGCCGGCCGGACCCGCAGCGCCTTCCAGGTGGGCACCAGGGTGGCGGCCAGGGTGAGCACCGCGGCCGTCCCCACCACCAGCCCGTAGACCCACACCGGGCCGGCCGGCACCGGGCTGCCCGTCAGCGCGAAGCTGAACGGGACCAGCGAGGTCAGCGCGGCGACGGTGCCGAGTCCCGCCCCGATCGCCACCGTCAGCAGGGCCTCGACGGTCATCATCCGCAGCACCTGGGCGCGGGTGGCGCCGGACAGCCGCTGGAGACCGAACTCGCGGCGCCGGTCGTTCACCGAGACCACCAGGGTGTTGACGAAGGCCAGTGCGGTGTATCCGGCGATCATGGCCGCCGCCAGGTAGTTGACCCATGCCTGGGTCTCCAGCTGCCGGGTGTTCTCCTCGATCAGGGCGGCCCGGTCGGCGACGACGAGTCCGGGGTGGTCCTCGGCCAGGGCGGCGAGGTTCGCGGTGATCCGCTCGTCCGGCACCCCCTCCGCGGTGCGCACCAGGATCTGCTGCGGCTGCCCGCCCGTGGTGTGCCCGGCGAGCAGGCCGGCCGGGGCGAGGGCGGCCTGGCCGCCCCGCCGGTTCTCGAAGAGGGCGACGATCTCCAGGTCCACGGCGGCGCGGTCGCCCAGCCGCACCCGGATCGTGTCGCCCACACCGCGCTCCATGCTCCCGGCGACCACCTCGGGCAACGCGACCGTACGGCCGCGCAGCTCCGCCAGGCTGCCCTCGGTGACGGTGACGGCCGTGGTCCGCTCCGCCGCCTCGGGGCTGACGCCCTGGAGCGGCAGTTCCCCCATGCCGGTGGTGAGCTCGTCCAGCTCGCCGGGTAGGGGCTTCTCGACATGGCCGACGGTGGTGACGTACGCACCGGCCGCGGCCACGCCCTCGACCCGCCGCACGGACTCCAGCAGCTCAGGCGTCACCCCGCCCGCCGCGGTGCCCACCACGGCGTCGGCGCGCAGGTTGCGGGTGAAGGCGTCCTTGCCCGCCTGGACCTGGGTGGTCTGGATGTAGACGTTGCCGACGGTCACGCCGGTGGCCAGCATGACCGGCACGACGACGGCCGCCATCCGGATACGGCGGGCGTGCGCGTTGAGCAGGGCCAGTCCGCCGCCGACACCGGTCAGCAACCGCACCGGCCCGTCCAGCAGCCGCAGCGCCCACCGGGTGACGGCCGGGCCCAGCAGCGCCAGGCCGACGACCATGACGAACACCGCCGGGCCCGCGGCCACGGCCCCGACCATCCCCTGGCCCAGCACCAGGCTGAGCACGCCCAGGACGACGGGGACGATCAGGCAGACGATCCCGGAGCCGATCCGCCACGGCCCCGCCCAGCGCCGCTGGAGCGACGCCTCGGCGAGCGCCTCCACCGGCCGGACCCGCACCGCGCGCCGCGCGCCCAGCCAGCCGCCCAGCACCGCGGTGAGCAGCAGCGCGCCGGCCGCCGCCACCGCCGGGAGCCAGCCCAGCCGGTACCCGACCGCGTCCGAGGCCATCCCCAGGCCGACCAGCCGGCCGTACAGCCACTCGCCCAGCAGCGGTCCCGCGACCATCGCCAGCGCGGCGGCGGGGACCGCCACCAGCAGCGTCTCGCCGAGCAGCATCCGGCGGAGCTGGCCCGGGGTGCCGCCGGTCGCCCGCAGCAGCGCGAACTCCCGCTGCCGCTGCCGCACCGACAGCCCGATGGTGGCGGAGACGGTGAAGACCGCGATCATGGTGACCAGTCCGCCGAAGGAACCGGCCAGCGCGATCAGGTTCGTTCCGCTGGAGAGCACCGACAGGTCCTCCGCCTGGCCGCGCTCACCGCCGGTGAGCACCGTCACCGGCGCGGCGCCGGACAGCCCGCCGAGCGCGTCGGCGATCCGGTCCGCGAGCGCGCCGGGGTCGGTGCCGTCCGCCGCGACCACCGCGACGGCGGACACGGCGGGCGACAGTGCGGCGGCGTGCGCGTCGGTGAAGAAGGCGGTTCCTTCCGGCGCGTCACCGGCGGCGGGCTCGGCGAGGCCGCTCACCCGGTAGACGTCCGAGGTGCCCCGCGCCGCGATCCGCACCTCGTCACCGGCGCGCACGCCCTGGGCGCGGGCGGTACGGGCGTCCAGCACCACCTCGCCGGACGCGCCGGGCGCCCGGCCGCCGGGGACCAGCTCGTACGGGGTCAGGGCGGCCGACGACCAGCCGAGGCCGGTCAGTTCCGCCGCGCCCTTCGCGCCGTCCAGCAGGGCGGCCTCGACGGTGTGCTCGGCGACGACCGCTCCCGCTCCCCCGACCGACCGCACCGCGCCGGCGGCCCGGTCGTCCACCGGCACCCGCTCGGGCAGCACGACCGTCTCGCCGAAGCCCTCGAGGTCCGCCGCGAAAGACTCCCCGAGCTCGCCCTCCGAGGCGGCCGACCGCTCGACCGGCGGCCGGTAGGAGCGGTCCCCGACCACCACCACGTCCGCCCGGACCAGCCGCTTCGGGTCCGCGTCGCCGCGCAGCCCGGTCTCCATCAGCCCGCCGCAGGCCATCACGATGGCGGTGCCGACGAGCAGTGCCAGGAAGGTGGCGACGTTCGCGCTCCTGTGGTGCCGCAGCATCCGCAGTGCCAGGTCGAGCATCAGAACGCACCCCCCGCCCGCTGCCGCGCCTGCTCGCCCCAGGCGCCCAGGGAGGTCATGCGCTCGGCGACCGCGTCGGCGGTCGGGGCGCGCATCTCGTCCACCAGCCGCCCGTCGGCCAGGAACAGCACCCGGTCGGCGTACGAGGCGGCCACCGGGTCGTGGGTGACCATCACCACCGTCTGCCCCGCCCGGTCCACCGCGGTCCGCAGCAGGGTGAGCACCTCGGCGGCGGTACGGGTGTCCAGCGCGCCGGTCGGCTCGTCGCCGAAGAGCACGGCGGGCCGCACGACCAGCGCGCGGGCGATGGCGACGCGCTGCTGCTGGCCGCCGGAGAGCTGGGCGGGCAGGTGGCGGGCCCGGTCGGCGAGGCCGACCCGCGCCAGCGTCTCGGCGACCAGCTCGCGGTCGGCGCGGCGGCCGGAGAACCGCAGCGGCAGGGTCACGTTCTGCTCGACGGTGAGCGCGGGCAGCAGGTTGAAGGCCTGGAAGACGAAGCCGATCCGCTCGCGGCGCAGCTTCGTCAGTTCGGTCTCGCTCATCGCGGCCAGGTCCCGCCCCGCCAGCTCGACCCGTCCGGAGGTGGGCCGGTCCAGCCCGGCGGCGCAGTGCAGGAAGGTGGACTTGCCGGAGCCGGAGGGGCCCATGAGGGCGGTGAAGGTGCCGGGCGCGAAGCCGGCGCTCACCCCGTCGAGGGCGGCGACGGCCGCGTCGCCCTTCCCGTAGCGGCGGTGCACGTCCGTCAGCCGCAGCGCCCACCCGCCCCGCCCGGCTCCCCCGGCGCCCCCGCCCGCGGTGGCGTCTTCCCTGCTCATGGTCGCTCCCCGATCCCTGGTGGTCATGTACTCGACCCTAGGAATCCGCGGGGTGCCCGCCCATGGGCCCAGACGGCGGATCGCGGGTACAGCCTGCACCACCCCCGGCCGTCCGCCTCCGTCCCGCGCGGACGGTGTGCGGCCGATATACGGGCGATCCGGCGAGGTGCGGACCGTTAGGATTTCTCCCATGGCGGCCACTGGAGAAGAGCAGCAGGGGGCGAAGGCGTTCTACGTCACGACCCCCATCTACTACGTCAACGACGCTCCGCACCTGGGCCACGCCTACACGACCGTCGCGGGCGACGTGCTCACGCGCTGGCACCGCCAGCGCGGCGAGAAGGTGTGGTACCTCACCGGCACGGACGAGCACGGTCAGAAGGTCATGCGCACCGCCGAGGCGAACGGGGTCTCCCCCCAGGAGTGGTGCGACAGGCTCGTGGAGGAGGCGTGGAAGCCCCTCTGGGAGCACCTGGAGATCGCCAACGACGACTTCATCCGCACCACGCAGGAGCGGCACACCGCCCGCGTCCGGGAGTTCGTGCAGGACCTGTACGACAAGGGCGAGATCTACCAGGGCTCCTACGAGGGCCCGTACTGCGTGGGCTGCGAGGAGTACAAGGCCCCCGGCGACCTGCTGGACGGCGAGGGGGAGTGGGCGGGCCAGAAGCTCTGCCCGGTCCACAAGAAGCCGGTGGACATCCTCAAGGAGGAGAACTACTTCTTCCGGCTCTCCGAGTACGGGCCGAAGCTGCTGGAGCACTACGAGCGGCACCCGGAGTTCATCCAGCCCGAGTCGGCGCGCAACGAGGTGGTGAGCTTCGTCCGCCGGGGCCTGGAGGACCTGTCGATCTCCCGCTCCACCTTCGACTGGGGCGTGAAGGTCCCCTGGGACGACAAGCACGTCATCTACGTGTGGATCGACGCCCTGCTGAACTACGCCACCGCCGTCGGCTACGGCTCCGACCAGGCGAAGTTCGAGGAGACCTTCCCCGCGGACGTGCACCTGGTCGGCAAGGACATCCTCCGCTTCCACGCGGTGATCTGGCCCGCGATGCTGATGGCGCAGGGCCTGCCGCTGCCGGGGAAGGTCGTCGCGCACGGCTGGCTGATGGTCGGCGGCGAGAAGATGAGCAAGTCCAACCTGACGGGCATCAAGCCGCAGGACCTCACCGGGCACTTCGGTGTGGACGCCTACCGCTGGTACTTCCTGCGCGGCATCCAGTTCGGCCAGGACGGCTCCTTCTCCTGGGAGGACTTCTCCGTCCGCTACACCAGCGAGCTGGCCAACGACTACGGCAACCTCGCCTCGCGCGTGGCGGCGATGGTCAACAAGTACTTCGACGGCCTGCTGCCGGAGGCGAAGGGCGCGGGCGAGGCCGAGCAGGCGGTCCGGGACGGCCTGGCGAAGGCCGTCGCCGAGGCCGACCGGCGCATCGGCGACGAGCTGGACTTCTCCGGCGGCATCCTGGCGGTCTTCGACTTCGTCAAGCAGGTCAACGGCTACCTCACCGAGCAGCAGCCGTGGAAGGTCGCCAAGGACACCTCCCCCGAGGCGCAGGAGCGGCTGGCGACGATCCTCTACACCGCCGCCGAGTCGCTGCGCGCCTGCGCCGTCCTGCTCAACCCGGTGATGCCGCGCACCTCCGGCCTGCTGTGGGACTCCCTGGGCGCGGAAGCCGCCCTGGGCCCCCTGGCCGAACAGCGCGTCCAGGACGCCGCCCGCTGGGGGCAGCTCCCGGCGGGCTCGACGGTGACGAAGGGCGCGGTGCTCTTCCCGCGCCTGGAGGAGCCGAAGGACGCGTAGGGCGCGCCCGGCCTTCGCGGCGCCGCACCCCCTGTGTACGCACAAGGGGGTGCGCGGCGCCGAGGGTGTGCGAAAATCACACACATGGAGACCGCGCAGAGCTGGAACGAGATCGGCGAACGAGTCGCCGAGGCTCGTGAGGCCGCAGGACTGAGCCAGGGCGAACTGGCCAAACGCATGCGTGTGGACCGCACCGCGGTGGTGCGCATGGAGGCCGGAGAGCGGCGCATCACCGCCCTGGAGCTGTTCCGGCTCGCGGAAATACTGAAGGTGTCGCCCGCGCACCTGGTCTCCCGACCGCCGGCCGCCCTCGTCTCCCGGCGCACCGCGCTGGAGCCGAACGCCGACGCCTCGTCGCGTGAGCGCTATCGGCTGGACGCCCGGCTGGAGGAACACGCGCGCAACGCCCAGTGGCTGGTCGAGCACGGTTTCCTCGTTCCGCCCGAGCCGGACCCCCGAGTCGCGCGGGGGGCCGGGAAAGTGGATCCCCTCCAGCTGGCGCGTGCGGCCCGGTCGGCCGCCGGAGTTCCCTCCGGACCGCTCGGAGCACTCGCGGACGTACTGGAGCGGTTGGGCCTGTACCTGACCGTGGTGGACGAGGCCGCGGAGGGAGCTTCCCTGCTGCTGGACGGATACGGTGTGGCCGTCATCAGCGGCCGCTTTCCGCCGGGGCGGCTCCGCTGGACCGCTGCCCACGAACTGGGACACCACCTCCTGCAGGACGAGTACCACAGTGATGCGGGGGTCGCTGCGAACCGGGACGAGCGCGAGCAGTGCATCAACCGGTTTACAGGGGAGTTCCTGCTGCCGGAAGCCGACCTCCGTCACGCCTGGGACACAGGGACAAGCGATGACGAGGCACCCCGGTCGACGCTGATCAGGGTCGCGGCCTCGTACCGCCTCTCGTGGTCCGCCATCGTGGCGCGTGCTCGTCAACTGAATCTCGTCGACGGCACGACCGCCCGGCGACTCAAGGCGGACACCCCCGTCAAGGGTGACTTCCTGGCCCTGTGCGGCAACGAGCCGGAGCCCGACCTCGCAGAAGGGACGACAGGGGCGCAGTGGCGACGCGCCGCACTGTCCGCGTGGAGCGGTGGTGCGATCACGGCGTCACGCGCTGTCGGGTTGCTCTACGGGGCGATCACGGAAGAAGACCTTCCCGGCCGGGGGCAGGAGGACTGTCTGCCGTGACAGAAACTTCCGGAGCGGACACCACTCCGCACGGACAGGTACTCGTCCGGGACACCTCACCGCTCCTCCACGCAGTCAAGGCAGACAAGATCGATCTCCTGGCGGACATCGCGGCCCAGTGGCGAGGTACACCCCAGCGGCACGTCACCACGGCCGCGGTCATCGACGAGATCAGCCATCACCGACTGCCCGTGGCCGGGCTGGACTGGCTGGAAACGGTGCACGTCGACGGGCTGAAAGAGATCACCATCGCCCGGGACGGCGACCGCATCCCCATGGGGGCAACAACCCCGGCAAGGTCGTCGTCACCACGCCCGCCAGGCCCGAAGCGTTCCCCCTCGGCGTCAAGGCGGGCGAGTCCGGCCACTTCGCGGAGTGAACGGAGCGGGGGAGAGCGCACCGGTGAGCCCTGCCCACCACCCGGCCGTGCCCGGGCCGCGACACGCGGTCGTCGTCGCCGCGTCCGCCGACCGGATCGGCCGACTGCTCCGGCGCCACCGACGCCGGGCCGTGTCCTCCACCCGCCGGCGCCCGGGAACGGGACGACCGTCCCCGGCAGACGGGGCGGCGAGGACGCCGTGGTGCGCGGCGCCGGACAGGATCGGCCGACCGGGACACCGTGAGCCCGGAGCCGTCCCGGCCTGGGCCCTTCGGGCCGCCGCCGAGGCGGGCGGGGAACTCCGCCGTGCGCGCGGGCCGTACCACGTCGACGGCACCGAAAGAGCAACAGCACCGGGAGTGTGACCTCCGCCGGCCCGGCCCAGCGGTTCGGCCGGGGCCGGGCACGCGTACACGACAGTCGCAGCTCCGGCACCTCACGCACCCGCCCCGGAAATCCAACTCGCCTGTTCCGCTTGTGAATTAAGGCGATGCCGACACGCCCCGACCCCCCTAGAGTCGAACACCCGTACGACGGCTCGTGTCCGTGCCGTCGAAGCGACACGAAGGAGGACAACCGTGCCGAGAGGATCGGACCGGGGCCGCCGGCGGACAGCGGGCGGACTCGCGTTCAGCGCCGTGGTGCTCACGGTGGGGGTCGGAGCCGGAACCGCCTGGGCCGCGGTGACCGACAACATCTTCCCCACCTCGAACGCCTGGGGGACGTGCAGCAACGATCCCGACGGCGGCGACGGGGACGTCACCTGCCTGACCGACAACTCGCAGCTCACCTACTACATGGACAGCAGCGGCACCTACGAGCTGGAGAGCCCGGACAGGACCGCCGTCCGCAGCACCATGAACAACGACTACGCGCCCACGGACCTGTCGGTCTCCTACGACTCGTCACCGGCGTTCTCCGGCAACGCCGAGACGGACGTGGTCTACCAGGAGGGTTCGACCAACCTTCCGTCCAGTGCGGACGGGGTCACCTGGTGCAACGACGCCGTCGACAACGACGCCCTGGAGTGCGACCAGCAGTACGTCCGCATCCGCGGCAACGGCCACTACACGCGCGGCCTCTCGTGCCACGAGACGGGACACGCCGTCGGACTGCTGCACGGGAACCAGGCGTACCCGGCGCTGTCCAAGACGGACAGCAGGCTGGGCTGCATGGTGACCCCGGTCGGAGCGGGAACGGGGCTCGGCTCCAACAACCGGGACAACATCAACTCCATGTACTAGGGGGAAACATGAGACGCCGTACACATGCCGCGGCCGCCGCGGTGGCGTCCGCGGCCGTCGCCGCGGTCACCGCGACCCTCCTGGCCGGCCCGGCCGGGCCGGCCGGAGCGTCCGGCCCGGTGGAGCGGCAGCGGGCCGCCGAGGACGTCGTGGTCGGCCACGCGGCCGACCACCTGCCCAACCAGACCGCCGAGGACTGGGTCACCCACGCCGATCACGTGATCGTGGTCTCCGCCGTGTCGGAGCGGCAGATCCCCCCGACACAGCAGGAGCTCGACCGCGGCGAGGGTGTCATCGGGCGGAATGTGACACTGCGGATCGACGAGGTGCTGTGGTCCCGCGACGGTGCGCCGAAGCCCGCTCCGCGGACCTGGGACTACTCCGCCGTCGGCTGGCAGTTCACCGACGGTGACACCGGCAACCGCACCGAGCTCGCCATGCACGACCGGCCTCGCGTGGAGGTCGGCCACACCTACATCATGGCGGTGGTCTGGGAGCAGGCCAGGTGCTCCCCGGGGGACCCGGAGGCCCCCGCCCAGTGGCGTGGTCTGGGCGAGGGGTCGGAGATCCCCTACGACACCGGCGTCATCGGCACCGGTGAGCAGGAGGGCCGCACCCAGCGGGCGGACGAGGCCGCCACCGCGGTCGCGCGCGGCACGGAGGCCGGTGCCGACGACGGGCTGGAGGAGCGGCTGGCCGGACGGGAAGCCGCCGAGCTGGTCGCGGAGCTGAAGGCCGCGCGGCCCGGCGACACGCGGCAGCGGGCCGCGGCCACCGCGGCGGAGACCGGCTGCGGCTGATCCGGCGGGAAGTGGCCGACCGCCCCCGGTCCGGGTGAACGTTTCCGGGGGCGGTTCCGTCGTCAGGGAAACGAGGAGGGGCTGCGGATGGACGGATGGCGCGGCGCACGGCCCGCGGCGGACGGCCCGCCGGCCTCGGAGGAGGCCTTCGACACCGCCCGCGTACGGGCGGTGCTCCTGGTGGGCGGGCTGCCCTGGGACGAACTCGACGACGGAGTGCAGCAGGTCCGGCTGAAGCTGCTGGAGGAGCGGGCCAGGCCGGACCGGCCCGAGATCCGCGACCGGGACGCCTGGCTGGCGGTGGTCGCCTCCCGAGTGGCGATCGACTGGCACCGGCGCAGGACCAGGGAGACGGGGCTGCGCGAGCGGCTGGCCGCCCGCTGGTCGCGGCGCCCCCCGGCCGACCACCCCCAGGAGCACCGGGTCCTGGCACTGACGGTGGCGGACGGCCTGGAGCGCCTGACGGCGGCACAGCGCCAGGTGCTGGTGCTGCGGTACTACGCCGACCTGCCCGTGCGTGACATCGCCCGGCTGCTGGACGTTCCCGAGGGCACGGTCAAGAGCCGGATCCACCTGGCCGTCGCGGCCCTGCGTACCGTACTGCGCGACATGGAGGCGATCTGAAGTGCCCGAGACACCTGACGCGGTGGAGCCGACCCGGCGGGAGGAGGAACGGCTGCGGCTGGCCCTCGGGATGATCGGGGACGAGGCCGGGCGGCCGGAGCCCGCGCCGCACATCGCACGCCGAACGGCCGTGTGGCGGCGGCGCGGTGTGCTCGCCGGAGCGCTGGGCGCGGCGGCGGCCGTCTCCGTGCTCCTGCTGGTTATCGGTCCACCGGGCGGGGACGGTTCACCCGGCTCCGAGGGGCCCGGCCGGGAGGAGGCCGGACAGGGGCAGACCTACCAGGAGTACATCGCCTGTGCCCGGATGATCGCCGACGCCGACATCGCCGACGTACGCCGGTCCCCGGAGGAGGGGAGGCTGCTGGTCACCCTGGACGTCCGGGAGTGGATCAAGCCCACGAGCGGTGCCGAGCGCGTCGAACTCGACGTGGTGGACCCGTCGGTGGCGGGCGTCGGCGAGCCGTGGCGCGAGGGGCGGCGCGCGCTGGTCGTGGTGCCGGCCCGCGACGACCTGGCGGCCGACGTGTTCACCGGCGACGCCCTGGCGGACCAGCGCGAACAGCTCGAGTACTACCTACCCCGGGCGGCGGGCACCGAGTGCCCGTCCCACTGGAAGAACCCGCCTCGGGAAACGGCGCGCTGAGCGGCGGCACGGTGCGCTCACCGGGGGCGCGGTAGCGGCCGCGGCACCGGGCGGGCGGCGGCGGCCGTCACCCGGGCGTCCCCGTCGCCTCCGCCGCCGTGGGCGCGCCGGGCCGGCGGAGGCCCTCCAGCACCAGCCCCGCCTGCTCCCGCGCACGGCGGAAGGGCTCGGGGAGGACGCGCAGGCCGTGGGCGACGAGCGCGCCCTCGTGCAGCAGCATCAGGGCGTGCCCCGCGTCCCGGGCCGCGTCGGCACCGTGGGCCGTCCCGTCCGTCCCGTCCGCCCCGTCCGCGGCCTCGCGGGCGAGGTCCGTGAACAGCGCGAGCATCCAGCGCTTCTGGCCGGTGATGACGGCGTACGCCGGATGGGACGGGTCGCTGATCTCGGCATGGGCGTTGACCATGCCGCACCCCTTGGAGTTGTTCTCCCGCGCCCACTCGCGCGACGCGTCGAAGACGGCCAGGACGCGCGCCGCCGGGTCGCCGTCCGGCACGGCCGAGTCGAGGAAGCCGGCCAGGAACTCCCTCCAGCGTTCGTCGCGGGCCGCGAGGTACTCCACGACGATCTGCTCCTTGGAACCGAACCTGTCGTAGATCGTCTTCTTCGCGACCTGGGCCTCGGCGGCGATCAGATCCACTCCGACGGCGTGGATCCCCCGCTCGTAGAAGAGCCGCTCCGCCGCCTTCAGGACCCTTGCCGCGGCGGGTGTCAGCGTGATGCGCCGCCACTCCGTTCCGTTCTCCACACCTCGATAGTAGACCGATCTGTATACTCGTGGCGAGTAGACCGATCTGTATACCGCAGTCCGGTGCGCCGACGGGCCGGCCTGCCCGGCGGAGGGATCAGCGATGAAGGTCCTGCTTCCGGTCGCGCTCGTGCTGAGCTGGAGCTCCGGCTTCATCGGCGCCAAGCTGGGGACGGAGAGCGCTCCCGCGGCCACCCTCCTGATGTGGCGCTTCCTGCCGCTGGCCGCCGTGCTGGCCGCCGTGTCCGTCCTCTTCACCAGGGGCGCCTGGCGGGGGATGACGGCGGGGGTGCTGGGCAGGCAGGTGGTGATCGGCGTGCTGTCCCAGAGCGCCTACCTGTTCACCGTCTACCACGCGATCCAGCTCGGTGTCTCCAGCGGCACCACCGCCCTGATCGACGGCATCCAGCCCCTCGTCGCCGGGGCGCTCGCCGGCCCCCTGCTGCGGCAGTACGTCTCGCGCGGGCAGTGGTTCGGTCTGTGGCTGGGGGTGGGCGGCGCCGCCCTGGTCGCGACCGCCGACGCCTCCGCCGGCACCGGAGCGGCCTGGTGGGCCTACCTCGTACCGTTCCTCGGCATGCTCTCGCTGGTGGCGGCGACCTTCCTCCAGGAGCGCTCCCGCCGGCGGGTCGCCCCCGCCGTGTCGATGACCGTGCACTGCGCCACCAGCGCCGTCCTGTTCACCGCCCTCGCGGTGGGGACCGGCTCCGCGGTCCCTCCGGCGGACCCCTCGTTCTGGTTCGCGGTCGGCTGGCTCGCCGCCGTGGCCACCTTCGTCGCCTACGGGCTGTACTGGCTGGTCCTCAAGCGCTCGGGGGTCACGGAGGTCAACACCCTCATGTTCCTCATGGCCCCGGTCACGGCCGTGTGGGGGGCTGCCGCCTTCGGCGAGCCCTTCGGTCCCCGGACCGTCCTCGGACTGGGCATCGGACTCGCCGCCGCCCTCATCGTCCACCGCGACGGCGCGAGGAGGTCCGGGGGCCGCCCGACGACCGGGAGCGAGGGCCGCGCGGCCGACCGGCGCGGGGCGGCGCACCGCTCCTGACGCCGTCTCAGGGCGGCCCCCGTCGCGCCGCCCCCCCCCGGCGGACTTCGCGGCGGGCCTCCCGCCCGGACGGGAGGCCCGGGAGCGACGGTCCCGGTAGCACCCGGCGCGGCGGTACGTACCGCCGCGCCGGGTACGTACCGCCGCCGTACGCCCAACTCCCCCACGGACAGGACACTGTGAGGTATAGGACACGCAAAGGGCCGCATTGTTCGCCGGGACCCGAGCAGGGGTACTCGTATGGTTCCGCCCCCCAGTCCGAACACGAGCCCCACGAACTTCGAAGCCGTCTTCCACGCCACCACCGCCCCCCTGCTCGTGCTCGACACCGGTCTGGTCATCCGGGACGTCAACCGGGCCTACGCGGCAGCCACGCTCCGCGAACGGGAGGAGCTGATCGGACAGCACGTCTTCGACGCCTTCCCCGACAACCCGCACGTCCCGGAAGCGGACGGCGTGCGCAGGCTGAACGCCTCCTTCCGCCGGGTCCTGGAGCGGGGACGCCCGGACCCGATGCCGGTCCAGAGATACGACGTGCCCTTCGCCGGCAGCCCGACCGGCTTCCGGGAGAAGTACTGGAGCCCGGTCAACAGCCCCCTGCCGGGTCCCGGCCGGGAGATCACCGGACTGCTGCACCACGTCGAGGACGTCACCGGCCTCCACGAGGAGCTGGTCCGCGTCGAACGCGCCTACCTGCGGACAGAGACCCCCACGGCCCGCACCCACACCGCGTCCGCCCAGCGCGGCTACGCACGCCATCTGGCGCAGGCCGAGAAAGCCGCCCGGCGCCTGGACGAACTCCAGGCGGAGGTGGACCAGCTCCGGCGGGCACTGCGCTCGCGGGCGGTCATCGACCAGGCCATCGGCATCGTCCAGGCCGAGCGCCGATGCGGCACCGAGGACGCCTTCCAGATCCTGGTGAACATCTCCCAGCGCACCAACGTCAAGCTCCGCGACATCGCCGCCGCCCTGGTGCGCCGCGCCGAGGCCGCCCAGCCGGGAACGCTGCTGCCGCGGGACACCCTGCCGGGTCGTGTCCACGCGCCGCGCTCCGCGCCGCGGACGCGGAGCGCGCGGTCGTAGGAACCGCGACCGCGTGTCACGGCGCCGACGGCACGTCCTGCGAGTTCTTCCGTTTCCTCCGCCCGGTCGCGGTGTGCGAGTGGGCGGGCGGTGCGGAACGGGACGACGGCCGGGACCGAGCACGGCCGGTACGGGGACAGGCCCCGGAACGGGGGAGCGGCCCTTCCCGGTGCGTCCGGAACCGTGTGTCCACGGCGGTGGTCCAGCGGCGGGGCCCGGCGCGGATTGGACTTTCGGCAGTGTCGGGCGGCTTCCGGTGTCCGTACCGTCGTTTCCGTGGACAGCACAGTGACCAACAGCGGGGCTCCGGGCGGGACGGCCGTTCCCCGGCGGGTTCCCGGGACAGGGGATCTCCTGACAGCGGCCGCGGTGACGGCCGCCGGTCTGAGCATGGTCGACCCGTGGTGGGCCGTCCCGACCGCCGTCGCCGCGTTCCTGGCCGGACGGCGGCCCGGGCGGACGGTGCCGACCGTGCTCGCTCTGGTCGGGGTTCTCGCGGCCGGCGTGGTGGCGCTGTCCGTCGTACCCGCCTGGCTGCCGCTGGCCGACCGGTTCGTGACAGTGGTGGTCGCCGCCATGATGCTGCCCTGGTTCGGGGGCCGGTTCTGGTGCCAGTACCAGCAGCTCGTCCGGGCCGGCTGGGAGCGCGCCGAGCGGCTGCGGCGCGAGCAGGAGCTGGTGGCCGAGCGGGCCAGGCTGCGCGAGCGGGCACGTATCGCGCAGGACATGCACGACGTGCTGGGCCATGACCTCAGCCTGATCGCCCTGTCGGCCGGTGCCCTGAAGCTCGCGCCGGACCTTGCGGAGCACCATCGAAGGGCCGCGGGTGACATCAGGGCCAGGGCGGCGGCCGCGGTGGAGCGTCTCGGCGAGGTGATCGGCGTCCTGCGTGAGGAGGCCGGCCAGGCTCCGGCCGAACCCGGCGGCTCCGGTCTCGCGGACCTGGTCGCAGCGGCGTCCGCGGCCGGGCTCGCAGTGCGGTTGCACGTCGACGGCGATGCGGACGGCCTGTCGCCGGTGGCCGCGCGGGCGGCGCACCGGGTCGTGCGGGAGGCGCTGACCAACGTTGCCAGGCACGCGCCCGGCGCGACGGCGACCGTCCGGGTGACGCACACGGCGGCGGAGACGGAAGTCGTGGTGGAGAACGGCCCGCCGCCGTCCGCGGCCGGCCCTCGGTCCCGGACCCGGACCCGGACCCGGGACGAGGGAGGCGGGGGAAGTGGAGGAAGCGGCCTCATCGGCCTGGAAGAACGTGTGCGGTTGGCCGGCGGATCGTTCGGCCACGGTCCGCGCGACGGCGGCTTCGCGGTCACCGCGCTGATCCCGCACACGCCCCCGCCGCAGCCGCCGGGGCCCCTCGCCCCCGCGTCCTCCCGGACCGGTGGCCGGTTGCCACAGGAACATCACCGTGCCCGGCGCCGCGCCGGCCGGACCCTGGTCGCCGCGGCCATGGTGCCCCTGGTGACGGGAGCGGCGCTGAGCGGAGCACTCACGGGGTGGGAGATGCTGTCGGCGTCCCGGTCGGTCCTGGAGCCCGGCGACTACGCCCGCCTGCGCGTGGGGCAGGACCGCTCCGAGGTGGAGCGTCTCCTGCCGGACCGGCAGACGGACGGCCGACCGCCGACCGCCGAGCCGGCCGGGGAAGGTGTGACGTGCGAGTACTACGCGATGACGGCAAACCGGTTCGACGACCGGTCCGGCGACGCCTACCGGCTCTGCTTCCGGGACGGCGTCCTGGTGTCCCTGGAAGCACTCGTCCCGTGAGGACCCGATGATCCGGGTACTGGTCGCCGACGACGAGCCGATGATCCGGGCGGGGATACGCGCCGTCCTCGCCTCGGATCCGGACATGGAGGTCGTCGCCGAGGCCGGCGACGGGCACGAGGCCGTGGAACTGGTCCGGCGGCACCGCCCCGCGGTGGCCGTGCTCGACATCCGCATGCCGGGGACGAACGGTATCGACGCGGCGGCGGAGATCCGCAGCACGGTGCCGGCCACGGGCGTCGTCATGCTGACGACGTTCGGCGAGGACGACTACATCCTGCGGGCACTCGGTGGCGGCGCGGCCGGCTTCCTGATCAAGTCGGGTGAGCCCGAGGAACTGATCACCGGGGTCCGGGCGGTGGCCGGCGGCGCCGCCTACCTGTCACCCAAGGTCGCGGCCCGGGTCGTCGCGCACCTCGCGGCGACGGGCGCGGGGGCGCTGGCCGGCCGGCGCTCCGCCGCCCGCGCCCGGGTCGATTCCCTGACCGCCCGGGAACGGGAGGTGCTGGCCTTCCTCGGCAGTGGGCTGTCCAACGGGCAGATCGCCCGGCGGTTGCACGTGGTGGAGGGAACGGTGAAGGCCCATGTGAGTTCCATCCTGGCGAGGCTGGGCGTGGAAAACCGGGCCGCTGCCGCGGTCGTCGCCCATGAGGCCGGGATCGTTCCCCCGCAGCCTCACCAGGCGTGATGCCGCCCGCTGAGCCGGCGACAGGAACACGAGCAGTACGGCCGCCACCACAGTGGCGCCCAGGAGCGCGCCGGCGAGCACATCGTGCGGGTAGTGGACCCCCACCAGGACGCGCAGCAGTGCGGCGGCCCCGGCCAGCGGCAGCGTGACCACCGCGAGGCGCGGCCGGAGCACGGCCGTGCCGACGGCCAGCCCGGCGGCCAGGGTGGCGTGGTTGCTCGGGAAGGACCAGTCCCCCGTGCCGGGGCACTCCGCGACGAGGTCGGCCCCCGTGCGCAGCGCGCGGCACGGTCGCTCCTCGTCCACCACCAGCTTCACCGCCTCGCTCACCGCGTAGGCCGTGACGGTGCCGAGACCGGTCAGCACGGCTCCGGCGGCCCCTCGCGGGTCCTTGCGGCGGACCGCGGTCCACCACATCCAGGCCAGCAGCACTCCGAGAACCACCAGGGTGCCCTCGGTGGCCGCCTCCAGGAGGGGGCCCAGCCGCGTGGGCGCATCCGCCACCGCCCCGGTCACCGAGCGGTACGCGGACGCCGAAGCACCGCCGGTGACCTCCACGGCACCGGGCTCGCCCAGCCCGCCCGGGGAGAGCCGGACGACCGCTCCCGCCCCCGCGCCCAGGACGCCCAGAGCACCGAGCAGCCGACCGGCCCTGATCTTCTTCCGCGGTTCTTGTCCCATGGGGCCCGAACGTAGGAGCGGGGACGGCCGGGCACCCGACCCGAACGGCAACGGCGGGCCCTGCCGATCGTCGGGGTTGACGACCGCGCGGAACCCCTCGTCCGCGTCACCGGACACCCGCCCCGGGCGCGGAGGGCGTAGGACCGGCGACCGGGGCCGGGCGGGACGCGGGGCCGAGGTGCGGGGGCGGCCGGGCGCCTACGCTGCCGGGCACGTACCCGGCGCACCGAGGAGGGCCCGTGCCCGTCGACGGCCGCAGTCAGCTCCGTGTCGCCCGCCCGTCCCGCGGCCTCGCGGCGGCGGAGCGCTTCTGGGCGCGCGGCCTGGGGCTGGACGTGCTGTACCGGGCGGCGGGAGAACGGCCCGGGGAGCACGATCTGCTGATGCTGGGGTGGCCGGACGCCGCCTGGCACCTGGAACTCGTCCACGACCCGGACCGGCCCGTCCTGCCGCGCCCCACCGAGGAGGACCTGCTGGTGGTCTACCTCGGCGGGGCCGTCCCCGCCGGTCTGGTGGCCCGGCTGACGGAGCACGGCGGCAGGCGGGTGGCGTCCTCCAACCCGTACTGGGACCGGTGGGGTGTCACCGTCGAGGATCCGGACGGCTACCGGCTGGTGCTGTGCGAGCGCGGGTGGTCCAGCTCCTGAGGGTTTCCGGGGACTTCCGAGGGCGGCCGCCGGGCGGCAAAACCGTTCGACGCGCGTCCGGTCCGTTCGGCAGGCTTCCGTCATGGCGGAGGAGCACATCTGGCCCCTGTACGGGCTGCGCGTCACCACACCGCGCCTAGAACTGCGGCTGCCCGGTCTGGCGGCCCTGGCCGAGCTGGCCGCGGTCGCCGCGGACGGTGTGCACGACGAGGCACGCATGCCGTTCACCGTGCCGTGGACCGACGGCGGCCCCGAGGCGCGGGCCCGGGCCACGTTCCAGCACGTCCTGGGGACCGTCGCGAACTGGCGCCCGGAGGAGTGGACGCTGAGCCTGGCGGTCCGGCACGGCAGGGACGGGGACGGGGACGGGGACGGGGACGGGGACGGCGGCAGGATCGTCGGGCGGCAGGACCTGAGCGCCGCCGGCTTCGCCGTGACCCGGGAGGCGGAGACCGGCTCCTGGCTGGGCCTGGCCCACCAGGGGCGGGGCATCGGCACGGAGATGCGGGCGGCGGTGCTGCACCTGGCCTTCGCCGGGCTCGGCGCCCGCTGCGTGACCTCGGCCGCGATGACGGACACCCCGGCCTCGCTCGCGGTGTCGCGGAAGCTCGGCTACGCGCCGGACGGCCTGGTCACGGCGGCGGTACGGGGCGAGGCCCGCACCGTCCGGCGGCTGCGGCTGGACCGCGCGGCGTGGGAGGCGCACCGCACGGTCCCGGTGGAGATCCGCGGCCTGGAGCCCTGCCGGGCGCTCTTCGGGGCGCAGGGGGGTGCGGGGACGGCGTTCCCCGGGAACCTCGTTGCGTCCGGCGCGGACGGTCGCCGACGATCACCTCGGGCACCACACCGGGGAAACCACACCGGGGAGGCAGGGACATGAGCGCACGGCTGCGCGCCATCGCGAAGGAGACCGAGGAGATCGTCGGGCGGGGCCACTACACGGCGCCCGGCGGGCGGGAGGTGTCCATCGCGGCGGCCGTCGCGGACGCCTTCCGCACCCGCCTGACCGGCGGCGGGCGGTTCGCCGGCCGCTTCGCGCACGTGGTCTTCGCCGTCCTCGACCACCGTCCCGGCGCACCGGTACGGGCCGCCTTCGAGCGGGCCTTCGCCGACGAAGCCGGCCGCCCCTGACCGGTACCCGGTCCGGAACCGGCACCGGAAAAGCCGTGGCGGTCGACCGGTCGGCTCCCCGATGGTGGGGGGATGAGCAGCCCCCGCAGAAGAGCCGACCTGTTCCTGGACCCCGCCGACGATCCCCGCGAGGGCGGGCCGTCCCTGGGCGACGAACGCGCCACGCTCACCGAGTTCCTGCGTTACCAGCGGCTGACGCTGGAGCTGAAGTGCTCCGGTCTGGATGCCGTCGCGCTGGCCCGCCGCTCCGTCGAGCCCTCCACGATGTCGCTGCTGGGCCTGGTGCGGCACATGGCCGACGTGGAACGCGGCTGGTTCCGGCGGGTGATGGCCGGTCAGGACGCACCGCCGTACTACCGCACCGACACCGACCCGGACGGGGACTTCGACGGCGCGGTGCCCGATCCGGCGGTCGTCGCGGACGCCTGGGAGGTGTGGCGCGCCGAGTGCGCCTTCGCCGACCGGTTCGTGGCCGGGGCGCCGAGCCTGGACGTCACCGGCGACGACAGGGGCGAACTCACCTCGCTGCGCGAGGTGCTGGTGCACATGATCGAGGAGTACGCCCGGCACAACGGCCACGCCGACCTGCTGCGCGAGCGGATCGACGGCCGGATCGGTCAGTAGCGCGCCGGACGGCGGTCCGCCGGGGGCGGACCGCCCGGAACCCGGAGCGGGTCATCCGGTGGGAGCGGGGCCGCGGAAGCCGAAGACGCCGCCGGTGAACATCGCGGCGCAGTCGTTGTTGCTGTGCCAGTCCTGGAAGGAGATCTCCCGGCCGTGCCAGTGGCCGGTGGCGGTGATGGTGACCGGGTCCCAGTAGGGCAGGCACATGTTGCTGATCCGCTCGATGTCCTCGAAGTTCCCCTTCGCCTCGGTGAGTGCCTCGCAGGCGTCCTCGGCCCAGGGGTGGGTGCCGCCCACCGGGTCGCACTCCAGGGTGACGGTGACGGCCGAGGTCCAGGTCGACTCGGGGTCGTCGGGGACGGAGGTCAGCGTCAGCGACGCCCCCGGTTCGGTGCCGGGCTCACCGGCGGGTTCGGTCGCGGTCGCGGTCGCCGGCAGGGCGACCAGGACGGCGGCCAGGGCGGTGGCGGTGAGCGGTCGTAACGGGGATCCGCGGCGGGACGTCTCCCGGGTTCTCCCCCGTGCTGTCTCTCGTGCTGTCTCGCTCATGGCGCACGGCCTCCTCGGACGTGGTCTGCGGGTGACGCGGCGGAGGCTAACAGCGCGCGCCGGGCAGGTGTGACAGCCGGACCGGACAGTTTCGCGCCCCCGTGCCCGGTCCTCAGCGCCCTCAGCAGCCCCGGCCGCCCGCCGCGAGGCGTTCGGCGAGGGTGAGCAGGTCCGGCAGGCGCAGCACCCGCCCGCCGAAGCCGGGCAGCGGGACGTGCAGCGGCCCGGTCCAGCGCGCGGGGATCGCGGACAGACCGTGGACGGCACCCGCGAGGGTGCCGGTGACCGCGGCGACGGTGTCGGTGTCGCCGCCGAGGTCGATCGCGGCGCGTACCGCGTCCTCGTAGGAGGAGGTGGTGCGCAGGGCCCAGACGGCGGAGCCCAGACAGGGCCAGACCGCGCCGTTGGGCTCGGTGGCCTCGCCGGGGTGCCAGCCGGGGGCGAGGACGGTGGCGTACCGCTCGCGGTGCTCGGGGCGGAGCGCGGCGAGGACGTCCGGGAGGCGGTCGAGGGGGTCGGTGCCGTCCAGCGCCAGGCGGACCAGTTCGTGGAGGACGGCGGTGCCCTCCCAGGCGGCCGGGTCCCCGTGGGTGAGGGCGGACAGCCGGCGGGCGGCGTCCATGGTGGCCTCGCGGCCGGCGGACGCGAAGTACACGGCGGAGGTCGCCGCCCTCATCAGCCCGCCGTTGCCGGCGGCGTGGCGGGTGGTCTCGGCGTGGGCCGCGGCGGCGCGGTCCCAGGGCAGGCCGCCGGTGAGGACGGTCTCGGTCTGGATGCCGATGTCCTTGGGGTCGGACGCCGCCCACCGCCGGAAGCGGTCGAAGAGGTCCGCCGGGTCCAGTCCGCCGCGCTCGAGCAGCGATTCGGCGGTGAGGACGGCCATCTGCGTGTCGTCCGTGGCCTCGCCCGGCTCCCAGCCGCCTCCCCCGCACATCTCGTTCCCGTCTGCGTCGCCGTCTCCGGAGGCGCCGTCCGGGTGCGGGAAGCGGGCGGAGAACGCCCCGGCGGGCCCGAACTCGAACGGCGCGCCCAGCGCGTCCCCCACCGCCGAGCCGACGACCGCCCCGGCGGTGCGCTGTGTACGTTCCATGCGGTCACGCTACCGGCCGGGGTGCGGCCCGGGGACGCGCGGCCGGACGGCGGCACCCCCGGGCGTCATTCGCCGCCGCCGTCACACCTTCCGCTTGATGACGTAGGCGGCGGCCAGGCAGGCGACCAGGATGGCGAGGAACACCAGTCCTATGGCCAGGCCGCCGGTGACGTCCCCGCTCCGGGCGAGGTCCACCATGTCGCCGCCCCGGGCGGCGTCGGCATACCCACTCACTGCGCTGTCTCCCTTCGGGTCTCGGCCGGGGTCCTGTCGGGTCCGAAGTACCGGGCCGGGCAGCGGCGTTCCGGGAACGGGCGGGCTCAGAACGGCAGACGGCGGCGGCCGCGGCGGCCCGCCGAACCGCTGCGGGAGACCGCGCGGGAGCTGCTGTGGAACGGCTTGCTCAGCAGCCGGCCCAGCGGTCCGGGCGCCTTGTTGCCCGCGCGGGCGCCCAGCCCCAGGGAGCGCTGGGTACCGCGCTCGGGGTGCCGGGACAGGCGCGGTACCAGGAAGGCGAGTACGGCCAGGACCACGCAGACGGCTATCACACCGGCAACCACCACGGTGACTCCTCAGGTCGGCTTGTGACGCTCTGTCTCCCCCGGCGTCGAATCGGTCACCGATCCGGGGTGTTCCGTCGTCTGCCCCCTGTCGCGCCGTCCATCCCTGCCGGGTGGGGCGCGCCGGCAGTGCGGACCGAGCGGAATACGGGGCATACGGACTCCGACAGGCTTTTCGATGTGTTCGATTCCCCTCGGGAAGGTGCCATGAACGTCGGCCAGGACCGGCAGGAGGGCCGCACGGCGGACGGTGCGGACAGCGCGGACAGCGCGGACAGCGCGGATGACAACAGACGGCGGCTCCGGCGGCGGCTGGAACGGCTGATCGGGATCGCCGCCACCGAGGGCAACTGCCTCGTCCCGCTGCGCAACGGCGACGAGATCTTCCCGGCGATGCTGGAGAGCATCCGGGCCGCCGAGCACACCATCGACATGATGACGTTCGTCTACTGGCGCGGTGCCATAGCCCGGGAGTTCGCCGAGGCCATGGCCGAACGCGCCCGGGCGGGCGTACGGGTGCGGCTGCTGCTGGACGGCTTCGGCAGCCGGCTCATCGAGGGGGACCTGCTGGAGATGATGGACCGGGCCGGGGTGCGGATCGCCTGGTTCCGCAAGCCGCTGTGGCTCTCCCCGCTGAAGCAGAACCACCGCTGCCACCGCAAGGTGCTGGTGGTGGACGAGCGGACCGCCTTCACCGGCGGGGTGGGGATAGCCGAGGAGTGGTGCGGCGACGCCCGGAACCCCGGCGAGTGGCGCGACACCCATGTGCGGGTGCGCGGTCCGGCCGTGGACGGCATCGCCGCCGCGTTCGCGCAGAACTGGGCCGAGTGCGCCGACGTCCTGTTCGACGAGCGGGACCGCTTCGTGGAGCACGAACCGGCCGGTGACTCGGTGGTGCAGGTGGTGCGGGGGTCGGCCAGCTTCGGCTGGCAGGACATGCAGACCCTGCTGCGGGTGGTGCTGGAGACGGCGCAGCGGCGGGTGCGGCTGTCCACCGCGTACTTCGCGCCCGACTCGTACTTCGTGGAGCTGCTGTGCGCCACCGCCCGGCGCGGGGTGGAGGTGGAGATCCTCGTACCGGGGAAGTACACGGACCAGCGGGTGTGCCGGCTGGCCGGGCAGAACCACTACGAGGCCCTGACCGCGTGCGGGGTGCGGGTCTGGGAGTACCAGCCGACGATGATGCACGCCAAGATCGTCACGGTGGACGGGACGGCCTCGCTGGTCGGCTCCACCAACCTCAACCGGCGGTCCCTGGAGCACGACGAGGAGGTCATGCTCGTCGTGCTGGACGAGGACTTCACCGCGGTGCTGGACGGGCACTTCGACGAGGACGTCAAGCGCAGCGTCAACATCGAGGGGCACCGGTGGCGCAAGCGCCCGGTCTCGCAGCGGGCGCGGGAGCTGGCGGTGGTGCCGATCCGCCGCTTCCTGTGACGGGCGGCGCGGCACCGGGCCGGAGCACGCGCCCGGGGCCCGGCACCGCCGTCGTACGGTGCCGGGCCCCGGGCGCGGACGGGTGGTGCGGGCGGGTTACTTCTCCTTCGCCTGCGGCGGCCTGCGCAGCGACAGGTGCAGCTCCTTCAGCCGGGCCTCGTCGACCTCGCTCGGGGCGCCCATCAGCAGGTCCTGCGCGTTGCCGTTGAGCGGGAAGGCGATGGTCTCGCGGATGTTGGGCTCGTCCGCCAGGAGCATCACGATGCGGTCCACGCCCGGGGCGATGCCGCCGTGCGGCGGGGCGCCGAAGTGGAAGGCGCGCAGCATGCCGCCGAACTCGCGCTCGACCTCCTCCCGGCTGTAGCCGGCGATCTCGAACGCCTTGAACATGACCTCCGGCTCGTGGTTCCGGATCGCGCCGGAGGACAGCTCGACGCCGTTGCAGACGATGTCGTACTGCCAGGCGAGGATGTCCAGCGGGTCCTTGGTCTCCAGCGCCTCCAGACCGCCCTGCGGCATGGAGAACGGGTTGTGGGAGAACTCGATCGCCCCGGTGTCCTCGTTCTTCTCGAACATCGGGAAGTCGACGATCCAGCAGAAGCGGAAGACGTCCTCCGCGAAGTGCCCGGTGCGCCGTCCGGCCTCGACGCGGACCGCGCCCATGATCTTCGAGACCTCGTCGAACTCGCCCGCGCCGAAGAAGACCGCCGTGCCCGGCTTGGCGCCGAGCCGGGACAGCAGCGCGGCGGTGTCCTCCTCGGTGAGGAACTTGGCGATCGGGCCGGTCAGCTTGTTGTCGTCGCCGACGCGCACCCAGGCCAGCCCCTTGGCGCCCTGCTCGACGGCGAACTCGCCCAGCTGGTCGAAGAACTTGCGCGGCTGGTCGGCGGTGTCCGGCACGGCCAGGGCGCGGACGTGCCTGTCGGCGAAGGCCTTGAAGCCGGAGCCGGCGAAGACCTCCGTGACGTCCACCAGCTCCAGCGGCACGCGCAGGTCCGGCTTGTCGGAGCCGTACTTCAGCATCGCCTCGCGGAACGGGATGCGCGGGAAGGGCGAGGTGACGTGGCGGCCGTTGCCGAACTCCTCGAACAGCTCGGTCATCACCTTCTCGATGACGCCGAAGACGTCCTCCTGCTCGACGAAGCTCATCTCCATGTCGAGCTGGTAGAACTCGCCCGGCGAGCGGTCGGCGCGGGCGTCCTCGTCACGGAAGCAGGGCGCGATCTGGAAGTAGCGGTCGAAGCCCGCGATCATCAGGAGCTGCTTGAACTGCTGCGGGGCCTGCGGCAGCGCGTAGAACTTCCCCGCGTGGAGCCGGGAGGGCACCAGGAAGTCGCGGGCGCCCTCGGGGGAGGTGGCCGACAGGATCGGGGTGGCCAGCTCGTTGAAGCCGAGCGCGGTCATCTTCTGCCGGATGGCGGCGATGACCGCCGAGCGCAGCATGATGTTGCGGTGCATGCGCTCCTTGCGCAGGTCGAGGAAGCGGTACTCCAGGCGCCGCTCCTCGTTGACGCCGTCCTCGGTGTTGACCGTGAAGGGCAGCGGGTCGGCGGCGCCGAGCACCTCGACGGCGCCGACCTCGACCTCGATCTCGCCGGTGGGCAGCTCGGGGTTGACGTTCTCCGCGCCACGGGCGATGACCCGGCCGTCGACGCGGACGACGGACTCCTTGGAGATCGAGCTCAGCGCCTCGTAGGGCGCGGTGTCCGGGCGGACGACGAGCTGGACGATGCCGTGGTGGTCCCGCAGATCGATGAAGAGGATGCCGCCCAGGTTCCGGCGGTTGTGCAGCCAGCCGGAGAGGCGGACATCCGTGTCGATGTCCGCGGCACGGAGCTCGCCGCAGGTGTGGGACCGGTACCGATGCATCATTCGTCCAAGTCGTCAGGTTGTCGGGTCACTGTGTCGTACGTGCCGCGCCGTGTCGCACGGTGCCGCGCGGTGCGGTGCCCGGCCGCGCCGTCCGTCCCTGCCGGGAAGGAGCCGTCCACCGGGCGGAGCCGCCCCTTCCGGGGGAGTGGCGCACCGGCCGCGGTACGCGGGCACGCACGCCTCAGCGTACCGTCCGGACCCCTTCCGCCGGGTGCCGTCACCAACGACCACATAAAGTGGAGAAGTGCGCATAGCGGATATCCTCTCGGCCACCGGTACCGGCTGCTTCGTCTGGGACAACGGCACCGGTATGAGCACGCTGGACGCCACCGCGGCCCGCCTGTTCGGGCTGCCTCCCGAGCAGACCACCCTCCCCCTGGAGGCCCTGCGCCCCCGCATTCACTCGTTCGACTACACCGAGCTGTACAACATCGCGGCACTGGCCGTCACCGAGGGCACCGTCGCCGAGGCGCTGCTGCGGATCGTGGCGGAGGACGGCGCCGTCGTACGGACCCTGCGCCTCCGGGCGGCCCTCGCCGACCAGGCGCTGGAACAGCAGGACACCTCGGACCTGGTGCTGTACGGCCTGATGGCCGAGACGTCCCTGGCCACGCCGCCCGGGACGGAGGAGGACCACCCCGCCGGGCTCCGGGTGGAGCTCGGCGGCCCCGTGGACGCCTCCGCCGGGCAGGCGCCGGCCGCCGGCGACCGGCGGCGCTCCCGCGAGGAGTTCCTGATGGGCGCGGGCCAGGTGCTGGCCGAGGCCGAGACCACGGCGGACGTGATGCGGACCGCGGCGGAGCTGATGGCCGGCCTGCCGGCCGCCGACTTCGTCCTCTTCGGGGTCCGCGGCGACCGGCTGGTCCCGCTCGGCTACTACGGGATGCCCTCCTCCGCCCACCGGTTCTTCCAGGACGTGCCGCTGGACAGCGACTACCCGGGTGCCGTGGTGGCCCGCACCGGCCGGGCCCTCTACATCGGCTCCCCCGACGAGTACCGCCGCCGCTTCCCCGCCGCCTGGCCCGCCGTCCAGCCGTACGGCCGCCGCTCCTGGGCGTACCTGCCGCTGGCGGTGGGCGGGCGGACCATCGGCTCCTGGATGATCACCTACCGCGAGCCGGCCCCCTTCGCCCCGGACGAGCGGTACGTCCTGACGACGGTGGCCCGGCTGCTCGCCCAGGCGCTGTCCCGGGTGCACATCCAGGAGTCCCGGCGGGAACTGGCCGACAGCCTCCGGCGCACCATGCGGCCCGCCCGCGCGACGGACGTCCCCGGCATGTCGCTGGCCAGCCGGTACCTGCCGACCGGCAGCGGGCTCCAGGTGGGCGGCGACTGGTACGACGTGATCCCGCTGCCCTCGGGGCGCACGGCGCTGGTCATCGGCGACGTGCAGGGGCACGACGTGCGGGCCGCGGGCATCATGACCCAACTGCGGATCGCACTGCGCGCCTACGCCCTGGAGGGGCACCGGCCCGACGCGGTGCTCTCCCGGGCCTGCCGCTTCCTGGCCGAGCTGGAGGCCGAGGACCTGCTGTCGTCCACCGCCCGGGAGGAGGTGGACAACCTCGACGACCACCGCTTCGCGACCTGCCTGTACGTGGAGACCGACCCGGCCACGGGCATCCTCGACCTCGCCCGCGCGGGCCATCCGGACCCGCTGGTGCGCATGGCCGACGGCACGGTGCTGTCCCCCGTGGTGCCCGCCGGGCCGCCGCTGGGGGTGGACCCGGCGGCGGACTACCCGACCACCCGGCTGGTGCTGGGCCGGGGCGACACGCTGCTGCTGTTCACCGACGGGCTGGTGGAGACCGGCGGACACGACTACGAGAGCGGCTGGGAGCGGCTGCGGAAGGCGCTGGGGGGTCTGCGGCCCGACTCGATGGAGAAGCTGGCCGACGAGCTGATCCACACGATGCACGGCTCGCCGCCGCGCCACATGACCGGCACCGGCCTGGGCGCCTGGCGGGGCGGCGGCCGGGAGGACGACATCGCGCTGCTGCTGCTGTGCCGGGGCGAGGGCGCGCGGCCGCGCCGGGGCACCGTCCGCCGGAACGTGCTGACCGTCGCCCAGAGCGAGCCGGTCCGGGTCGCGGACGCCCGCCACCAGCTGCGCGAGCTGCTGTACGACTGGGCGGACGGGGAGCAGGCGGAGGGCGCCGTCCTGCTGCTGTCGGAGCTGCTGGCCAACGCCCTGCTGCACACCGAGGGGGACGCCGTGGTGACCGTCGAGGTGGCCGGGCCGCCCGGCTCGCGCGTGCTGCGCGTGGAGGTCACCGACAGCAGCGAGGAGCTGCCCCACCGCCGCGACCCCGGTGAGCTGGCCGCCCGCGGCCGCGGTCTGCTGCTGCTGGAGATGCTGGCGGACTCCTGGGGGGTGGTGCCGGTGGGCCGGGGCAAGACCATCTGGTTCGAGCTCCGCGAGGACGCGCGCTCCCCCGCGGAGCCCGTGGGCGCCTCCGGGCGCTAGCCGGCGTCAGCTCCCCGCGGCGGCGGCCGACGGGCGGCCGTCCGGGGCGCCGGGCCGGGTGCGGGCGGCCGGGACGCGTCCCAGCCGGCCGGCCCTGAAGTCGTCGAAGGCCCGGGCCAGCTCGGCGTGGGTGTTCATCACGAACGGCCCGTAGTGCGCCATCGGCTCCCGGATGGGCCGCCCGCCCAGCAGGACGACCTCCAGGTCCGGTGTGCGCGAGTCCTGCTTCCCGTCCGCGCGCAGGGTCAGCGTGTCCCCCGGCCCGTACACCACGGTCCGGCCCAGCTCGACCGGGCGGCGCTCGGTGCCGGCCGTGCCGCGGCCGGCGAGGACGTAGGCGAGGGCGTTGAAGTCCGCGCGCCAGGGCAGGGTGAGCTCGGCGCCCGGGCTGACCGTGGCGTGGATCATGGTGATCGGGGTGTGGGTGACACCCGGCCCGGCGTGGCCCGCGAGGTCGCCGGCGATCAGCCGCAGCAGGGCGCCGCCGTCGGCGGAGCTGAGGAGCTTCACCGCGCCGCCGCCGATGTCCTGGTAGCGCGGGGCGGTCATCTTGTCCCTGGCCGGGAGGTTCACCCACAGCTGGAGCCCGTGGAAGAGGCCGCCGCTGACGACCAGCTCCTCCGGCGGCGCCTCGATGTGCAGCAGTCCGGAGCCGGCGGTCATCCACTGGGTGTCGCCGTCCCCGATGACCCCGCCGCCGCCGGCGGAGTCCTGGTGCACGAACGTTCCGTCCATCAGGTACGTGACGGTCTCGAACCCCCGGTGCGGATGCCAGGGGGTCCCCTTCGGCTCGCCGGGCGCGTACTCCACCTCGCCCATCTGGTCCATCATGATGAACGGGTCGAGGTGCCGGTAGTCGATCCCCGCGAAGGCGCGGCGGACGGGGAAGCCCTCGCCCTCGAAGCCGCTGGGCGCGGTGGACACCGCCAGGACGGGACGGGCGGCCGCGGTCTCGGCGGCGGGGCCATCGGGGACGGGGACACGCGGCAGCGCGAGCGGGTTCTCGGCGGTGATCGCGGGCATCGGGACCTCCTCGGGAAGTCTTGGGACACCCAGGATATTTCAATGTTCAACCGAAGGCCAGCGCACCGCTCCCCCCGGCGGCCGCCCGGAGCAGGCCACGGCCTCAGCCGTACATCCGGCGCATCGCGAAGTCGACCATCTCCTCCACCGCCTTGGCGTCGAAGACGATCCGGTGCTCGCCCTCCATGTCCAGCACGAACCCGTAGCCGGACGGCAGCAGGTCGAGCACCTCCGCGCCGGTGATGACGAAGTACTTGGACTCCTTGCCCGCGTACGCGCGCAGCTCCTTGAGCGTGGTGAACATCGGGATCACCGGCTGCTGGGTGTTGTGCAGCGCCAGGAAGCCGGGGGTGTCGCCGCGCGGGCAGTACACCTTGGAGGTGGCGAAGACCGCCTGGAAGTCCTCCGGGGTCATCGCGCCCGTGGTGAAGGCCTTCACGGCCTCGGCCAGCGAGGGCGGCGACGGCTCGGGGTAGAGCGGCTGCTCGGCGTAGGGCGGCTGCTGCTGGGCGTAGTGCTGCTGCTGTCCGGCGTGCGCGCCCTGGCCAGGGTGCCCGGAGTGCCCCGGGTGACCGCCGTGGCCCGGGTGGCCGGTGTGCCGGCCCGCGTTTCCGGTCTGGTCGTAGCCGTACATGGACGCAAGAGTACTGACTCCCCGGCCGCCCCATGCCCGTACCGGCGGCTTCCGGCCCCGGCTTCGCGATCTCCCCGGACAGCGGCGCGGCGGCCCGGTACGGTCCGGGGGAACGAGCCGCACGGGGAGTTCGGTCACAGTCGGGAGGCGTGGGGTTGATTCTTATTACCGACGGGTAGCATCATGGGAGCTACTTATCGGTACGCGCATGCCACGAGGACTCCCCTCCTCCCTGTCTATCCCACTACGGAGCCGTCGCCATGGGGCACTACAAGTCGAATCTCCGCGACATCGAGTTCAACCTCTTCGAGGTCCTCGGCCGTGACACGGTGTACGGCACCGGCCCGTTCACGGAGATGGACGTCGAGACCGCCAGGAGCGTGCTGTCCGAGGTCGCGCGGCTGGCCGAGAACGAGCTGGCCGCCTCCTTCGAGGAGGCCGACCGCAACCCGCCGGTGTTCGACCCGGAGACCGGCACCGCGCCGGTCCCGGCGGCCTTCAAGAAGAGCTACCAGGCGTACATGGACGCCGAGTGGTGGCGGCTGGGCATCCCGGAGGGCGTCGGCGGCACCAACGCCCCGCGCTCCCTGCTGTGGGCCTTCGCCGAGACCATCCTCGGCGCCAACCCGGCGGTGTGGATGTACGCCTCCGGTCCGGCCTTCGCCGGTGTCCTGCACGAGGAGGGCACCGAGGAGCAGCGGAAGATAGCGCAGCTGATGGTGGACCGGCAGTGGGGCTCCACCATGGTGCTCACCGAGCCCGACGCCGGCTCCGACGTCGGCGCCGGCCGCACGAAGGCGGTCCGGCAGGACGACGGCAGCTGGCACATCGAGGGCGTCAAGCGCTTCATCACCTCGGGCGAGCACGACATGTCCGAGAACATCGTGCACTTCGTCCTCGCCCGTCCCGAGGGCCACGGCCCCGGCACCAAGGGCCTGTCGCTGTTCATCGTGCCGAAGTACGACTTCGACTGGTCCACCGGCGAGCTCGGCGAGCGCAACGGCGTCCACGCCACCAACGTCGAGCACAAGATGGGCCTGAAGGCCTCCAACACCTGCGAGCTGACCTTCGGCGCCAACACCCCCGCCAAGGGCTGGCTGATGGGCGAGAAGCACGACGGCATCCGCCAGATGTTCAAGATCATCGAGTTCGCGCGGATGATGGTCGGCACGAAGGCCATCGCCACCCTCTCCACCGGCTACCTCAACGCGCTGGAGTACGCGAAGGAGCGCGTCCAGGGCGCCGACCTTACCCGCTCCACGGACAAGACCGCCCCGCGCGTCACCATCACCCACCACCCCGACGTGCGCCGCTCGCTGATGCTGCAGAAGGCGTACGCCGAGGGCATGCGCTCCCTGGTGCTCTACACCGCCACCGTCCAGGACGAGGTGCAGGTCAAGGAGGCGAACGGCGAGGACGCCGCCGACGCCAAGCGCCTCAACGACCTGCTGCTGCCGATCGTCAAGGGCTACGGCTCGGAGAAGTCCTACGAGCAGCTCGCCCAGTCCCTGCAGACCTTCGGCGGCTCCGGCTACCTGCAGGAGTACCCGGTCGAGCAGTACATCCGGGACGCCAAGATCGACACCCTCTACGAGGGCACCACGGCGATCCAGGGCCAGGACTACTTCTTCCGCAAGATCGTCCGCGACCAGGGCCGTGCACTGACCGCCCTGTCCGAGGAGATCAAGAAGTTCCTGGCGGAGGCCGCCGGCGGCGAGGAGCTCGCCGACGCCCGCGACCGGCTCGCGAAGGCCGCGGGCGACCTGGAGGCCATCGTCGGCACCATGCTGACCGACCTGGCCGCCACCGAGAAGGACGTCAAGTCCATCTACAAGGTCGGCCTGAACACCACCGGGCTGCTGATGGCCTCCGGTGACGTCGTCGTCGGCTACCTGCTGCTCAAGGGCGCCGCCGTGGCCGCCGACAAGCTGTCGGACGCCTCCGCCAGGGACAGGGCGTTCTACGCGGGCAAGATCGCCGCGGCGAAGTTCTTCGCGGCGAACGTCCTGCCGGGCGTCACGGTCCAGCGGCAGATCGCCGAGGCCACCGACCTGTCGGTCATGGAGCTGGACGAATCCGCCTTCTGAGGGCCTTCTCCGGCCGCTGAGCCGCCGGCCCGCCGCGCGGGCCGGCCGGACCGGTCTCCGGGTGCCGCCCCCACCGGGGGCGGCACCCGGCGGTGGGGGGGGGACGTTGCACAGCAGGGGGGGGCCG